>JANMCE010000196.1:0-49143 GCA_031360915.1 Actinomycetes bacterium | reverse complement strand
GGTAAGCGCCCGGTACGGGGAGTACAGCGTCACCAGTTCGACCGACACGTTGAATTCGTTCCACTGGTCCTCAATCTGCTTTCGCTCATAATCGTCGCTCACCACCGTGACCGCCATAATGCGATCAGGGTTGAGTGACCGTGCGTAGGAAAGACCGTTAAGCACGCCCTTGTTGATCGACCCGACCAGCACAACAACGGTGTGCGTTTCACGCGGCGCCCGGTAGTCGGGCGTGGTGAGCACGGCGCTGCGGGTGCGCTTGTAGTGGTTGCCAATCGACTTGAACATCAGCACCATGAGTGGAATGAGCGCGGCCGGGATCCATGCGCCTTGCGTGAACTTCGATACGACCACAATCATCGCAATGATACCGGTGGCAGTAGCGCCAATCGCGTTGATGACCATCCCGACCTTCCAGTTCGGTTCCTTGAGGTGAAGGTGGTGTTTCACCATGCCGAACTGACTGAACGTGAAGCCGGTAAAGACGCCGAACGCATACAGCGGGATGAGCTTCGAGATGTCACCGTCGAACACGACGATCAGAATCGAGGCGACAACCGCTAGGAAGATCACACCGTTGGAGTACACGAGCCGATCACCGCGGTTGGCGAACTGTCGGGGCAGGAAGCCGTCCTTGGCGATGATGGACGAGAGGCGGGGGAAGTCGGCGTAGGCGGTGTTTGCGGCCAGGATCAAGATGAAGAACGTGGCAATCTCGGTGAGCCAAAACATGAGGCCCTTCCCGCCGTAGATGTGCTGGGCGATAATGCCGATGCCGTTGATGCTGTCGCCTTCACTGCGATACGGCTTCAGCTTCGCCATGAGTATGCTGATCATCAGGAAGCACGAACCAAGAATGCCACCCATCCACAAAAGGGTGGTCGCAGCGTTCTTCGACTCCGGTTTCTCGAACGCGGGCACGCCGTTTGAGATTGCCTCCACCCCGGAGAGCGCGACGGCACCGGATGCAAACGCGCGTAGCAAAATCAACAAGCCAAGGCTCTTTGCTGGTTTCGCCAAGTCCTTGAGAGCTTCCTCCGAGAGCAACGACTCTGGCACGGGGCCGAGATGCTGAACGTAGATTCGGTAAAACCCGCTGCCGATCAGAATGAGCAACATCAAGACGTAGAAGTACGTCGGCCCCGCGAACGCCGTACCTGACTCCTTCACCCCGCGCAGGTTCATGACGGTCATGAAGAAGATGCAGAACAAGCAGACGGGCACTACCCATGCCTTCCCGAGGCTTGGTACGACACCGCGAATGGCGAGCACGCCACCGGCAACAGAGACGGACACCGTCAGGATGTAGTCAACGAGCAACGAGGACCCGGCGATGAGCGAAGGAATGGTGCCGAGGTTTTCTTTCGACACGATGTAGCTGCCGCCGCCGGACGGATACGCATGAATGGTTTGGCGATAGGACGCCACCACGATGGCCATCAGTACGCAGACGATGATGGCGATGGGAATGGTGGGCTTCCAGGCCGCGACGCCGCCAGTACCGATGGCGAAAAGCACGACCATGATTTCATCGGTGGCGTAGGCCGTGGACGAGATGGCGTCGGAGGCAAAGACCGGAAGGGCGATGATCTTGCGGAGGCGGTTGTGGCCCTCGTCGGCTGATGAGATTGGCTTGCCTATGAGCACGCGTTTTAGCTTGGGCACGGCCGAGACAATAGCTACCTCCTATACCCGATCGTGATTTCCTGCACGAACCAGATCTAACTGCAGAGTCGGTCGGCGCGTTCGTTAGCTTGTGTGAAGTCGGGGGTGGATATGCTCTCCAGCGGCCCACATGGGCCGTCCAGGAGGTAGCGCAGAGTGCATGTCGTCATCGTAGGGTGCGGACGGGTCGGCTCGTCTCTTGCCCACAGCTTGGTGGCTGCGGGTCACACCGTTGCCGTGATCGACCGCAACGCCGATGCCTTCAGACGGTTGGGGGAAAATTTTGCCGGTCAGACCGTGAACGGCATCGGTTTCGACCGTGATCAGCTCAAGCTGGCCGGCATCGAGCGGGCCGACGCGGTGGCCGCCGTCACCAGCGGTGACAACTCGAACATCCTCATTGCCCGCGTGGCGCGAGAGACCTTCGGCATCGAGCGGGTCGTCGCCCGGATCTATGACCCCAAGCGGGCCACGATCTACCAGCGGCTCGGCATCTCCACCGTTGCGACGGTTTCCTGGACGAGCGAGCGGGTGCTACGTCGGCTCCTTCCCGACGAACCGGCCGTTGAGTGGGTTGACCCCAGCGCCAAGCTGATGCTGGTGGAGCGCTCCGTGAGGGCGGTCTGGGCGGGCAGCAAGCTTTCGGTACTGGAAGCGTCCGGGATCTGTCGGGCCGCAGCGGTTTCGCGCCTTGGCGTGTCGTCGCTACCATCGGCCGATCTTGTCCTGCAACAGGGCGATCTGCTCTACCTTTCCGTTCTTGGCGATGCCGTGAACGCACTCGACGCCCACCTGGCTGGGCCTCACGCAGGAGGATCGCACTGATGCGGGTCATCATCGCCGGAGCCGGAAGTGTCGGCCGCTACATGGCCGGCCAGTTGCAGTCGGCGGGCCATGAGGTCACGCTGCTTGACCAAGACCAACGGGTGGTGAAACGCGGTATGTCGTCGGGCGATCCCGCCGGGGTCACTTGGATTGAGGCGGACGGCTGCGAAGTGAGTTCCCTCGCTGATGCGGGCGCTCAGCACGCCGACGTCATCGCGGCGGTGACGGGTGACGATGAGGACAACCTGGTCATCTCGTTGCTCGCCAAGCAGGAGTTTGGAGTGCCGCGAGTAGTCGCCCGCGTGAACAACCCGAAGAACGAATGGATGTTCAACGAGATGTGGGGCGTCGATGTCGCCGTTTCCACACCGCATCTCCTGACCGCGTTGGTGGAAGAAGCAGTGTCGGTCGGTTCGTTCGTGCGCCTACTTTCGTTCGAAGGGGGCAAGGCCAAGCTGGCCGAGGTCACCCTCGCGGTTGGGTCTCCGGCGGTCGATAGGGAGATCTCCGAACTCGGTCTGCCGCGCGACTCCACCGTGGTCGCGGTGCTTCGCAACGACCACGTCGTGGTACCCCGTGGTGACACCACGGTGCGGGCCGGTGATGAAGTCATCGTGCTGGTCACGACCGACAGCGAAGACGCGGTTCGCCTCATCCTTACGGGCAAATAAGCGTCGTTCCGGTGGACAGTCTCGTACAGACGATCGATCTGTCGGGATGGTTCACCGGTGAGGCCGTTGCCCGTCGGGCGGTCGTCGAGGCGATCGACCGCGAGTGCCGCCGTGTCGGGTTCCTGCGCGTCAGTGGCCACGGCGTTCCGGCAGAACTGATCGATCAGATGCTCGAAGTCACGACGGCGTTCTTTGATCGGCCCGAGGACGAGAAGTTGCGCTACGTCCCGAAGGACAAGGCGGTCAATCGGGGCTATGCGGCCTACGGCACCGAAGCGCTCGCCTACTCGCTCGGCGTTGACAGCAAGCCCGACATGTTCGAGGCGTTCAACTGCGGCGTCGATGCGGTTGACGAAAGCGATCCGTACGTCGTGGCGGAGCGACATCGTTTCTTCGCGCCGAACATGTGGCCTGAACAACCATCCGACATGCGCACAGTCTGGGTGGCGTACTTCGGCGCGTGTCAGGCCCTGGCCCGCGAACTGAGCCGAATATTCGCGGTTGCGCTCGGCATGCCGGAGGACTTCATTTTCGACAAAGTGAATCGTGCTGTGTGCGTGATGCGGGCCAACAACTACGAGCGCCGCTCGCACCATGCGGAGCCCGAGCCGGGCCAGGTTCGCATGGGCGCCCACACCGACTACGGCGTCTGCACCATCCTGCTGGCCGACCCGGTACCGGGCCTACAGATCGTCGGTCCCGATGGGGCCTGGCACGATGTGCTGCCCGAACCGGGCACGCTGCTAGTGAACCTCGGCGACCTGCTGGCCGAGTGGACGAACGACCGCTGGCGCTCAACCCTTCACCGCGTCGTGCCACCCACCGTTGCGGGCCCCGCCCGTCGACGATCCGTGGCGTTCTTCCAGGAAGCCAACTACGACGCCCTCATCTCGGTCATGCCCACATGTGTCAGCGACGACAACCCCGCTCGCTACACGCCCGTGATCGCGGGCGAGCATCTCATGAACAAACTGATCGGCCCCCGCACCCTCCAGCGCTCCACCGCCGTTCAAACATCCGCAGCAAGCGCTCTCAAGTCCCCCACAGACATGAGATCGGAAGGGCATCAATTCGATCACTGAGATTGAACTGGTATGGGCCGGTATGGAAAACAATGCCTGCCGCAAAGCGATCACCCATCAGGTCGCGGAACCATGCCAGATGCTTGGCGTCGTCGGCGTCGGGTGACGCGTTCGACTTGATTTCGATAGCAATCATCCTGCCACCCTGGCCCTCGACAATGAGATCGATTTCTCGCGTGCCGCGTTCGTGGCGCAAGTGAGAAAGCTGCACCCGGTGTTGGGCAGCCTCGACCTCGGGCCGAAGCTGGCTCAGGACAAAGGAGTCGATCGTTCGGCCAAGTAGGTCGCCATCGCGAATGATCGCTCGTGTATCGACTCGCAGCAACGGGCCGAGAAGCGCAGGCTCGATGATGTAGCGCTTGGGGCTTCGAGTCAGTCGGTTCAGTCGGTTTGAGTGCCATGCTGGCAAGCGTTCGGTCACGAACTGAAGTTCGAGCAGTGAGTCGTATGCGACTCCGCTGAGCCGACTGATACCTGCTGCGTCGTAAATCACCTTGTGCTCGGCGACGCCCGCAGAGTTCGCCGCTACTGCCTGTAGATAGCGACGAAGCAGCACTGGGTCACGGCGCTCGTCTGCAAGCGATGCGTCGCGCAAGAGGAGCTGATCGAGGTAGGCGTCGAGCCATCGCGCTCGCACTGTGGCGGAATCCTGCAAGGCCAGCTCGGGAAATCCGCCGCGGAGGGCGAGTTCCACATACGTCCGAAGGTTGTGCTCGCCAGGCGCAGGCCGGAAGGTTCGCACACCGCTCTCAAAAACCCGATCGAAGAACGACGGTAACGAGACATCGCCGGCCAGTTCTCGTTGACATAGGCCCCATTGAGTCACCCTCACGACTCGACCTGTCGCCGCCCATGACGCCTGCATCAACTCTGCACGTACGGAGCCAGTGAGGAGGAATCGCCCGACGCCGGTCCCGTCATCGACTGCTCGTTTGACTGCAGGTAGCACTTCGGGCACGAGCTGCCATTCGTCGAGGAGGACTGGCGGGTCGAGCGACGCCAGGAGCGTGTCCGGGTCGTTGCGGAACGGTGCGGCTTCGACGGGGCGATCGAGCCGAACGACGCTGTGGGCTTGGCGCTTTGCCGAGGTTGTCTTCCCGGTTGCTCTCGGGCCAACGAGCATGACGGCTGGGAGAGCGGCCATGAGTTCAGCGATTGTGGCGTCTATGAGGCGCGTTCGGTAAGCAGCCATGCACGACTCTACCCCTCAGTAACGATTTCACGCGGCAGACGATGATGTTTTGCACGTCTATTTGATAATGCTTTACGCAAGGTGTAACCGGCCTGGTCTCGAGTTGGGATTTGCCGACCTGGTTGACTCTCCCGCCCCGGATCGGACTAGATCCGGCCATGTTGACAATGGTTGATCGTGCCGTGGCTCTGCCTCTGTGATCAAGGCAGATCTTCGAAACCAGGCGAACCTTGACCTGTCCGAGCGAATTCTTCACCACCGGCGAGTCGATGGAGATGAGTTGGCCTTGCGATTCGTTGAGGCGGCCGAGTCATCGTTGCGACGGATTGAACGCTCGCCAGGCATTGGATCACCAAGAATTGGCGAACTCGGTGAAGTCCCCGGCCTGCGATCTTGGCCGGTGAAGGGCTTCCCGGCTCGCTGGTACTACTTCATCGCCGATCATCGTTTGGACGTTGTTAGGCTGCTGTCCGATGCTCAGGATCTACTGGCGATACTCGACCAGGAGTGACCTTGACGACCTTGCGAGAATCGCTGGTGAGTTCAGACTGTACGTTCACCCTGATGGACTCAAACAGAACTGCCGCCCGCCTCGGTCGATGCGAGCGAGTTAGTGGGCGAGTAGGGTGTAGGCGGGGTTGAGGATGACGAGACGGCCGCGCTCGTCGTGGGCGACGCCTTCGAACATGACGTGACGGCCGTGGGTGATGCCGGGGATTTCGCGTCGGCCGCTGAACACCGCTACAAGGTCGGCTGTGCCATCGGAGATGACCACTTCAAACGACGGCGCACCCGAGCGCGGAACGGTGCGGATACGCTTGACCTCGCCGCCGACCCGAAGCCGCTCGCGAGAGTGACAGGCGGCAATCTGCGCGCACGGCAGCGCCTCAAAGCGCGTCTGCAGCCGCTCGGCGTCCAGCTCCTCTACCGACGAGCCGAGCCGTTTGAACACGTCACGAATTCCCATAGCCCTGATGTTGTCAGATTGAGGCGGTTGTCCTCTACACCAGTTCGGTCAGGACCTTGTCCAGGGTTGCTTCAGGGACGACGCCGATGGCGCGTTTGGCTTCACCCTTAGAGTTGACGAACACCCATGCCGGCTGGCCCGGCACGCCGAAGTGGGCGTACAGGGAATCATCGAGATCGGCCAGGTTGGCGAAGGTGAGCTTGTGTTTGCTGACGAAGCCTTGGAACGACTTGTCGTCTCCCTGCCACGCCACACCAACGACAGTGACTTTGCCGGCGAACTTCTTGGCGACCACCTCGACCGAGGGGGCTTCGGCATTGCACGTGCTTCAAGTGGGGGCCCAAAACCAGAAGGCTGTTGGCTTTCCGGCGAACTCGGCACCGTCGACCGCACCGCCGCCCACCTTGGTGGCTTTGAAGTCGTAGATCTGAGGAACAGCAGCAGCCGATGCAGCGCCAGCAGCCGCGGGTTGCGTGGTCGCTGTGCCAGGAGCAGCGGTGGGCGTTGCTGTTGTAGTGGCAGCAGGAGCCGCCGGAGCGGCGGTGGTGACTGCTTTGCTGGACCCGCAACTGGCAAGGGTCAAAAGGAGACCGCAACCCAAAGCTGAAGCGCTCCGAATATTCATAGTCGAGAGTGTAGAAGCACGCCGGTAATTGATGTGGGCAGGGCGGAGAGAGTTTCACAACTGTTTCGCGAACGGTGTCACGAAACACCGCAGATGTGAATTCGGCCGCAGTCCTCCGTACGATGCGGGCGTGAGCACCCGCAAGCTGATCCTGACCGCGATCGCCTGTGGCCTGGCCATCTTGATTGCAGGAGGATTCTTCCTCGTCCGAACCCTGGGCAACAAAGATGCCCTCACCGTCAAGAACGCCGCAGTAGGCGACAGCCGCACCGTTGCCGGTGCCGAGGTACGAGTCACAGCCTGGCGTCACGACAGCGCGCAGATTCTGGCAACGGTCTCCATGAAGGTGACCGACGTCGATGCCCGCACGTCAACGGCTGAGTCGCCGTGGACGATGCTCATCGGCACCCAGTCATCGCCCGTCGCCCCGATCGGCCTGACGCCCAACGAGAAACCCTGCCGGGGCATCAACCTGACCCAGGGAAACCCGGTCACGTGCGTATTGGCCTTTCCCGACGCGAAGGGCACGCCCTACCTGGCTTTTTCCCTCGGAGGGCAACAGGCGCAGTGGCTGTTAGCGGCCTGACGGATTTCGTGACGAGCTTGCTAACCTGCACACCGGCCTAGGAGGAATGCATGACGGATACGGCGCAAACCGCGTTTGACGTAGTGGTAATCGGTGGAGGTCCTGGCGGGTACGGCGCTGCGCTGTATGCCGCAGGTGTCGGGCTGAACGTGGCCCTCATCGAGCGGGACACCGTGGGCGGCACCTGCCTGTTGCGAGGCTGCATTCCGGCCAAGGAGTTTCTGGAGACTGCTGCCACGTTCCGTCACGTCAAGCACGCGGCCGAGTTCGGGGTGAACTCGAGCGAGCCGACCGTCGACTTCGCCGTCAGCCAGGCGCGAAAGCAGAAGGTTGTGGCCGGTCTGGTGAAGGGTGTGTCCGGTCTACTGAAGGGCCGCAAGGTCACCGTGTACAACGGCGTCGGTTCGCTGTTCGCTGACCGCACCGTCGCCATCACCAATGATGCAACGGGCGAGCGGGCGATCATCACCGGTCAGCACGTCATCCTGGCATCGGGTTCGCTGCCTCGGACCATCCCGGGTTTCGAGCCGGGTGGACCGATCATGACGTCCGATGAAGTGCTCGACCTCGCCCACATCCCTGCCCGCATGGCCGTCATCGGTGGCGGTGCGATCGGCTGCGAGTTCGCTTCCACGTTTGCCGATCTCGGCTCGCAGGTCACCATCCTCGAAGGCCTGCCCAAGATTCTGCCCGGCTGCGATACCGATTGCGCCGATGTGGTGGTGCGCGTCTTCAAGAAGAAGGGCATCGACATCCGCACCGGAGTAAAGGTCACCGGTCACACGCTCAACGGATCAGGCGGCACCACCGTGCAGCTCGAAGGCGCAGATGGCCTCGAAGTCGACGCAGTTGTGGTGTCAGTCGGTCGTCGTCCCTTCGCCGATCTGCTCGGCCTCACCGGTACCGCTGTCAAGGTGTCCGATCGCGGTTTCGTCGATGTCGACCAGTACTGCCGCACGGGTGAGCCAGGCGTGTATGCCATCGGCGACCTCATCAACACACCGCAGCTCGCGCACGTTGGATTCGCCGAGGCGATCATGGTGGTCAAAGTCATCCTGGGTGAGACCCCAATGCCGATTGCCTACGACCGGGTGCCGTGGGCCATCTACTGCCACCCCGAGGTTGCGTTCGCCGGGCACAGTGAAGCGTCGGCGAAGGAAGCCGGCATTGAGGTCGTCGTCAGCAAGCACCAGTTCCGTGGCAACAGTCGGGCGCTTATCATCAACGAGCCAGACGGCCTTGTGAAGGTCATCGCCCGCAAGCTGCCTGATGGCACCGGCGGCCAGGTCCTCGGCGTCCACATGGTCGGCCCGTGGGTCACCGAGCAGCTTTCGGGCGGCTACCTCGCCGTCAACTGGGAAGCCACCGTGCGCGAAACCGCCGAGTACCTCATGCCCCACCCGTCGCTGTCGGAGTTGTTCGGCGAAACTGTTCTGTCCCTCACCGGCCGCAGCCTTCACGGCTGAGCCTGATTTAGGAGTCTTTCCATGGCCGATGTCACTATGCCCCAGTTGGGCGAAACCGTTACCGAAGGGACTATTACCAAGTGGTTCAAGCAGGTGGGCGATACCGTCAAAGCTGACGAGCCGTTGTTCGAAGTGTCCACCGACAAAGTCGACACCGAAGTCCCTTCGCCGACCGCCGGGGTGCTCACCGAAATCCGTGCCGCCGAAGGTGACCTGGTGCAGGTCGGCGGCGTGATCGCGGTCATCGGTGAAGCAGGGGCTACTCCGGCAGCGGCCCCGGACGCGCCTGCTCCCGCCCCGGCCGCAGCGGTGGAGGCTCCGGCACCGGTTGCTGCGCCCGTTGTTGCGGTTGCGGCTCCGGCTCCGCCGCCCGCGCCGGCCGCGCCGCCTGTACCTGTGGCCGCCGCGGCGCCACCGCCCGCTCCCGTCGCTCCGGCTCCCGTCGCTCCGGCTCCCGTCGCTCTAGCTCCCGTCGCCGTTGACTCTGTCACCGACAACCGCCTCTTGTCACCGGTCGTCCGCAAGCTGGTGAACGAGCACGGTCTAAATCCGGCGTCCATCATTGGCACCGGAGCGGGCGGACGCATCACTCGCGAAGACGTGCTCAACCACATTGATTCGAAGGGATCGTCGGCTCCGGGGGCAGCCGCGCCAACAGCTGCCCCGGTGGCCTCTGCCCCGCCGGCATCTGCCCCGCCTGCGTCGCTTCCCGCAGTGGCAACGGTCGCTGCCGTTGCGTCCATGCCAGCTCCGCCTCCGGCCGCGCCAGCAATCTTCGCTGGCGAGCGGGACAACTCCGTCGCCCTGTCGAAGATCCGGCGCCTCACTGGCGCCCACATGGTGAACTCGCTGGCCGTTGCTCCCCACGCGTTCAGTGTGGTCGAAGTGGACTACGCCAATGTCGACGCCACCCGCGCCAAGGTCAAGGCTTCGTGGAAAGAGGCCGAAGGTTTCAGCCTCACCTACTTGCCCTTTATCAGCCGGGCCATCGTCGATGCTATTGCCGCCTTCCCGCACATGAACGCCAGCGTTGGCGCCGACGAACTCGTCGTGCACAAGTTCATCGACCTCGGCATTGCCGTCGACCTCGACTACACCGGGCTGCTCGTTCCGGTCGTGCGTGACGCCGAGTCCAAGCGCCTGCGTGCGCTGGCCCGCGAGATCAACGACCTAGCCAATCGGGCCCGCAACCGCAAGCTGTCGCCCGACGAGATTTCCGGTGGCACGTTCACCATCTCCAATAACGGCTCCGCCGGTTCGGTGCTCACCTCGGCCATCATCAATCAGCCACAGGTGGCCATCATTTCCACCGACGCCATCAAGCGCCGCCCCGTTGTGGTCGACGTACCCGGTGGTGGCGAGTCCATCGCCATTCACTCCGTCGGCAACATTGCGATGAGCTGGGATCACCGGGCCTTCGACGGTGCCTACGCCGCTGGCTTCCTGGTGAAGATCAAAGACATCCTCGAGAACCGGGACTGGAGCTCCGAGCTGTGAGCACCACGGCCGGGCCACTGCATGTGCGGTGGCTCGGCCGCGTGCCGTATCGGGAAGCGCTCGACCTGCAACAGGCGCTGTTCTCCCACGGTTCGCAAAATCACCTCCTGCTACTGGAACACCCGCACGTGTTCACGCACGGCCCGTCGGCCGACCTCGCTGCTAACGTGTTAGTTGCACCTGAAACTGTTTCGGCTGAACTGGTGGGTGTGAATCGTGGGGGAGATGTCACCTATCACGGGCCGGGACAGTTAGTCGGCTACCCGATCCTGTCGTTGGCGCCGAAGAACGGTCGCACCGGCGGGCTCACCGACTCGGTCAAGTACGTGTGCTCGGTTGAGCAGCTCATCATCGACACCCTCGTCGAGTTGGGTCTGCCTAACGTCGGTCGGCTCCGCGAATATCCCGGGGTGTGGGTCGACCCTGAAGGTTCGAACCCCCGGAAGATCTGTGCCATCGGCGTGCGCCTGAGTCGCAACCGAACCATGCACGGTTTCGCCCTCAACATCATGACCGACATGCGCTATCTCAGGGACTACATCGTGCCGTGCGGCATCGCTGACCGTCCCGTCACGTCGTTGACCGAGGAAGGCATCAACGCATCGATGCAGCAGGTGGCCGACATCATCGCCCGCCGGGCAGCCATCTTGTGGGGCGAAGGCGGGCGATCGGAACGGGCCGACGTCGCCTGGAAGGAACGGCCCGAGGACCTGTCGCTGTTCTCCCGCGGCATGGGTCCTGGCGAGCGAGCCGTCGCCCGGCTGGAACGCGCTGGGGTATCCGAAGGCCTGTCGATCCAGTCGCGAAAGCCCGAGTGGATGCGGGTGCCGCTCAACCTCGGCCCCGATGTCATGCAGCTCAAACACACCGCTCGCGACCTCGGCCTGGTGACGGTGTGCGAAGAAGCCGGGTGCCCGAACCTCAGCGAATGCTGGAGTGAAGGCACTGCCACGTTCATGATTCTGGGCGAGCGCTGCACCCGAGCGTGTGGGTTCTGTCTCATCGACACCTCCAAGCCAATGGCGCCTGACGAGACCGAACCGGAGCGCGTTGCGGAGGCGGTTTCCCGCATGACTCTCGGTCACGCTGTGCTTACCATGGTGGCCCGAGACGACCTAGCCGATGGCGGTGCCTCCGCCGTCGCCGCCACCATTCACGCCATTCGAGACCGCACACCCGACACCGCGATCGAGGTGCTGATCTCTGACCTCAAGGGTGAGCGGGCATCGCTCGACGTCGTGTTGGCAGCCCGGCCCGACATCGTCAATCACAACCTCGAAACCGTGGCCCGTCTCCAGCGAGCCGTCCGCCCGTCCGCCGGTTACGCCAGAAGCTTGGCACTGTTATCTCGAGCGAAACTTGCCGATGCAACAACCAAGTCCGGCCTCATGGTCGGCCTGGGCGAATCCGACGACGAGATCGCCATGGCGCTCGCCGATCTCGCGTCGGTTGGCTGCGACATCGTCACTATCGGCCAGTATCTCCGGCCGACCACGCACCACCTGCCGGTAGCCCGATGGGTCGAGCCCAACGTATTCGCCGAGTACAAGCTCATCGGCGAAGCCCTAGGCATCCGCCACGTCGAAAGCAGCCCCCTCACCCGCAGCAGCTACCACGCCAAGTCCGCGGGCCAGAAGCTTGGAATGCCCCGTTCCCTTGGAATGCCTCGTTCGGTCGCTATCTGATTACCTTCGGTCACATCGACCTCGGTAGCCACCAATCTGTTTGAGTCCATCAGGGTTAACGTACAGTCTGAACTCACCAGCCGTGCCGTCGGATGTGAACTTTGACTGGTCGTTAACCCTTATCGATGCCAAACAAAAACATCCGTCGGCCGCAGCTTTCCGGCCTCAGCCAAGCGGAAAGAACGGCCAGCCCAGCAGTCTTCTTACGGAGTGTCGGGGCGGCTGAACGCGGCGGGGTCGGTGTCGGGGGACAGGGACTTCAGCGTGATGGTGGCGTCGTTACGTTCGAGGCGGGCGAGTTGGCCGGTGGGTACGACGCAGTAGGTGTCGGCGGCCTTGCCGTTGGGGAAGTTGACGCACTTGGTGGTCAGCAGCTCGAACGCTTCGCTTGACGCATACAACGTTGCCTTGGCGGCCGGAGCAGCGAGGCGGATGCGCGTCGCCGGAGCCGCCCGATCGAAGGTACTGGTGGCGCCGGGAATGTTACTGACACGCTGCTCGAGGACCCCATGCTCGCAGGTCTTCTTCGTGAGGTTGCAGGTAAGGTCGGTCGCGCCGTGGAGGAACCGCACCTCGCCGATGGTTACCGACCGTTGGCCGGGCTGTTGCACGACGATGGCCTCCACCTCCTGGTTCCCGGAGGTCGGCGCAATGACGTACTTGGCCGTGTAGGTGAGCTTTTCGCCGGCTTCAAGCGGAAGGACGACGGCGTCGACCGAAGCGATGCCGAGCGCTTGCCGATCAAGGGGTTTGGCGGCGTCGACTGCGCTCGGACCGAGCACGGGTCGCTTACCGGTCACGCACCCTGAGGCAATGGTCGTCAGCGTAACCAGGGCCAGCGCGGTGGATCCAAAGGAACGGAGAAGGCGGGGGGACACGCAGCAAGCCTATGGCGGCTGTCGTCGTTGCAGTCTCCAGGGCTTCGCTCCCAGGGGGTACGGGTGTCTAACCTGGCGGGGCCGTGATCCGACTCGATGCCGCCACCGTCTTACTGCAGTGGGCGACCGGAGGTCTGGCCTTCCTGTGGGTCACCACCCGCCATCGCACCGTTGGTATCGGCTACGGCTGGCTGCTTCGCGGCACCTATCTGCTGCTGGCAGCAGTCGGCCTGGTGCTCGGTCTGCGCGTTCGAACCGTGGTTGGCCGAGAGCTCGGGTTGGCCGGGGTCGTGCTCGCCGCGCTGTTCGCCCTGGTCGTGTCAGTTCAGCGCCGCAAAGCCGGAGTGTCAGGCCAGATCGCCGCGCTCGATCTTGTCGCTCCGTGCCTTGGTGCCATCGGTCTCGTGTTCGCCGGTGCTTCTTCCGGCGGAAATCCGGTACTCGCAATTGCCCGTACGATGGCCGGCGCCGCGTTTCTCGGAGCGGTGTCCGACGCCATGCTGCTCGGACACTGGTACCTGGTGCAGCCCGGGCTGCCGCGTAAGCACATCAGCGAGCTGGTCACGTGGCTGGCCCGAGTCTGGCCGATCGAGGTCGGGCTGTTTCTCATTCCCACCGGAATGATCAGCGTGTTCAACGGCGCCATCAACGACGGCTGGCACGGTCTGCTGGGATGGATGTGGATCGCCTGTTCGGTGCTCACGATCGGTCTCTGCTTCGTCACCAAAGCGGCGCTGAAAGAGAAGGAATACTCCGCGGTGATGGCGGCAACCGGACTGCTGTACCTGGCGATTCTGACGGCGTTCGGCACCGATCTGGTAGCTCGCGCCGTGCTTGCCGGGTAGTTCGGTTTTGAAAAGCGTCGAAAAGGGGCAAACTGTAGGTATGCCTCGCCCAGTGTGGAGTGGGACGGTCAGCTTCGGGCTGGTCACGATCCCCGTCAAGATGTTCAACGCAGTCAGCCGCAAGTCGGTGTCGTTCAATCAACTGGACAGCCGTTCCATGGCCCGCATTAAGTACAAGAAGGTCTCCGCCGACGATGGCGATGAGGTGCCCGACGAGAACATCGTCAAGGGCTATGAGGTCGCGAAGGGTCGCTACATCGTGGTCGACCCCGATGAGCTCGAACAGTTCATGCCGGCTGCCACGCGCGCCCTTGAGTTGGATGAGTTCGTCGACTTGGCCGAGCTCGACCCGATGCTGTTCGACAGCCCGTATTATCTTGCGCCCGACAAGGCCCCGAAGCCTTACGTGCTTTTGGCCAAAGCAATGGAGGCTGCCGGCAAGGTTGGCGTCGGCCGTTTGGTGATGCGCAACAAGCAGTACATCGCCGCCATTCGCGCCGTGGATGGTCACCTCGTGATGTCCACCATGGTCTACGAGGACGAGGTCGTCAATCCGTCGTCCATTGATGAAATGACCGACCTCGAAGGCGTTGAGGTGAGCGACAAGGAACTGGCGATGGCCGGGCAATTGGTCGAGTCGTTGGCCGGCACGTTCGACCACGACCACTACAAGGATTCCTACCGCCTACAGGTGATGGATCTGATCGAGAAGAAGGCGGCGGGCGAGGAACTGACGATGCCCGAACGACCCTCATCGTCGCCAGCCGTGATCGACCTCATGGCCGCGCTCGAAGCGAGCGTGAAGGCAGCGAAGCAGGCGCGTGGCCGTCATCCGAGCACCCGCGATGCCGAGCAAGAGGCGGTGGCGCCACCGACGAAGTTGGCGGCGGCCCGCAAGAAGAAGTCTGCATAGCGCCTGATGCCCGTCGTGCAGGTGGGGGAGCGCACGCTCACCCTGTCCAACCCTGACAAGGTGCTGTACCCGGCCACGGGTTTTACCAAGGCCGAAATCATCACCTATTACATGACCGTCGCGCCGTTCATCCTGCCTCACCTGGCCGGGCGAGCGTTGACGTTCAAGCGGTTCCCCGACGGCGTGGACAAGCCAGGCTTCTTCGAAAAGCGTTGCCCTGGTCATCGTCCGCCTTGGGTGCCAGTGGCAGCAGGTCCTGGTGATCGGGGCGGCGTGATCGACTACTGCGTGCTGGACGAACCAGCTGCGCTGGTGTGGTCGGCCAATCTTGCGGCGCTCGAACTCCACGCACCGATGGCTCTCGCCGAGGACTTGGAGACGCCCCGAGTCGTGGTGTTCGACTTTGATCCGGGCGCGCCAGCGGCGACGGTCGAATGTGCGCAGGCGGCGCTCGACGTGGCCGAGGTGCTGAGTGCGGCGGGGCTGAAGGGCTGGTGCAAAACGTCGGGCTCGAAAGGCATCCAGCTGTACGTGCCGGTGAATGGGAAGTGCACGCACGAGCAAGCAGCCAATGTTGCGTTGGCCATCGGCCAGGTGCTGGAACGGCGCGCTCCCGAGCGGTACCTGACGGTGATGACCAAGGCGGTGCGGCCCGGCAAAATCTTTGTCGACTGGAGCCAGAACTCCCGCCACAAGACCACCATCGCGCCGTACTCGCTGCGTGCCCGCGACCGACCCACCGTGTCCACCCCGGTGAGCTGGGACGAGATAGAGGAAGCTGCTCGCGGGGCCAACCCCTTGGTGTTCGACGCCGAAGACGTGATGGCTCGCGTTCGTGAGCTGGGCGATTTGTTCGCTCCGGTACTCTCCGTGAAGCAGACACTTCCGGGCTAGAGCTCTTGTTCACTCGCCGTGCACGACGCGGTTGGTCGAGTCGATCGGTCCGAATTCAAGGGGCACCCGTGACGGAGCGTTGAACAACGGCTGGATCGATGCCAGTGGCGTACCGATCAATCCTCGGGTCTTCACCTCATGCACGGGTGCCACCTGTGCCTATTACTTCTACGGCTTCGGCGTGGTCAACGCGCAGGCTGCAGTCCGGTAATGATGTCGCCTGCTGCCGTTACGGTGTGGCGGCAGCAGGAAGCAGTGTCTACACCGGCGGGATGACGACCCAATCGCGGCGCTCAAGCTCGGCTGCGAGCAGGTTGGCGGGCATCCCGCGCAGCAACATGGTGCGTTCGGTTTCGAGTTTGGCGTCGGCCTTTGCGGCGCGGACTTCAGCGGCCGGACTCAGCGACGGGGCATCACCGGGTTCGGTGTCCCCCGATTGCAAACGGTCGATCAGTTCGGCTGCTTCGCCGACGCTGAACTTCCCCCCTGCCTGCCGTTGGGTGAGACCGAGCGGGCCGCGGGCATCACGGAAGTCGAGGTGCCCGGCCTGGTGCACCAGGCTGAGCAGGAACTGGATCTGTTTCTGAGATGCGGGTGGGCCGGATTGTTGACCGAAGGCCATTTAGAAAGGTGCTCCTGGTGCCGTAAGTGGCCACGGCCGGTTGCGTTCAACCAGCCAGGCCGCGTCGAGAAGAAGGGGTTCGGAGAAGTGGCGGCCGACGACCTGCAGACCGATCGGCAACCCGCCCAACGTTCCGGCGGGAATGCTGATGGCGGGGTTGCCGTGCAGGTTGGCCGGAAAGGTGAGTAGCCCGTTGTTGCCCATGCCGGCCACGATGCCGCCGAAGGTGTCGGGCAACGGGCCATCGGCCGCAAAGGCGACGTCGGGGTTGCTGGCCGTGATGACGATATCGACCTCATCAAACAGGGCCGCCATCTTGTCGTTCAGTTCCTGACGGCGTCGCTCCGTCTTGATGCGCGCTTCCATCGTATAACGATCAGCCGTGGTGGATAGGCCGAACGCAATCTCGGGCGTGAGTACGTCCTGGCACGCCGGCCAGTGATCGGCCAATGCCGCATGAATAGCGACCATGCCTGAGATCGACCAGGCTGCGCCCATGCGGGGCAGCGACGTGTCGATGCCGTGCAGGCGCACCAGTCCGGCGTCGGCGATGAGTTGTTGGGCCGCCACCTCAAGCAGGTCCCACATCGCGGGTGACACCACGGCACCGCCCCAGTTGGCCACGACCGCCACCCGCAGGCCCCGCAGTTCGCCAATGTGGGAGCCAAGGCCAGCCTCCCACCCGGTCACCGCAGGCAGGCTCAACGGATCGGACGCGTGATGACCGTTGGTGACATCGAACCACCGGGCGACATCGCGCACCGAGCGGGCCACGCAGCCAGTGGTGACGGTGAGATTGCCGTACTCAAGATGCGGGCCGCGCGGAATGCGGCCGAAGGTGGACTTGAGCCCGACTAGGCCGGTGAACCCAGCCGGAATGCGAATCGACCCACCGCCATCACCGGCCGTGGCCAAGGTGACAATGCCGCCAGCCACTGCCGCAGCTGAACCACCCGATGAGCCGCCAGGTGTGTGCGCAGCGTTCCAGGGGTTGTGGGTGGTTCCGTGCAACACGGTGCGCGTGAGGTTGACCCCGCCGAATTCACTGGCGGTCGTCTGACCGACCAACACCGCGCCACCGCGATCGCGCAGTCGCTGCATCATGGTTGACGTGTGGCCTGCGATGCGATCGGCCAGAGGCACCGATGCCTCGGTGTCGGGCCAGCCTTGCACCGATTCGAGCTCTTTAACCCCGATCGGCACGCCACCGATCGGCAACGTCACGTCTGCGTGCGCTGCCGCGTTGCGCGCCGCATCGGCATCAAGAAAGCAGACCGCGTTGAGTGCGGAGCGGTCGATAGCCGACAGCGTTGCCTCAAGCTCGGCGGCGGGGGAGTACCCCTCACGAAACGCGTCAACAAGGCTGCACGCGTCGCCCTGCCACGGAGTGGTACCCGCCGATGATGTGCTCACACCAATCACACTACGGCAGGGGTGTTATACGGTTGAGCGACCATGACCACCACGCCTGACCAAGCCACTTCCACCGATGTCACCATGTACTGGCGACCAGGATGTGGGTTCTGCTCGATGCTGCGGCGTGATCTCACCAAGTTGGGCGTGGCCTTCGCCGAGATCAATATCTGGGATAAGCCTGACGCGGCCGCGTTCGTGCGTTCGGTGGCCAACGGAAATGAGATCGTCCCAACCATCACCGTGGGAGGCGCCGCGCTCGTAAATCCGGCCGCCGCCGAGGTGCTGGCCCTCACGCTTGCATAGCGGGTGGCGGCGAATCGTTAGAGTGCCTTTCGATATGGACGCACGAACCTTTCTTGGTCTGACGCCGAGCCACAATCCCTTTCGTTGGACGATGGCCGTCACGCCAGGGTTGTGCACCGGTCAGGGTTTCTTGTTCGGGGGGAGTGCGCTCGGCGCCGCGATATCGGCAATGGAGATCACCACCGGTCGAACGTGCGTGTGGGCAACCGCGCAGTACCTGTCGTACGCCAAGCCCGATGAGGTGCTCGACATCGATGTCACCATCGCCGTACACGGCCATCAGATCACCCAGGCCCGAGCCACCGGCCATGTGGGGAACCGGGAGATCCTGACCGTGAACGCGGCCCTCGGTCGTCGGCCCTCTGATGTGTCGGGCAGCTGGGAACAGTTGCCGGCCGACGTGCTGGCACCCGATGCCTGCCCGCCACGGGACCTGCGCGTGCCAGCCGACGGCAGTATCAACGATCGCCTGGACATGCGGATGGCGAGGGGCAGAAGCCTGGCCGAGCTGAACGGCACGGCCAGCAACGGCACCTATCAGATGTGGGCTCGCATCCCGGAGATCTCCGATGGTCTCGACGCCAGTAGCCTCGCCGTGCTGGGTGACTTCGTTCCCAGCGGCATCGGCCAAGCGCTCGGCATCGTCGGGGGAGGCAACAGCCTGGACAACACGATCCGGATCGCACGCCTGGTCCCGACCGAATGGGTGTTTGTGGATATCCATATCCATGCTGTGGAAAACGGCTTCGGTCACGGAACCGTGAAGATGTTCGCCGAGTCCGGTCAACTGCTCGCCGTGGCCAGTCAGAGCGTGATCGCTCGCCACTGGTCTCACCCTCAACAGGAGGTTGAGGAATGACCATTCCTCGCCGTTATGGCCTCAGCGTTCCGCTACCCGGGCCGCTCCATTCCCACCGGGACCGGCTACACGAACTCGCCGACCTTGGCTACACCGACATCTGGTCAGCCGAGTCCGACGGTGCGGACGGACTCACGCCCTTGGCCCTCGCGGCGGCATGGGAACCGCGGCTGCGGTTGGGGACCGCCATTCTGCCGGCCTTCACCCGGGCTCCGGCCCTCATGGCACAAAGCGCCGCCACCCTGGCCGATGCTGCGCCCGGTCGCGTGGCGTTCGGCATCGGATCGTCCTCAAATGTCATCGTCGAGCGTTGGAACGGCGTGCCGTTTGTCGAACCGTACAAGCGGGTCCGGGACACGTTGCGGTTCCTGCGAGCCGCCCTGACAGGGGAGAAGGTAACCGAGACGTATGACACCTTCGCGGTCAACGGCTTTCGCCTCGGCATCCGCCCCGAGGTGCCGCCAGCCCTGCTGATCGCCGGTCTACGGGAGGGAATGCTGCGCCTTGCCGGTCGGGAAGCCGACGGTGTCATCATCAATTGGCTCTCGGCCGAGGATGTCACCAAGGTGGTCGGTGTGGTCAACGGGGCCGCGAATGGTGCCGAGCGCGAGGTTGTGTGTCGCATCTTTTGCTGTCCGAGCGAGGACACCGATGCGGTGCGGCAGGCCGCTCGCTTTGCGATCGCTGCCTACCTCAACGTACCGGTCTACGCCGAGTTCCACCGGTGGCTTGGCCGGGAAAGCGAGCTGGGCGGCATGTGGGAAGCGTGGGCGGCCGGCGATCGCAAAGCGGCGCTGGCCGCCATTCCCGACGCAGTCATCGACGCGCTCGTAGTGCATGGTTCGCCCGAGTCGTGCCGTGCCCAGATCCAGTCCTACGTCGATCATGGGGTCACCACCACCGCATTGGCAATGCTACCGCTCGCCCCGTTCGACTATTTTGAGGCTCTCCAAGCGCTGCGACCCGGTTAGAGGGTAGCCCGTTCGACCCATTTTCTGCCTAGACTTTGCCTCAGATTCCTCGGCGGTATTGCTGCGACGGGTGGCAATGCGAGAATGATAGGAAGACGACGACGCGACTCTGTCGCGGATAGGCGTGGCGAGTAGTGCAGGCAACGTGGGTTCCGGATTGGTTGAAACGACGATGGGGTAGCGCGAAGTCTGCGCCGCGCCTCATTGGCTCCCTCGCCGTTGCGCTGTTTCTGGTCGGCGTGATGTTCTCCTCGCCTGGCCAAAGCCATGCAGCGCCAGGCGACACCACCACCATCGACCCGAACGCGCCGACCACGACCGTCGGGGCGACGACGACCGTCGGGGCGACTACCACCGTCGGAGCGACCACCACCGTGCCGGGGGCAACGACGACAACGGGCGTCACCACGACCACGATCGCGGCGGTGCCGCAGTGTCGCCCGAACGGGTCGGACTGTATCCAGTCAGCGATGAACGTCGGCTACACCGACGTGAACGGCGACAACCTCCTCGATCAGTTCGACATCATCAACGTGGCGGTCACCGTTACAGCCATTCGCGGCGGGGTCACCAGCCCGATTGTGTCCATCCCGCTCCCGCTCGGATCAGGCCACCGCTTCGTGGCCGGAAGTCTGGCCGTGAACGGCACCACCGCAGGCACGCTCGGCGCATCGGTTGCCACGGTCACGTTGCCAAGTCCGCTCAGCGGTACCAGCATCGTCACGGTCCGCATTGTGCTCGGCGACCACGTGCCACCTGATCTTGTCCGAGCACCTATCACCCTCACCAGCCAATTGACCGCGCTCGACGCCACCCAGCCCCTCATCATCAGTCTGGTCTCAAATCCGCTTGAAGTCGCCCAGCCGATTACGGACCTCAACGTCACGTTGAGGGTTACGGCTCGCCCGACCGTCGGGGGTACCGTCGCCTTCCAGGCCGACATCACCAACCAGGGTCCAGACACCGCCATTGCGGGGTCGGCGGCGTTTCAACTGCCTCCAGTTGCCGACCTGAACACGGTCCTGCTCGTTCCCGGATGCCGCCTAACGGGCATTGTCGTTAGCTGTGCGTTGGGCGATATCCCGGTCACGTTCGTGTCCTCGCCCGTGGTTAGCTTCCGGCTGCTGCCGGCTGCGGTCAGCGGCAGCTCGATCGACGTCTCGGTGACCGTGACCAACACGGCGTTTGACAGCAACACCGCCAACAACCGGGCCTCGGCCAGCGCTCCCCTCGACAAGGCCGACCTGAAGGTGAGCTTCGCCGGCCTCGACGGACCAGCCGTCGCCGGTGACGTGCTGCCGTTCTCGATCCTTATCGGCAACGCCGGCCCAACAGACGCCAGTGGTGTGCAACTCGAAGCGGTGTTTCCGCTGACCCCTCGGCCCATCACTCCCAGCGGTCCTTTCAGCTCCACCTGCACGTTCAACTCGCCGACCGGTGCACTGCAGTGCCCGAACCTCAGTATTCCCGTGGGCCAAACACGGCAGATCGACTTCGCGAGGGGCGTCGTCGCCTATAAGGCAGACCTCACCAAAACGCTTGATTTCTCGGCCAAGCTCACGCTTGCCGATCCGGCCAGCGATCCGAATAAGGCGGACAATGCCGTAGCGAAGTCCGTCTCGGTTGTCGGCCACACCAATTTCTCGATTGCGTTCGTGAACACCCCCGAGCGGGTGACCGCCGGGCAAATCGTTACGTTTGCTCTGGCCGCAGGCAACGCCGGACCGTCACCGTCGGGTGCGGTCGAGGTTGAGGTCACGCTCGATAAGGCCCTCGTCGGTCTCGCCGGATCCATCGGTGGTCAGCCCTGTTCGGTCACGAGTCCTACCACGGTGCTCTGCCCTACCACGAGCCTGGACGTCGGCGTGAATCCGACCGCCGTCACCATCAACGGATCTATTCCGTCGGGCGCCAATTACACCGGCGTCACCGCCAACGCCAGGATCTTCCCCGGTACAACATCCATCATCGATGTGGCTCCGTTCGATGACAACACCGCGGCCGTCGTGGTGGCGGTTCGGGGCTTCGCCGATGTGCGGGCCACGGTGACTGCTCCCAAGACCGCTCTTGCGGGACAGCAGGTGAGCTTCACGGTCGAAGTCACCAATGATGGCCCGTCGGACGCTTTGGGCACGACGCTGGTGCTCTCCGCTTCTGACGCGCTGCAACGGTTGGTCGTGCTGGGCGAAGACGGCTCGCCGTCAGCGCTTTGCACCACCACGGCCGGACCGCCGACGTGCGGGCCTCTCGCCGTACGGGCCGGCACGACCCGCACGTTCACCGTGATAGGCGATACGTCGCCCGACGTTCCGTTGGCCGCCAGCGTTTCGGTGAAGGCGTCGGTCACCGCCAGCACCCTCGATACGGATCTCACCAACAACGTCGGCTTCGATTCTGTTGGCGGTGGCGTGTCGCTCTCGTCGCTTCTGGCCGTGAGTGTTTCATCAAATCCAAGCGACATCATTACTGCGGGCGGGCCGGTGTCGTACGAGATCATCATCACGAACTCGGGCAAGACCAGAACCGACGGAGCCACCGTGCAGGTCCGCCCGCCCGACGGCTTTGCCGGCGGCGCACCGAATGGCTGTGCCGACGACGGGGGCCGGACCTGGGTGTGCTCAACCGGTCCCATCGCTGCCAATGGCAGTGCCCGTATCACCGTGTTCGGTGCGGCGTCCGCCGCGTTGCTCGAGGGAGCGGTGTTCTCTCTTCGAGTGGTCGCCATCGATTCCACCGACAAGTCCGAACACGCGGCCGAGATCTCGGCCCGCATTCAAGTCGTGGCCAACGTGACCGTGGAGGCCGTGCTGGACGAATCGGTGGTGGCCGGGAACTCCTTCGGGCTGCGCTACACCGTCACCAATGCCGGGCCGTCGAACGCTCTCAACGTGACCGTGGTGGTTGACCTGCCTGCCGGCGCTCGACTTGAAACGCAGGATCGTTGTGCGCTGGACGCAGCCGGAGTACTGAGATGCGCGATTGGCCCCATGAACCCGTCCGCGTCGGCCACAATCGATCTTCGGTTCACCAGCGATGCCGACCTTGAAGACAACACAAAGCTGAGCTACCGCAGCACGCTCACCTGGAACGACCGACCCCCCGTGGTCGATCGGCGCATTATCACGGTGCTATCCCGGGCCGACCTCACGATCGGCTGGAACGCACCCCAAGCTGCGGTGGCCGGCAAAGTCACCGCGACGACCGTGGAGCTCACCAACCTCGGTCCATCCATCTCGAAGAACGTGCAGGTCACCCTCGCCGTCACTGATGTCGTGGGTGAGATGCGAACCAACCCATCGACCGCGGATGTCGTCTGCGGTGACATCGTGGACCGGTCGGTCACCTGTCGGGTGGCTCGCCTGAAGCCGGGCGGCACCATCACTATCGGGGTTACCCTGCCGGTGGCCAGCGACGCACCCGACCCGAGCCTGCTCGAAGGCTCGCTGGTGTTGGCGTCGGCCACCACAGATCCCCAGGAACCGAATAACCACGCAGCCTTGGCGGTTGCAGTATCGGCCGAAGCTAACGTGGTCGTCTCGATCGTTGCCCCCGCCGAGGTGCGGTCGGCCACGGTGACACCGGTGAGTATTTCGGTCAGGAACCTCGGCCCCTCCTTTGCCCGCAACGCCAAAGTCGAGGTGCTGGTGCCGCCGAAGCTGGCCAGCCTGTTCGCGGCCGGTGTGGGGCTTGACTGCCAGCGTGATGGGGCGAGTGAACTGTTGCGGTGCGACGTTGGCACGCTCAAGCACGGCGGAGAGGTGACGCTAAATTTGCAGGCGGTCATCAATGTCAACGCGGCAACCGGCATCGATGAGCCGTTCCAGGCCACTGCGTCCTCAAGCACCTATGACCCGACCTTGGGAAACAACCAGTACGTTGCGGTCAGCAAGCTGGTGGGCCGAGCGACGAGCCGCCGCGACGTCGGCGACCTCGGTGCGCTGAAGAAGCTGGGCAACACCGTCGTGCTCAACGCCGAGGTCAAGAACGTGGCCGATGAGACCGCCCAGCACATCTTCTTCGTGCAGGACATTCCGGTTGGGCAGCGCCTGGTCGCGGCGGAGTCCACGCAGGGACGCTGCGGAATCTCGCTACGAATGGTGTTGTGCCATTTGGAGGATATTCCGGGCCACAAGTCGGTCGGCATCGAAGTCACGACGGTGGTGAATGCCGTGTCCGATGACGTGCCGGTGATCACGATGGCCGCATACTCGTCCGACTCGGATCCGACGACGTTCGTCAAGACCGATGACTCATTCGTGCGGCCCAAGGTGAACCCGACGGTGGGACTTGAAGTGAAGAGCACCAGCCCGCAGTCGGTACGCCCGCTCACCACCGCCAACGCGCCGCTGTTTTCGGGGTTGGGGCTGAGCGTGCTGTTCGGCCTTGGGCTGGTGGGTTGGGTTCGACGTGGTCGCCGCGAAGACCCGCTCTTGCAACTGGCGTAGCCCTATGCAGCCCTATGCGGCCCGCCGGTGGGGACGGGGTGCGGATTGGGCCACTGCCTGGTCGCGGCGAGCGGCCTGCTCGGCAAGCACGGCGCGCACGGCGGCGATACCGCGCTGGCCGACCTTTCGAGTTTGCGCGCTCACCCGCAACCGCGGAGGCAGGTGGTCTACAAGGTTGAAGGTGAGCTGCTCACCCCGATGGTTTGCCGGTGTCGTTGTCATACCGTCACTCTGACGGGGGGGTGTTACAGAGTTGATTTTGTGTAGCGTGAAACCCCTATGGCGCGAGAGAAGATCTACACCAAGGTCGGCGATGACGGCACGACCGGGCTCTTCTACGGCGGTCGAGTCCCGAAGGATTCGCTGCTGCCGACTGCCTACGGCACGGTCGATGAAGCCCAAGCGGTCATGGGTGTGGCCCGGGCTCATCTCGGCCGCACCCATGAATTGAACGAGGTGTTGATCGGCCTCGAACGCGACCTGTACGTGCTGATGGCCGAGTTGGCCACCGCCCCGCAGAACCGGCACAAGCTAGAGGCCGGCAAGTCAGCCACCGACCAGTCGATGATCCACCGTCTCGAGCAGCTGATCGACTCCTACAGCGAGCGATTCGAGCCACCGACTCAGTTCGTGGTTCCCGGGGAGGATCTGGCGGCGGCCTATCTCGATCTGGCCCGAACCATGGTGCGCCGAGCCGAGCGTCACTCACTGCATGCTGCTGAGGCACCGTCGTTCGTGCTGCCGTATCTGAATCGTCTGTCGGATCTGTTGTGGACCATCGCTCGTTGGCAAGAAGGGTCGTCACTCGCGGCCCGTACCGGAACCAAAGGAAACTCATGACTCTCGCGTTCGATGTCACCCGTAGCGCCCCCAAGGGCGTCGATGCCCTCGCCGTCCCGGTGTTCACCGACGGGACCGTCCCGCGGTCGCTCGGGCTGTCGCGGGCGTCGCTCGCTGCCGTCGGGTTCGACGGTTCAGCGGGTCAGATCTTCCAGGTGCCTTCGGCCACCGGGGCCGTCGTGGTAGCCGTAGGCATGGGTGCCCGCGCCGACCTCACGACCCACAGTGTGCGCAACGCGGCCGCCGCCCTGGCCCGGGCTGTCGCCCGGCATGAGTGGGTGGCCACAACACTGGCCGATGTCGAACCCAAAGACGGAGAGGGTCGCGCTGTCGGCCAGGCCATCGCCGAAGGCATCACCATGGCCAGCTATCGGTTCACCAAGCACCGCTCCGAAGTGGGCAAGCCCGACGCCAAGAACCCCTTGAAGCTCGCCAAGATCACCCTGGTGTGCTCTGCCGAGCGGGCCGCGTCGGTCGACAGAGGTACGCAGCGTGGCGCGGTCATTGGTGAAGCGGTGTGCTTTGCCCGTGACCTGGCCAACACCTCACCCGGCCACCTGAACGCAACCGACATGGCCGACATCGCCCAACAAGTCGCGATCAAGGGCAAGCTCGGCATCGAGATCTTCGACAACGACACCATGCGCGAGATGGGCATGGGTGGCATGATCGGTGTCAACAAGGGCTCGGTCGAACCGGCCCGCATGATCAAGCTCACCTACCAGCCCCGTCAGGCCCAGGGCACGGTGGCGCTTGTGGGTAAAGGTGTCATGTATGACTCTGGCGGCATTTCGCTGAAGCCGTCTGACCCCAGCCACGCCTCCATGAAGATGGACATGAGTGGCGCGGCCGCGGTGCTGGCGGCCATGAGCGTGCTGCACATCACCAAACCGCGTGTTGCGGTCATTGCCTATCTCATGTGCACCGACAACATGCCGTCGGGCAGCGCGCTCAAGATGGGTGAAGTGATGACCATCCGTAACGGCAAGACGGTCGAGATCCACAACACCGACGCGGAAGGCCGACTCGTGCTGGCCGACGGTCTGTCGCTCGCGGTCGAAGAGAACGTCGACGCCATCGTTGACATCGCCACCCTCACCGGAGCCTGTATGGGCGCACTTGGCCTCAAGTACGCAGGCCTGCTCAGCAACAACGACGACTGGGCTGCGCAGGTGAACGCAGCGGCTACCAAGGCCGACGAGCGCATGTGGCGCCTGCCGCTGGTACCCGAGTACCGCAAGCTGCTCGACAGCGAAGTGGCCGACATGAAGAACATCGGCGGCCCCTACGGCGGTGCCATCACGGCCGGGCTGTTCCTTCAGGAATTCGTCGGCGGCAAGCCGTGGGCCCACATCGACATGGCCGGCCCCATGCGCGTTGACGGCGACGACGGCTGGTTGTCGAAGGGTGCCACGGCTTACGGTGTGCGCACCTTTGTCGAGCTGCTCGACGCCTACCGGCCGCCCGCGTCTTGAGCGCGTAAGTCGTTCGTTACCCTGGCCGCGATGGCGGGCGGGGTGCCGAGCGCAACCAATTGACGTTCGATTTCTTCGGCGGTGTCGCCGGCCTCCTTCAACGAGGCTGCCACCAGTCGCGCTCGGTAGTCCTGCTGCACCTGGCGGGCTTCCTCCGTCTCGGCTGCGAGCCATGCGTGGTGGGCCTGGCGCAGCGAAGCGGGCAGACGTCCGATCTGGCGATCACTCAGGGGCGGGATGCGTCGGCGCACGCTGATGCCGTAGGGATCCTCGCGGGCCATGTTGAACTGGATGCAGCGCAACAGCGTGCGTGAGAACGGACTGTGACGGCCTCCAGAAGCCAGCCCGAGCGCACCGGCCGTGTCGGTGATGGGCATTTCGAACCCGTCGGGAAAGTGATCGAAACCGGTGGCGATCCGACGTAGTAACCACACCGTCGACGGCCCGAGTATGCCCAGCCAGAACTGCTCGACATAGGCACTGCGGGGGTCGAAGCCGATCGGGTCGATCAGCGGGTCGTGCCACGGGAGCACGATGAGGTCGGTAGAAAGATCAAGCGGTTGCGTGGTTGATGACACGATGCACACTCCTCGGTAAGTGCCGAAAGGGAAGTGCACCAAGAGTGTGCCCGGGTCAGGGCGATTCGGAAGGCGCGTTTTCTGCAGTACCTGATGTCGTAAATCAACATCACCTACTGCAGAAACTTTGGGCGGCAGCCACAGAGCTTAGGGATTGCCGAGCGACAGCGAGAATGAGCGCGAGGAGCGGTAGCGACCAGCGAAGTAGCTACAGAGCTACGCAGCGGCTGCCGGGGTGATGATGGCTTGGAGGTCGGCGATGAGGTGCACACGTTGATCGGAGAAGAGGCAGATCTTGCCGTCGGCCGGGACCCGCACTGCCACCAGGTTGGCCACGTTCGCGCCGGTTACGTAGTTGAGGTTCGAGGCTACCGGCACGTCGGAGCCACATGGGTACACCGTCACATAACCGGGCGAGGACGGATCGACGGCGGTCACATTCAACAGCACACCGGTCACGCTCAGGGGCATACCGGGCAGGTCACGCACGTTGAAGTTGACGGTCTGGTTCTTACCGAGCTTGCCGAGCCAACCGCCAACGCTCTCACGGGTGTCGAGCAGACGGTCAGGCACCACGGGGCTGAGCAGGCCACCGGCCGATGCTGCGTTTTGCGGCTTTGGCATGAAGTAGCTGGCCGAGTCGACAATGAGGTGGGTGGGCTTGTCTGAGGTGATGCACACGGTCTGGCTGGCACCCATGGCGACTACCGCCATGTTCGGCACCGTCTGCCCGCGGTGGTAGTTGACGTTGGAAGCTACCGGCACCGGCTGACCGCACGGGTAGGCCGTGATGAATCCATCATCGGACGGATCGGTCACGGTGAGGTTGAGGCCTACCGCAGTGGCTTGGGCCGGCACCTGGGAGGCGAGTTGCACCGTGAAGACGGTGGAGCGGGTACCGGTGGAGCGTGAGTCCATGAGGCGGACCGGATTCGATGTGGTCATCGATGAGGGCGTGCCGGCAGCATCGGTGGTCAGCCATCCGGCGAGATCGGCGATGAGGTGGAGCTTGGCCGACGTGTAGACGCAGACCGACGTGTTCTTGCCGAACGCCACTGTCACTAGGTTGGGTACGTTGTCGGCCGGGTTGAAGTTGATGTTTGACGCGACTGGGGGTGCACCGTCGCTGCACGGATAGACGGTCAGGTAACCAGCCGCGGCTGGGCTGACGGCGGTGACGTTGAGGGCGATGCCAACGGCGTCGGCCGGCCGGGCAGGTTCACCGGCGAGGGAGATTTTGAAGACGGTCTTTTCGCCGACCGGGCCGGGTCCGCCGATACCGGAACGGGTGTCGACCAGACGAAGCGGTGAGGTGGAGCGGAAGTAGCTCGCCTGCCCGACGGGAAGCACCGGCAAACCCTTCGGCGCATCGGGAACCGCGGTGGAGGCGCCGACAGTGGGCGGCGCGGGGGTTGGCGCCAGAGCGGGGCCCGACTCCTTGAGGGGCGGGCCGTTCATGAAGTTGAAGGTGACCCAGATGCGATCGTTCTTGGCGACGACGCCGACGCCGAGCCGGTTGTAATCGCCGACGATGTTTTCGAAGTGGTGGATGGAAGCAATGAAGGCGTCGTTCAATCCGCTGACGGTGCCACCGGTGCCGACGTTCTCGCCACCTTTGGTCCAAGCCGAGTCGATCGGGCCGAGGAAGTCGGCCAGGTTCGGGCGGTGGCACAGCGCGCTCTTGTTGCAGTTGCCAGGGTCGGTCGAGTTGATGACGGTCTGCGTGATGTCGAAGACGGCCGACATCTTGGCGGACCAGTCAAGGGCGAGCTGGTCGAGGCCGGAGTCACGCACGACGGGCAGCTTGCCGTTGGCGTTTCGGGTGACGTTGAGGAGATTGAAGAACTCAGCCTCGGCCGCCCGCGGTTCGATGGCGGCGGAAGCGGCGTGCACTCCCGACGGCAGGATCGTGGCTATCAAACCAGCCACAACGCCGACGAGGAGGATGATGAGACGTCGAGTGTTCTTCACCCTTTTCTGATCGGCTCGTCGCTCCGGAACGGTGAATCAAGACAAACGTAAGAACCCCCCCGGGAATGTGCCCAGACTCTGCGGTTTCTCTGGTCTGTCAGGAGAGGTGAAAGCTGACCTCTTTGGTAGGGTTTCTCTATGGCTACTTTCAGAGATCTTCTTGCCGCCGCCAAGTCCGGCATCACCGAAATCGACCCGGCCGGCGCCGAAGCCAAGATCGCTGACGGCAACGTCGTTGTGCTCGATGTACGCGAACCAGACGAGTACGACCAAGGTGCGCTCCCGGATGCGCTCCACATCCCCCGGGGTCATCTCGAAGCGCAGATAGAGGCCAAGTTGCTCGACAAGAACGCGCCCGTCATCGTGTATTGCGCCGGTGGCGTACGCTCGGCGTTCGCGGCCAAGACGCTCGGCGAACTTGGCTACACCGATGTCCTGTCGATGGCCGGGGGGTTCGGTCGTTGGAAAGATGAGGGCCGAACCTGGAAGACGCCCATCACCCTCACGCCCGCGCAGCGCAACCGGTATCAGCGCCACCTTCTCCTCCCGGAGGTCGGTGTGGCCGGTCAGGCCAAGCTGCTCGACGCCAAGGTGCTGCTGCTCGGCGCCGGCGGTCTTGGATCTCCGGCCGCCCTTTATCTGGCGGCAGCGGGCGTCGGCACGCTCGGCATTGTCGACATGGACGAAGTGGATGCCTCCAACCTGCAGCGCCAGATCATCCATAATCTCGATCGCATCGGTGATCGCAAGGTTGAGTCGGCTCGCAAGGCCATTGAGCTCCTCAACCCTGACGTCAAGGTCAATGCCTACGACACCCGCCTCGACGCCGACAACGTGATGGACATCCTGCAGGGCTACGACGTCATCATCGACGGTGCCGACAACTTCCCGAGCCGCTATCTGTTAAATGACGCCTCGCTCAAGCTGAAGATCCCGGTGGTGCACGGATCGATCTTCCGGTTTGAAGGTCAGGCCACGGTGTTCAACCCGTTCGTTGGGCCCTGTTACCGGTGCATGATCCCCGAACCGCCTCCTGCCGAACTGGCGCCGAGTTGCGCCGAAGCGGGCGTGCTTGGCGTGCTACCCGGCATCATTGGTTCGCTGCAGGCGTTGGAAGCGGTCAAGATCATCCTGGGTATCGGCGACACGCTGCAGGGTCGGTTGCTGGCCTACGACTCGCTCGAGCAAAGCTTCCGCACCTTTAATGTGCCGCGGGATCCGAAGTGCCCTGCATGTTCGCTCGATCCGGCCGATATCATCATCGCCGAGTACGACGAGCTGTGCATGCCACACCGTCACTGAGCGCGCGCTCGGCGGGTACTTGACCCGAACTTGTGTCGGGAAACTGTCAAGACACCTAACGTCTTGATCGTTTCCGCCGACATAACCAAGGTATGGGACTCGACACTCGGAACCAAGCATGACCGCCCGTCTGCGACCGTTCGCGTTGCTGAATTCGGGTGAGATCGAAACCCCGTTTGTTGACGGCTTCACTGTGGTCTCAGCCGACGACGCAGAACGCAACCGGCTCACGAAGATGTGGCAATCAGAACACGGAGGGGCCGTTGCGTTCATCGCTGCGTCCGACCTGCCCAGGCAACCGGAGGAACGCGCCGCGCTGGCGTCGGACGTCCTGCGCCGCGAACTGGCCATTGCAGAGGCGCAGGAAGCCTTTGCCGCTGCCGAGCAAAAGCACAAGGAAGCCCTTGATGGCGTCGGTCGTCGCGAAGATGCTGCCAATAAGGCTCTGGCCGCGCTGAGCACGCCGGCAGAAGAACCCAAGGTCGACACGACCGGGCTCGAAGGCAAGGTCGAGCAACTGGCCAATGCGGTGACCAAGGGCGCCGACGTACTCGCACGCCTTCAGGACGAGGTGGCTTTCGACGCCGCTAATAGTCACCCGCTGCAGAGCAAGATCACCCGAGTGCCTATCGGCGTCCTTGAAACGACGGTGGCTAAGCGGCGCAGCATCCTGTCCGATGCCGCCAATGTCGGTCTGATCGACAGCGGCGCAGCGGCCAATCTCGGCCGGGTACTCAGCTCGCTCACGGCCGACAAGGCCACCGACCCAATGGCGCTCGACCTGTTCACCCGCGGCACCGGCATCGCTGAGCTGAAGGCCGAATGGGCCAAGCATCCGCTTGACGCCGAAGTCGGAGCCCTCGACCGTCAGCTCGGCATGGCTCGCGCCGAAGTAACCCGTCTGGAGCAAACCAGCAGCGAACCGTCGGGGGGCAGCCTCAGCATTATCGAGCAAGCCCTCCACATCGTGCTCGACGAGCAGTCCGACGAGGCACCCGATGGTCAGCGTCAGGCCGCCCGCGCCCTGAAGCGCGAGATGCTTGATGGCCCCGGTCCGCTGATGGACATGTCGGGATGGTCCACCAAGCCAGCGGCCGTTTCGAATGCCCGCCTCGATCAGGCTCGTCACGCGCTGGAGCGTCTCGAGAATGAGCGTGCCACGCTGATGTCCAAACACGAGGCCAAGTACGGCATCGATCCGACACCGCAGGTACTCGCATTTGAAGCCGAAGTGGTCTCGTACCTCGGCGAGTTTGTGGAAGCTGATGCGCTGCGGATCCTGTCCGAGACCCGCATCCTTCCGTCGTTCCCTCCTGCGCTCGAAGTGTCGCTGCGCGCCGGAATCCAGCGCGCCGAGGCGCAGGGCGCGGCGGTGAAGAAGGAACTGGAAGCCATCGAAGCGGCTCGCACGTCGGCCCCGCCGAAGTCGCTCGGCTCACGCACGGAGGCCATGCGCGCCGTTGCCGACCTTGAAGCCCACCGTCGCGAGACGACCCGGGTGGAGCAGTTTGTGCTGGCCGCTCGCCGCACGCTCGAGGCGCGTCAGTCCGAGGCGTCGAGTTCGTCGCCGGGCACGCAGCGCGACGCGGTGTTGAGCTTCCTCGAGGACCGACTCGGCGCTTCTGATTCCCCGACGATCTTCCTCAACACCTTCGCCGGAGTTTCGGAAATGGTGCGGATTTCGGCGCTTGACCGTCTGGTCGACGCTGCGGCCAGCCGCTCGTTTGTGTACCTCACTGATGACGCCGCCACGCTGGCCTGGGCGCAAGACAACCTGGGTGAATCCGCCCGGTTTGGGAACTAGGGGAAGTGTCCATGTTGAAGAATCCTTCGGTCACCACGCGCGTCCGCCTGGCCGTCGCCTTCCCCGCGGCTGCACTTGCGCTCGTGGTATTGGCGCTGTTCCCGATTGTGCAGAACCTTCGCATCGGCGGCCCCACCTACAACGGCGTACGCCAATTGCAGCAACTCCAGGTCGATGGTTCGCCGTCCGCGCTGGTGCTTTCCGATGTGACGCTGCTGGCCAATCAGGCGTACCTGACGCAGTTCGTCGGCGGCGATCCCGCGGCCACGCCGGCGCCCACCAAGGACACGTTGCTGGCATCGTTGACGGAGGCCAAGTCGCGCTTCTCGGAGAAGCGCCTGTTGTGGACGAAAGCGATCGCCGCAGACAAGTCCCTCGCCCCGCTGGTCACCGAAGTAGTCGGTACCGGCTCAGCGCTCATCACCGAGATCGACACCGAACTGGTGCCGAACCTCACGCCGGCCACCGCCGCACAGGCTCGCAATGCCATTGCAAAGGTGAATGAGCTCAGCCGCACTCATGATCGCTCCATTAGCTCGTTGACCAACGCCGTCAACAACGAACTGAAGACGAACGAGGACACGGCTAAGAACTCCGCCTGGCAGCGGTTGATCGGTCTGCTCGGTCTGGCGTTCCTCGCCCTGGCTGGTGCCGTCATTGGTAGCCGCGGCGTGATGAGCAGCCTGCTCGAGCCGGTGGAAGCACTGACCGAGCAAGCCAACCGCGCTGCGCACCAGGAGATCCCCGCCCTGGTCGCCGCCATCAACACGATGGAGCCGGGCACCGAACTCATGCAGGCCACGCCATTCCCGGTGGCAGGTAACGACGAGTTCAGCCAGCTGGCCAAGGCGCTCAATGTCATGCAGGACACCGCGGTCAGCATGGCCGTTGACCAGGCCCGCAACCGTCGCGGCGTGTCCGAGAGCCTGATCAACCTGGGCCGCCGTAACCAGGGACTGCTGGCTCGCACGCTCACCTTCATTGCCGAGCTTGAGCAGAACGAGCGCAACCCCGAGACGCTGACCCACCTGTTCCGCCTCGATCATCTCACCACTCGCATGCGCCGCAACGCCGAGTCGCTGCTGGTGCTCGCTGGTTCTGAGCCGCCACGCGTATGGACGGAATCAGTGCCGATCTCCGACATCATCCGGGCGTCGCTTTCCGAGATCGAGTCGTACGGCCGAGTAGACCTGGCCGGTCTCGATCCGGCCAAGGTGAAGGGCACCAGCGTGTCGGACCTGGCTCACCTGCTCGCCGAGTTGATGGAGAACGCCACCAACTTCTCACCGCCTTCCAGCCGCGTCGTGGTCATTGGCTCCAACGTCAGCGAGGGCTACCTGCTGTCGATTCGTGACAACGGCATCGGCATGACGCATGACGAGATCGATGAAGCGAACCGTCGGCTGTCCGACGCGGCCATGGGCGATGTCACGCCGTCGAAGGTGCTCGGCCACTACGTGGTCAGCAAGCTCGCCGCCCGCCACGGCATTCGCGTCGGGCTCAGCCAGACCATTGGTTCCTCCGGTGTCACCGCCGAAGTCCTCGTGCCCCGCACGATTGCCGAGACGAACCTCGGGATCAGCAACGGCAGCGCCGGGTTCGCGCCGCACCAGCCCCAGCATCCCCAGCCGGTTCAGCATCAGCAGCCTGTTCAACAGCTGTCATCGCAGCCGCCCTCGGCACCGGTCGCCGCGTCGTTCGCGCCGTCGCAGACCATGCCCGCTCAGCCGGCCATGCCGATGCAGCAGGCACCGCAGACTCACGCTCACGCACCGGTGCAGGCTGTCGCTCCGGTTGAGCCGCAGCGCACCGCGGACGGACTTCTCAAGCGGGTTCGTGGTGCGCAGGTACCGAACCGTGATGTGGTGCCCGATGTCGAGCAGCAGGCCTTCGACTCCCGTGAAGCCGAGTTGCGGGCGCGGTCGGTCCGGGCTCAGGCCGAGGCCCGCGGTCACGCCGCACCGCCGGTGGCGCCGGTGCTGCCCCCGGTTCACGCACCGACCCTCGCACCGCGTCCAGCGTTCCAGCCTGCTCCGGTCGCACCGGTAGCCCCGGCTCCGGTCGCAGCTCCTGCTCCGATCGCACCGGCTGCACTAGCTCCGCTGCCGACCCGCAACCGCGGTGCGAGTTGGGTAGACGAGCCGACGTCGTTGCCGGGTGAGCAGGACTTCCGCGATCCAACCGAGGTCCGCAACGCACTGTCTGGCTTCCAGTCATCTCCGATGGTCCCGGACCTCGCCCCGGCCTCCCAACATGTCGCGGCACCTGCAACCTTTGCCGCACCGGCTGGTTGGGCCGAGCATGCGGCGGCCGTTCCCCCGCCGCCTCCGGCCCCCCCGGGTATGGCCAAGCGGCAGCGCGGTGCCTCCTGGGTTGAGCCCGATATGGCGCCCGCCACCTTCGAGACACCGAGCGATCCGTCGTTCGTCCGCTCGTCGCTTTCGTCCTTCCAGAACATGCCGCACCCCCACATCGACTACTCCGATACCCCTACTGAAAACCCGAAGGAAATCTGATGGCCCTCTCCCAAGGCTCGCTCAATATCAACTGGATGCTCACCAACTTTGTTGAATCGACTGCCGGCGTCGAGCAGGCCATTGCGGTGTCGTCCGACGGGTTGCTGATGGCGATCTCGTCCAATCTTGATCGGCCATCGGCCGACAAGATGGCCGCCATCGTCACCGGCATGCGCAGCCTCTCCGATGGTGCGGCTCGCGTGTTGTCGAAGGGTGGTCTGAATCAGGTCATCGTCGAGATGGCCGGCGCCTACCTGTTCGTGTCGTCGATCAGCGGTGGTTCGGCCATTGGCGTTATCGCCAGCCGTAACTGCGACCTCGGCATGGTGGGTTACGAGATCACCGTTCTGGTGTCTCGCTTCGCCACCCAGCTCACGCCGGAACTGATCGCCGAGATGAAGAACGCGCTTGTGACGATATGAGTTTTCTGTCTCGTCGTCCCTCCGATGCTGGGGAGGTGTCGTCATCAGATTCCCAGCGGTACTTGCCTACCGAGCCATCTCAGCGTGTCCCGGAAAGCTCGCCGTCGGCTGCCAACGTTGGTGTGCGCGCCTACCTCATGACCGGTGGCAGAGCTTCGGCTCAGTTGGCGTACGAGACCATGCTGGCTACGGGATCGGTTCAGATGCAGAGTGACGTGCGTTTCGAACGCGCCGCCATCCTTGAGGCTTGCAAGGGAAGACCGATTTCGGTCGCAGAAATCTCCGCTTATCTCCATATCCCAATAGGCGTCGTGCGGGTACTTGCCTCCGACCTCGTCGCCGAGGGACTCCTCACCGCTTTCAGCGGGCCGTCCGACAAAGCCAACGACATCACCCTTTTGACCAACTTGATTGCAGGTGTACGTGCACTCTGAACCGATTTCCCCAGCCACCTTCGCTCCGCCGCCGGCCCCGCCAGCGTCGCAGGGATACGCGGAGTACTCCTCCGGGTCGCAGTCACCGTTACAGGTGCAACCACCGCTCCACGCTGCTCAGCAGTACGCCCCGCAGCCCTACGCCCCGCAGCCGGCTGCGCCGCAGTACCCGCCACAGCCCTACGCCCCGCAACCGGCTGCGCCGCAGTACCCGCCGCAGCCCTACGCCCCGCAGCCGGCTGCTCAGCAGTACGCGCCGCAGCCCTACGCCCCGCAGCCGGCTGCTCAGCAGTACGCCCCGCAGCCCTACGCCCCGCAGCCGGCTGCTCAGCAGTACGCCCCGCAGTACGCCCCGCAGCCCTACGCCCCGCAGCCGGCTGCTCAGCAGTACGCCCCGCAGCCGGCTGCTCAGCAGTACGCCCCGCAACCGGCTATGCCGCCTGCACCGAGCTCGGCTGATGCGCCCGCACCTATCCCGATGAAGATTGTGATCTCAGGTGGGTTCGGCGTGGGAAAGACGACGTTCGTCGGCACCATCTCCGACATTCCGCCGCTGACCACCGAGGCCGCCATGACCGGCATGGCCGTCGGTGTCGATGACCGCGGTCAGGTGTCCACCAAGACCACCACGACTGTGGCTATGGACTTCGGTCGCGTTGCCGTCGATCGCAGCCTCGTGCTGTACCTGTTCGGCACGCCCGGCCAGGACCGTTTCGGCTTCATGTGGGATGACCTGGTCACCGGCGCCCTCGGTGCCATCGTGCTGGTCGACACCCGTCGTCTGGATGACTGCTTTGCGGCCATCGACTACTTCGAGGATCGTCAGATCCCTTTCGTGGTCGTGCTCAACCGCTTCGACGGTCAGCTCATGCACAGTGTTGATGCCGTGCGTGCCGCGCTGCAGCTCGACCCCGATGTCCCGATCGTCACCACTGACGCCCGCAACCGCGAAAACGTCAAGGAATCTGTCCTCGCCCTGCTCGATGTCGTGCTCAGCCGCGCCATCGCCCGTAACGGCCACAGCCTCTAGCTCGGCCTCCCACGGCGGAACCCGACCGAACCCGGGAACTTGGTACCGTTGCGAGTCGTCTCGCTTAGGAGTGAACATCATGGCTGTACTCGTTACCGGAGGCGCTGGCTACATCGGCTCCCACACCGTGCGTGCCCTGATGGAAGCCGGGCGTGATGTGGTGGTGCTGGACAGTCTTGAGTTTGGACACATCGAGGCGATACCGGGAATTGCCTTCATGAAGGGCGACATCTCGGACGTTGAATTGATCACCGACACCATTGCCACCTACAACGTCGACAGCATCATCCACTTTGCCGCGTACAAAGCGGCGGGGGAGTCGATGCACATGCCGGCGCGCTACTTCGACAACAACGTCACCAACGCCCACGCGATGTTGAAGGCAGCCGAAAAGGCTGGCGTGCGTCGCATCGTGTTCTCCTCCACCGCAGCCGTCTACGGCACGCCCGATGTTGTGCCGGTTGTCGAGACGGCAACGCTGCATCCCGAGAGTCCGTACGGTGAATCGAAGCTCATGTTCGAACGGATTTTGAAGTGGTTCGACTACGCCCACGACGTGCGTTCGGTCAGCTTGCGTTACTTCAACGCGGCCGGCGCAGCCATGGAAGGCGGGCTGGGGGAGGACTGGACGGTCACGGTCAACCTGGTACCTATCGTGATGAAGGCCGCGCTCGAGCGGCGTGGTCCGGTGGAAGTATTCGGCACCGACTACCCCACACCCGATGGCACCGCCATACGCGACTACATCCATGTCGATGACCTCTCGGCCGCCCATGTGATGGCGCTGCGCTACCTGGAGGAGGGTGGTGAGACAACCGCCATCAACCTCGGCACCGGCGTGGGCTCATCGGTGAAGCAGGTGCTGGACACCACCGAGCGCATCTCGGGCGTGCGGGTGCCCCAGATCATGTCGCCCCGTCGCGCCGGTGACCCCGTGCAGGTCTTCGCTGACAACACCACGGCCCGCAACGTGCTCGGCTGGACCCCCGTCTACAGCCTCGAAGAAATCATCCAAAGCGCCTGGACCTGGCACTCCACGCACCCCAACGGCTTCTAATCGGTTTTGGCAGTACCCGGTGTCGATTCCCGACGGCGCCTACTGCAGGAAAAATTGGGGAGACGCGGTGTGGTCGCCTGGCGTACTGTCTGAGTTCTTCCCTCTCATGTTCTACTGGTGGGAGGAAGTGATGGAACACGCGTTGGCGACGCACCTGGCGGTGCAGCACGGCATAGTGAGCCGCACGTGGTTGCACGAGAACGGGTTTACGGCGGGTCGGGTACGAACCTTGCTCGGCAATGGCACGCTGGTCGAGGTGTACCGGGGCATCTACCGCTCGTTCAGCGCTCCTGAAACCGAGGAGCAGCGCGTTGTTGGTCTCGGGCTTCGCTACGGGGCGGTGGCGTCCCACACCACGGCCGGGCGGATCTGGGGGCTGCGCAAGTTGGGGGCTGACCAAACGCTTGAGGTCTCCGTGCCGCGAGGTCGATGCAACCCCGTCGGAAAGGTTCGGGTCCACGCCTGCCGTTCGCTGGAGGAACAGGACCTCCTACGTCCAAGTGATGGCGTGGCGTTCACTGCTGTGCCGCGGACTGTGTTCGATCTGGCGGCCCGCCTTCATCCGCAGACCTTGGAATCGATCATTGAACAGTGCCTCAACCGAAAGCTGTGCAGCTTCTCCGATTTGGTTGAGGTTGACGCTCGTCTTGGGCGGCAAGGCCGGCAGGGGAGTGCCCGGTTCGCCGAGGTGCTCGGGTCACGAGACGGCAAGGCTCGACCCGTCGCATCCGACTACGAGATGCGCTTCACCCAGGCGTGGGAGGCGGCTGGTCTTCCCCCACTCGTGCGTCAGCTGTTGGTAGTGCTTCCCGGCGGCGAAGAGATTCATCCGGACTTTGCTGAACCGGGCCGGCGGTTCCTGGTGGAGGTCGATCACCGCACCTGGCATGGCGGCCATCAGGAGAACATGAACGATCGCTGGCGTGACCGGCAGTGCCACCTGCTCGGCTGGCACACCGAGCGGGTAAGCGACGACGACATCGATTTCCGCCTACCTCGCACGCTTGCCGAACTCGCCCGCATCTACCGATCCCTGCCCCTCGCCGCCTGACCGGCTCGCCGCCTGACCGCCTACCGGTCTGGCAGTACCTGGTGTCGGAAATCGACATCGGCTACTGCCAGACCAGCGGACGTCGCCGGGGGGCGTTGGGTTAGGTCGTGCAGAGTCCGGCGGGGAAGCTGCTGGCGCACTCGTTGTTCTTGAAGACGTTGCCCGTACTACCGCTCGGGCTGGACAGGACCAGGTCCATGCCGGTCAGGACGGCATCACCGTTGTTGCTCAGATGGTTGTTACTCACCACCACGTTCGACACGGTTGACTCGTGCCCTGGCGGGCCGGGGTTGTCCGCGAGCAGGATGCCTCCTGCGAACGGTTGGCCGACGATGGCAACGTTGTCGGCGTAGTTGCCGGTGACGTCGTTGTCTTCAACCACTACGTCGTGGCCCGTGATGAGGATCCCAATTCCCGTGGGTACCCCGATCGGGAAGGGTCGACGCGGAGGTGAGCCCCACGATACCGATACTCAGAATTGCTTTCCGCGTGTCCACCGGATGCTGCCCCTTTTTGTACATGTTCCCGTACACACCACGGTAGAGACCGTCCGGATTGGGCGAATCAGGGGAATCCCTCTTTGTCCGGCCGGTCGTGGGTCTGCCAGTACCCGGTGTTGAGAAGCGACATCGGCTACTGGCAGAACCGAGCACCGGCCTACGATGACGGGATGGGAACTGAGGGGAAGCGCACCGACTCGGGCATTGAGGTGAAGCCGCTGTATTCGGCTGATGATCTGAAGGGTTGGGACCCAGCCGCCCGGTTAGGCGACCCGGGCAAGCCGCCCTACACCCGTGGCGTGTACCCAACCATGCATCGCAGCCGGTTGTGGACGATGCGTCAGTACGCCGGGTTCGGCTCGGCCGAGACCACCAACCAGCGCTTCAAGTTCCTGTTACAGGCCGGCCAGACCGGGTTGTCGTGTGCGTTCGATCTGCCCACGCAGATGGGATACGACTCTGATCACCCGCGGGCTGAAGGTGAGGTCGGCAAGGTCGGCGTGGCCATCGACTCGATGGAAGACATGCGCCTGCTCTTAGCCGATCTCCCGCTCGACAAAGTAACGACGAGCATGACCATCAACTCCACCGCAGCGATCTTGCTGTTGATGTACGAATTGGTCGCTGAGGAGCAGGGCGTGTCGGGCAGAGACATCGCCGGCGGCACCATTCAGAACGACCTGCTGAAGGAATACATCGCCCGCGGTACGTACATCTATCCACCTCGGTCCTCCATGCGGTTGATCACCGACATCTTCGCTTACTGCCAATCGAACATCCCGCGCTGGAACACCATCAGTATCTCGGGCTATCACATCCGCGAGGCAGGCTCTACCGCGGTACAGGAAATCGCGTTCACGATCGCGAACGGCATCGCGTATGTCGAGGCTGCAATCGCGGCGGGCCTTGATGTGGATGACTTCGCGCCCCGCCTCAGCTTCTTTTGGAACGCGCACAACAACCTGTTCGAAGAGGTCGCGAAGTACCGCGCGGCGCGGCGCATGTGGTTCACGATCATGACCGAGCGGTTCGGGGCGAAGAAGGAATCGTCAAAGCTGTTGCGCTTCCACACGCAGACCGGTGGCTCAACGCTCACTGCGCAGCAGCCCGAGATCAACATCGTGCGGGTTGCCATCCAGTCCATCGCCGCGGTGATGGGCGGCACGCAGAGTTTGCACACCAACGGCTTCGACGAAGCGCTCGGTCTCCCCACCGAAAACGCGGCCAAGATCGCACTCCGCACACAGCAGATCATCGGCTATGAGTCGGGCATTGTTGACACCCCAGACCCGCTCGGCGGCTCGTACTTTGTTGAGTCGCTGACCGACGAAGTCGAGCGATTGGCGTGGGATTATCTCAAGCGCATTGACGAGCTGGGGGGAGCGGTGGACGCCATCGAGCAGGGCTTCCAGATGGATGAAATAGAGCAGGCCGCGTACGAGTACACCAAGTCAATCGATGACGACGAGCGAGTGATCGTGGCGGTCAACAAGTTCGCCGAGCCCGAGGGTGTCGATCCCGTGGTGTTTCCAATCGACCCGGCGTTGCAGCGCGACCAGCTCTCGCGGCTCGCAGCGTACAAGGCCCGCCGGAACGCCGAGGAGGTGGCTGCCAGACTGGCCGACGTCACTGCCGCCGCCCGTGGCACCGACAACCTGCTCGTGCCCATGAAGGCAGCGCTTCGGGCCGACGCCACCCTCGGTGAAATCTCCGATGCCTTACGCGCCGTGTTCGGCGTGTATCACCCAACCCGCTAGCGGGGAGCCGCCCAGCCCAGCGGGTTCTCGCAGTCCCCGGTGTTGTCTATCGACACGAGGTACTGCCAGAGCGCCAGGGGCGTCAGGGGCGTCAGTGCCCGGCCGTGGGTGGGCCCCAGGGCGTTGGCGGTGTCATGGGTGCTCGGAGCAGCGGTGCAACGCCGACGGGCGGGGGGAGTGATCCGGCGATCGTCGGGCCCGTCTGCGGTGCAGTGAGGGCGGGCGTGGCTCGGCGGCGGTTGATGATGACCAGCGCTCCGCCAATGAGGACAGCCAAGCTCGCGAGCGTGAGAGGGCCGGTGACGTTGCCGCCCGACTTGGGCAGCACCGCGGCAGGAACCGACGCGGGTACCACCACCACTGCAGGCTGCACTGTCACACCGAGCACGGTCGCCGCCGGGCAGACGCCCCCACCGTTGGCGGCCAGTTCTGCCTCGAATGTATTGCCCTTGTTCACCGCCTGTTGCGCAATGATCTGACATTCGCTTGCGGTTGGTTCGCCCGGGTTTGCGACCGCTCCAGCCGGAGTGCCCCAGCCGAGGGCAACGCCCATTGCAAAAATGGTGCCCGCTGTCCACATCAATCGTCGGTTTCGCGCTGCCAGCATGGCACGCCCGCCTCTCCGTTGTCTTCGTACAGTTTGAATGTAGAAAGCCGATCAAGTGTTGGATAAGGGTCGTATGACCTAATATTTGCCGAACTCATTACAATTTCTTGTCGAAAGCTGAACATGAGTCAAATGGCCCTGTCCAGAAATCCTCCAGACTGCAACTGTCGGGAGGTCGAGGGCGGGCAGGCGAGAAGAGGGCAGGTTTGATGGGATTGATTGCGGCGTCGGACGACGACCTTTGGACGGTCCACACGGGTGGCCGTCAGGCGATGGGCACGCCTGGCAGCGGCCTGAGTCTGCCGGCCGAGCGGGTCGATGCAGTGCATGCGCTGCTGGCTGAGCGGGTCCGTTGCACCGGGGAACTCGCGACGTCGGAAGTAGCCGAGAACAAGCTACGGGCGGCAGCCAAAAGCGCGGCGGCGAACGCTCCGAACGTGTTGGCCCCTCCGTTGGCACCGGGTGTCGACGTGATGGCCCAGCTGTTGGCCCGCGCGGCCGAGGCGCTCGGTCATGTTGAGCGCATCAACGTGCTGCGCCGTGATGTGCGTCATCGCCAGCAGGCCATCGCGAATCTGCGAGGGATTTTCAAAAAGCGTAAGGCTGGCACCCAAACCGAGTTCCTCGATCAGGTAAAGACCGAGTTGGAGATGGAACGCGACCGACTTGGCATGTGCGAGCAGCGAGGGCTGCTGGCCGCCAGACAGCTGCGTCGCTCGCTCCACAACGATGTGGCCCGCACCAAGAACGACGTGATGGATTTTGACCGGTTGATGGCAACCGAGAACGACATGCCATGGAACCTTGCTCGGTGGGAATCGTGGCGTGCAGTCGGCTGTACAAACCCGCGTGAGTTGCGGGTGGGACAGTTCCGGGAGAACAGCACCGGGGAGATGCTCGATATTCCCCTCGTGGTGCCCTTCGTTGGTACAGGCCGACCGATCGTGGTCGTCAGCGAGGGCGACGCACAACATCAACAGGCCGCCGGGCTCATGAAGTCGTTCATCATGCGGACGATGGCGATGTTTCCGCAGCAGGCGAAGTACACGCTGCTCGATCCGTCCGGCAATGGGCTGGCCTTCCCGATGGCGCGCAACGTGCCGAAGGTAACGGCGGGCACCGGTGACGTGCGCCGTGACCTTGATGAGGTAACGCGCGAGATTCAGCGGCTCATTCGCACCTACCTCGATCCGAGCCGTCCGACGTTCGAAGACATTCCCGATGAGATGCGGCTGGCCGAGAGCTATCACTTCGTATTCGTGGCTGACTTTCCCAACGGCTATGACCTTCGGGCGGCCGAGGCGTTGCAGACCATCGCCAAGACGGGTGCGAAGGCCGGTGTGTACGTGTTCGTGCATGTCAACAAGGATCGGGAACGTCAGGCGCTGGGTGAGTTCGGCCGCTACGGCGTCGAGAATCCGTTGGTCGTCGACCTATCCGACACCTTTGTCGAGGTGGGCGATACCACCGGCGAGGTCGTGTTTGATGACGCTCCGTCGGCCTCATTGCAGGAGCTGATCTTCAACCGGCTGAAGCAGGTGCCGCCGCGCGATCAACCGATTGCCTGGGAGGACGTGAACGCGCTGCCGGAGTCGGAGTGGTGGCAGGAATCCAGCGAGCAACTGATCAGCGCGCCCATTGGTCGACATGGTGCAGGGGTTGAGTTGAACGTGTGGTTCGGCACCGATCAGTGGCAGCAGCGGGCGTGCGTGCACGGTGTGCTCGGGGCCATGCCAGGCGCGGGAAAGTCGACGTTGTTCCACAACCTCATCACGGCGCTGGCCATCCGCTACAGCCCTGACGAACTGCGGTTCTATCTGATCGATGGGAAGTACGGCGTGGAGTTCATGCCGTACGCGCAACTGCCGCACGCTGCGGTGGTTTCGTTGCGGACGTCGCCCGCGATGTCGCGCAGTGTGCTGACCGACGTCGTGGCCGAAATGGCGCGACGCAACGCCACGTTCGCCCGTTGCGGCGTGGTGGATTTGCCCGGCTATCGACGGTGCGGTCAGCCGGAAGGGAACTTCCCGCGGCTGTTGCTGGTGGTGGACGAATACCAGCAGCTCTTCGACGGTGATCGTGATGGTGAGGCTAGTGCCAACCTGCTTCGTCTCTCGCAGCAGGGCCGCAGCGCAGGCATTCACATGCTGCTGGCGTCGCAGCGTTTCGACACGGCAGGCATGCTGCATCGAGCCGACATCTTCGGCAACATGCATCTGCGGATCGCCATGCAGATCGCCCAGGCCGACGCGGCCACTTTGACCGACTTCGGGTTGAAGGGCCGTCGCATGATTGCGGCCACGTGTGATCGCGTCGGGCGCCTCGTGCTGAACGAACGTGCCGGCGACGATGAAGCCAACATGAGTGGCAAGGCCGCGCTGCTGGATGTGCGTCGATGCGATGAGATCATTCGGGCGTTGGCCCACAAGGCGGTCATGTCCTCACAGGGAACGTTTCGTTCTCGCACCGTCGTGTTCCACGGCGATGCCCAGCCTGAGTTGGTCGACAATCCTCACGTGCAGGAGTTGTTACAGGCCGGCCTATGGCCCGACTCGTATCGCATGGAAGCGCTGGCTCGCGGCGCTACCGATCGCAACGGGCTGGGGGTCACTGACTGGCTGGCCGCCGAACGACCACTGGCGTTCTTCCTCGGTCAAGAGTTCAACGTGCGCGGCTACGCCACGGTCGTGGTTCGGCGCCGAGCGGCCGAACATCTCCTGATCATTGGCGAGCACCACGAGGCGCGTATCGCGATGGTTGCATCTGCAATTACCAGCGCGGCGCTGGTCGAGGCCCCTGGCGGAGTTCAGGTGTGGGTGAATGATCGCAGCGTGGACCGCACGCCGTGGGCCAACGCGCTCCACGAGACGGTGAATGCTCTTGGCGTGGTTGGGTTCGACGTGAAGTTCGGCCGCCAGAGCGATGATCTGGCTCATCTGCTGTATTGCTCTCAGGTTGAGATTCGCCGTCGCGTCGCGCTCTCCGAACTGGCGCTGCTGGATGAGCCGAGCATCCTGCTGATACTGAATCAGCCTGATCGTGTCGCGGCGCTTCAGCGCGTGGCCGATGACTACGGGCGGGCCGATTCCGAGCTTGGCGGCGTCTTACGCCAGATCCTGGCCGTGGGTTCAACGCTCGGTATTCACGTTGTGCTGGCGGCTACCTCGCTTGGGGTGGTGCGCAGCGTTTTGGCCGATCAGGTGGTGCAGAACGACATTCGCCATCGCATCGTGCTGCAGATGCCCGAGGACGATTCCTTCCTGCTGGTGCGGTCCAGCCAGGCGTCACGGCTGCAACTCGATGGTGATCGGCCCATCGCGGCGCTGGCTTTCGACAGCCACAAGCAACTGGCCGTTCGATTCAAGCCCTACTGCCTCGGGGCTGGTCCAGACGATGGCGCCAAGGTTGATCTGGTCGGTCAAATCCTTGGCATTGTCGGACAGTTGGCCGATCGCCTTGGCTGATACCTACGTCTCGTCGCGAGCCGATGTCGACGATGGTCGGGCCGGTGCGCGCACCATCGTGGTCGCGCAGGAACTGTGCAGCGAGCTTGACCGTTGGTCGGCCTACGCACAGGCCGCCGAAGAGGACGCATTGTCAGCCGCGCAACACGCGGCCGAAGCGGTGACGTTGGCCGTGCGAGAGGCCGCGTTCGTTGACGACTTGGCCCAACGCAACCGCGCCGATCTGGCTTCGGTGGTGTCCCTGGTAGAGGAAGCGGAAGCCGCGGCGACGGCCACTGCAGAGCGTCTGGCCCAACGTCGGGACAGCTGGCACTATTCGCAGAACATCGCCAGACAGTCGGTGGCGTCCTGGGCCGCTGCGCTTGATGATCGTCAGATCGACGTGTCGTCGGCGAACCATCGACTGCGGAGAGCGCGTCAGAGCGAGGAACGACTCGCTGCGGCGCCAGCGCCGTCGAGGCTGACCCGGGGTCGTGGGTCGGCCCGTCGTCGAGACGCCCACGATCTGGCTCAGGCGCGGGCCAACGTGCGTCGCTTGGCCGAAGAGGTGGCAACAGCAGAGCGAGCGGCGGCGCGCTGTGAGTCGGTTCTTGGCTTGGCCAAACGGGCGCTGGCCCTGGCCGATGAGGCGGTGACCGAACTGCGAGAGGGCTTGCAGTCTGCCGCCTTGGCCGTTGACTACGCCGCGGGTGGTCGGACCGCATGCCGAGAGATCGAGCGGTTGCTGCAAGGACAAGCACAGGTGGCGGAGAAGATGCTCTACGAGTCGCGTGCGGCTACAAGAGAGCTGGAGCGATCGGGCCGGGTGTTGGGTGCAGTCTGCGCCGCCTATGACGACTCGCAGCAGCATCTTTTCGACGCCCGTCGCGACTTGGTGGACCGCATCGAGACACTGCGCGAGCAATTCGGCCGTGCGGTAAGCGGAACCGTGCGATGACCGACGACGTGTTGGGTCGCCTCACCGCGCAGTCCGCGCTGGTGAGTGGTATTCGTCGTGAGGCGCAGGGGTTGCGGAGCGATGAGGTGCTGGGTGAGGTGGATGCCGCGAAACTTCGCCCCCAGGCCAAGGCCGCGCAAGAGCTGTCTCGTCGTCTCACTGAGCAGTCCGAGGCCATTGACGATGCTCTGCGCTACGCGGCCAGGGTTCGCAACCAGCATGTGGCCACGCTGCAAGCCGACGCCACTATCGCCGTAGAGCTCGACCGCATCGTGGCCGACATCGCCGCCGTCCACGACCACGTCGCCTACGCCGCTCGCCGCGACGAACACTCCCGAGGGGCCGAACTCGATGTCCTGCGCCTCCTGCAAGAAGCCGCCGCCCTGCCGGTTCTGCAATAGCTCACCAGAAGCCGGCGCCACGCACCGGCCCGACTGCACCGCCCCCGGACGACTCCCTGCCGGTCTGGCTGTGGCTGATGTCGGCTGTCGACACCGGGTATTTCCAGAAAACGAAGGCGAAACGGCACGAGTTGACAGCTTCTTGAGGAAAGCTGGAGCGGTCGCGTGTTGGTTGAGGGGGTGGACGCTGGGAAGGTCGGTGCCACGGATTCGATAGACCACGAGGCAGCAGCGGATGACAACGTTCCAACCGGTTCAACAGGGCTTCATCGACAGCTCGGTCGGCACGAGTTGGGTCTCGCGGGAGCAGAGCGTGATGTTCCCGGCCGAGCGGGCCGAGGCTCTCCATGCGCTGCTGCTCTGGCGGGTGCGGCTGTGGGCCGACCTTGATGCGGCCGAGTCCAATGCCCACCGTTTGCATGCCATGGCGCGAGACGCCGGTGTTGCCGAGTTGCCGCCATTGGCCAGCACGTGGACCATTCCGGGTGATGCCATGGTCGAGGTCGAAACGCAGGCCGCCGAAGGCAAGCGCCTCGTCGAGGTTATTGCGCACCTCCGCAAGGATCTTCGCTACGACCAGCAGTCGCTGAAAGCGGTTACGGGTGTCTTCAAGGCCAAGAAGATCGCAGCTCTTTCCCTCGATGTTGAGGAGAGCAAGCGTGACCTTGAGGCAGCTCGCGTCGCGCTGTCCCTGTGTGAGCAGCAAGGTCTCATCGCTGCGGCGGAAGTACGTCGCAACCTGCGTCGTCAGCTAGACGAGTCGAAGTCCGCGGTTGGTCATATCGAGTAGTTCGGTGCACCCGAGAGTCAGATGCCGTGGGAGTTGGCCCGCTGGAAGTCATGGTCGGCCAGCGGTGAGGTGGCGGCGGATGAACTTCGCATCGGCACCCTGCGCGAGGGCGTGTCGGGCGACGTGCTCGACGCGCCGTTGATGGTGCCGTTCATCGGCGGGGGACGGCCCATTGTGTTGGCCAGTCAGGGCGACGATCAGCATCGTCAGGCTGCCGCGCTCATGCAGTCATGGGTGATCCGCACCATGACCATGTTCCCACAGCAGGCTCGCTACACGCTGCTTGACCCGGCCGGGAACGGCCTGGCGTTTCCGATGGCCCGCAACGTGCCGAGAGTGTCCGTGGCCACCGGTGATATTCGAAGAGATCTTGATGAGGTCACTCGCGAAATCCAGCGCATTGTGCGTACCTATCTTGATCCGAGTCGTCCGTCGTTCGAAGACATTCCTAACGAGATGCGCTCGGCCGAGAACTACCACTTCGTGTTCGTGGCCGACTTCCCCAACGGCTACGACCTGCGTGCCATCGAGGCGTTGCAGGCCATCGCCCGCACCGGTACGAAGGCCGGCGTGTATGTGATTGCCCACGTCAACAAGGACCGTGAACGCCAGACACTCGGTGACATTGACCGGTATGGCCTGGAGGACGCGACGGTCGTCGACATGGCCGACACACAGGTGCAGTTCGGCCAGGTGAGCGGCACACTCGTGTTCGACGAAGCGCCTTCGGCCTCGCTGCAAGACGCCATCTTCACCCGCCTGAAAGCAGTGCCACCGCGTGACCTGCCTATCGCGTGGGATGACCTGAACGATCTGCCGGAATCGGCGTGGTGGCAGGAGTCGAGTGAGCAACTGATCAGCGCGCCCATTGGTCGATACGGCGCGAGCGAGCAGTTGAACGTGTGGTTCGGTACCGACCATTGGCAGGAGCGCGCGTGCGTGCACGGCATCCTCGGTGCCATGCCGGGCGCCGGCAAGTCGACGCTGTTCCACAACCTCATCACCGCACTGGCCGTGCGCTACAGCCCCGACGAGTTGCGGTTCCATCTCATCGACGGAAAGTTCGGGGTGGAGTTCCAGCCCTACGCACGCCTGCCCCACGCGTCGGTGGTGTCGCTGCGCACATCGCCGGCAATGTCGCGCAGTGTGCTGGCCGACGTGGTGGCCGAGATGAGCCGACGCAACGCGGTGTTCGCCCGCGCTGGTGTGGTTGATCTGCCTTCGTATCGTCGGCACGGACAGCCAGAGGGAAACATGCCCCGCATACTGCTGGTGGTGGATGAGTACCAGCAGTTGTTCGACGGAGATCGTGATGGCGAGGCCAGCGCGAACCTGCTGAGGCTGTCGCAGCAGGGGAGAAGTGCCGGTATCCATATGCTGCTGGCGTCGCAGCGATTCGACACCGCAGGCATGCTGCACCGGGCCGACATCTTCGGCAACATGCACCTTCGCATTGCCATGCAGTTGGCACAGGCCGACGCCGCGATCTTGACCGATTTCGGGTTGAAGGGTCGTCGCATGATAGCGGCCACGTGTGACCGGGTCGGGCGTCTGGTGATGAACGAACGGGCCGGTGACGATGAAGCCAACGTGAGCGGCAAGGCAGCGCTGCTCGATGCCGATCGTCGTGATGCGATCATCCGGGCGCTGGTCGACAAGGCCGTGGTGTGGTCGCAGGGTTCGTTCCGTGCGCCGACCATCGTGTTCCACGGACAGGCGCAGCCAGAGCTGACGGACAACCCGCACCTGCAGCAACTGCTGATGGCCGGCGCCTGGCCCGACGCTCAGACGCTCGAAGCG
>JANMCE010000153.1:0-3028 GCA_031360915.1 Actinomycetes bacterium | reverse complement strand
GCGGTAGCGGGTGGCGGATCGATGACGTCCTCGCCCGCAGCGACCTCGCCGCACTGTTGGATGACCTGGCCCAACCGGCGATGTATGCAACGCGGGGCCGACGCTGGCACTGCCCCGTACCCGACCACGACGACCATCACGCGTCGGTCACGATCCACACCGATCATCGTGGCCACGAACGCTGGCGCTGCTGGTCCGGCGACAACCACCACCGAGGCGACGCCATCGACCTCGTCACCCTCACCCAACGCACCACCCGCCCCGAAGCCCTCGACTGGCTCGCCCAACGAGCCGGCATGATCCCCGACCTCCCTTTCCCGGCTATTGCCGCTCGGAAACCGACCTCGTCACGGGTCGACACGCCACTCGACCCGGCCGTCGTCCGCTATGTCGGCGCGTGCGAGAAGATCCTGTGGCGACCCGCCGGCCAGCCCGTCCGCGAATGGTTGAACGGCCGCGGGTTCAGCGACGAACTCCTTCGTGCCAACCATGTCGGTGCCGACCCCGGCCGTCAGATGATGCAACGCCAGCGCGGTCTGCCATTCGGGGGCGGCCTTGGTGCTGTGTTCCCCGCGCTCGACGAACGAGGCGAGGTCGCCTATGTCCAGACCAGATACCTCGAACCCGGCGACGGCCCGAAATACGACAACCCCGCCGGCCACCTCGGTACCAACCCCCGCGTCGCCTGGACCCAGTCGGTTGGTCCTGAGCGCGCCGGCCAACTCATCGTCTGCGAGGGCATCCCCGACGGGCTGACAGCCGCCGGATCGGGTTACCAAGCCGTCGCGATTCTCGGCTCGCAAGCCCCCGATCATGGTGTCGCATACCGGATCGGCCGCCGGGCGGCGCGGGACCAACTCCAAGTCACCTTGGTAGTCGACAACGATCCGGCCGGTCTTGAATGGGGAGACCGACTCCGGACGCTGCTCGATGACGCCAACGTCGACGCACAGATCGTCACGCCGCCCGACCCCGAAATGGACCTCAACGCTTGGGCGATGGTGGACCGGCAATGGTCGATCCCTGAGGGCACGACATCGCTCGCTGCTTCCTGCGAGGGCCGAGCGGAACCTGCCGATATGCGCACGATTGAGGTCGGCTGATCCTGCGATCTACAGCGGATCTCGTGGACTTCGACTACGGCTGCCGATGATGCCGAAGAATCCACGACTTTCTGCACGGCCTGCCGGTCCGGTGCAGCCAAACCTGCCGCGTCCTTCGCTCGCGGCTCCCTTCATCCCAGCAGTAGTTATCGGATCTATTCACTGTGCTGATCATCGATCTCATCAGCTCTTCTCAAGTACCCGCTACAACGACAAGTCGATGTAGCTTCTAGCTCTTAATACGAGCGCCCATAGGTACACCCACGGACTACAGTGGCATCTATGAAGAACGAGGCAAGACTGCAGCCGATAGCGAGCGCACACGAGACGGTCGCCGCGCTCGTCACGCGGTCCAACCGCGATGCCATCCCGGTGCGGCGCGAATTCGTTCAGCGAAAGTCAGGCGACGGCACGTCGCTCCCAGGACCCCTGGCGGCATTCGTCCGAGCAAACGACCGGTTCGGACTTCTGTTGTACCTCCTACTGCTGACATGCGCTAGCCAGAAGCCGTACGACGTCAGTCACCATTCGTCGGTGTGGGCACGTGCCCTTGGTCTGCCCGAATTCAATGGAGCGACGGCACGAACTCGGGTGTCGAAGGCGTGGCACCGGCTCATCGAGCGACAGCTCGTCACCCGGGAGCGTACGCGACGCTCGGCGAGTTTGACGCCTCTTAAGGAAGACGGCTCGGGCGACGACTACGAACGGCCGAGCAGTCGCTTCATCAATATCCGACACGGTCTATGGACATCCGGGCCTCTCGAAAGCGAGGGACCCCGTTGGTACGACGTGCTGACGCTCGCCGAACTCGCGGTGCTCCTCATCGCCCTGATGAACGCTGATGACTTCGCCCTTCCCGCAGAACGCGTGCCCGACTTTTACGGCGTCTCAGCGGACACCTTCGAGCGAGGAGTACGAGGCCTACAAAACCATGGGCTTCTCGATGTCTCGCGCAGCCGGAAGGCGGCACCGCTTGCACCAGAGGGATACACGATTGAGAACCGCCACACCCTGCGCCCACCATTCGGACCGATGGGCACGATGAGCGTTGCGACGGGAGCTGTGCGATGAGCCCTGTACCGCTGTCCAACGGTCTGCCCGTCGTCGGTGACCTCGTCGTCGTCGTCGATGAGTCCAGCCCGGTCCTGGCTGGCGGCGTCGCGTATGTTGTCGCCGCAGCCGCTCTTCTCAGTGTCGGTGATGTTCGCGACGAACTGGCGATGCTGTTCACGTCCCCACGCAAAAACCCGTTCCACTGGTCGAAGGAAGGCACCGAGACACGGAACCGAATGCTCGAACTCATCATCAGCACTGGGATTGTCGCCATCGCACACTGCAAACAGGTTGGTAGATCAGGTCAGACGCCCGCTCGACGAGAGATGCTCAAACTGACGAGCGCTGGGCGCAGACCGAAGGTGCCAGCCATCTGATCATCGAATCCGGTGATCGGGTCACAAACAGCCGCGACCAGAGCACCCTGCTCGACCATCACCGGGACAGGGGAGGCGTGCCGTTCGCCTACGACTGGCGTACCAAGCAGGAACCGCTTCTCTGGGTGGCAGACGCACTCGCCGGGGCCGTCGGGGAATGGGCCATCGGAAAGTCGACGCTCTGGTACGAGCGCCTGCTCGAAGCAGGCGTCATCACGGTGCGGTTCATCTGAGCCTAAAAATGCGGAAGTTCCGGCTCCCGTCCTAGACGACCCCGAAGGGTCCTCGGCCTGGCGCTCCGGAACTCACGTCTACCCGACTGAACAGTACAGAGAGGCACTTTCCAGTATGGGGGGTTTCGGTCGGAACGTCAACCCCCATTGCGGTTAACTCGCTCCGTCATGCCACTTCTGACGTCAACGAGACCGCCTCGCATGTCAGCTCGGTAGTGCCAATCATCGTCCAGACCGGTTCTCTGCGGCTCAGTTCGGCATG
>JANMCE010000140.1:0-16940 GCA_031360915.1 Actinomycetes bacterium | reverse complement strand
GGGTTACCAGCGGCGTCCTTCAACGCAACGATGTTCGATACTTCACGAGCGAGCTTCAACATGGTGGCCGTCGTCATCTTGCGGCCGGTGCGTATGGGAATGTCGTACATCATTACGGGCAACGTGGTGGCCGAGGCGATGGCTCGCATGTGACCGTCGATGCCCGCCTGACCCGGCCGGTTGTAATACGGCCCGACCGCGAGGATTCCGGCAACACCCACTCGCTCGGCTTCCTTCGACAGGTGTACCGAGTGTGCCGTGTCGTTCGACCCGGAACCGGCGATGACGGGCACGGTGACCGCTTCGGCCACGGCGGCCCACATGCTGATCTTCTCGTCCTCGGACAGCGCCGGCGCCTCACCCGTCGTGCCGGTGACAACCAGACCCTGGTTCCCGTTCTCGACCAGCCAGCGGGCCAGATCACGGGCTGCGTCAAGGTCGAGCACCCCGTCGTCATCGAACGGGGTGACCATGGCGGTGAGGACGTTGCCGAATCGGGCGTTCATGGTTCCCGAATCTACTCGCCCCTGCGCATGACCCAAACGATTTAGAAGCTGCCCTCTTCGGCGCGGTCGATCTTTTGGGTGAGCAGCAGATCCTCGTGGAGTTCCATCCACACGTCGTGGAACGAGCCGCACATGACGCCGGTAAACATCTTGGTCTCGCCCGCGTGCACTGCCTTTACGGTGTGGACAAGGCGGGGGGCATAACCGGTGAAGCGCACCGCGACAGCACCAAAACCGCCAACGACCGGCTGAGATCGCTCGTTAAGGTGAGACAGTCGGTCGAGAATGGCTTTGTCGTACGCGGCATCGCTGTGGTCATTGGTTGCGCCGTCTTTGAGCTGCCAGTCGTTGCAGAGCTGCTTGAGTTCCTCATTCAGTTCAAGGAACGTCGGGTAGTGCTTGTGCAAACCATCGCGAAAACCGTCCCGGCTGGCATCGGCTTCGAGTAGACCTTCATGCGCGGCGCGACCATCGGGCGTGAGCTGCCACAGACCTCGAGCCTCGCGGAACATCGCATGGCCGTCGGTGACCAGGGCATCAAGTTGCACCTGGACGTGATCGGGTTCGAAACCGGTGAGCTCGCTCAGGCCGTCGACCTTTACAAATCCCTTGATTTTCAGAGCGTGATGAACAACGAAACGAGGGTCAGAAGCATGCGCCATGTGACAAACGCTACAGATTCGGCTCGATCTCAGGCAACCTGTCGTTCCGTTGCCAAGAACAGCACTTTCAGGCCTCGGCGCCCAAGGCCAGGGCTTCCATCTCTTCGGTGGTGTCGGCCCAGTCTTCGAACTGGATCACGTTCATCTCCTCGAAGCGATGGCGCAGCCACTTGTCGTTGCGGTCAAGCAAACCGAGCTTCTTGCAGTTCGGGACGATCTTGGAGAAGAGCATCTGCTGGAAGAGGTCGCGGCCCGGGTCGGCCAGGATGACCGGGATGACGTCACGGGGGCGAACGCCCATGCGGTCCCACACTTCTTGAGACAGGAACCGGTCGCGCATGCGGACAGCCGCCTCAAAGGCGAATTCCTGGCGAACTTTCATCTCGCTGTCGGACATACCCTCGTAGACCTCTTTGAGGCTGAGCACACCGAAGGCAACGTGGCGGGCTTCGTCACTCATCACGTAGCGGAGCAACTTCTTGAGCAGCGGCTCCGTGGTGATCTGGTGCTGGAAACCGAACGCCGCAAGCGCGAGGCCCTCCACCATGATCTGCATGCCGAGGTAGGTCATGTCCCAACGGCTGTCGTTGACGATGTCATCAAGCAGCATGCGCAGATGCGCGTTGATTGGATAGTTGCCCGAGAGCTTTTCGTTCAGGTAGCGACCGAACACCTCGACGTGGCGGGCCTCATCAACCACTTGGGTGGAGGCGTACAGCTTTGCGTCGTACCACGGGACGGTCTCGACGATTTTCGCCGTGCAGACGAGGGCGCCCTGCTCGCCGTGAAGGAACTGTGACAACGTCCAGTTCTGGCTCTGCACGCCGAACTCAAGCCACTCCTTGTCGCCCCACTTCTCAACCGGGGTTCCGACGTAGAGATCGGCCGTATAGCCCGTACCGATGGCAGCCTGGTTCTCAACAACGACCTTTTCTTGGTCGACGTCGGTGTCCCACGGCAGGTCTGTGGTGGAGTTCCACTGGCCAACCTTGGCCTTCTCGTACAGCTTTCGCAGGTGCGGACGCTGCAGCGAGTAGTCCCACGTGAACAACGTGTCGGCGTTGTTCTTCACATTGTGCTCACCACCGGTGTCGGTGTTGATGATGTCGAGAATGGCTTCCAGATCGTTGATCTCGTCGCGCCCGATGATGTCGTTGTTGGTAAGGGTCATCTCAGTCACCTTGTGAGGGTTGAAGGGTGGAAAAGGCTGGCAAGACGAAAGCCCTCGCGAAGGAACGCGCCGACGTGATGTCGGCCAGATCGACGTGATCTGAAGGGGTGAAGAAGTACGAAAGGACCACGCGGACCATCCAGTCGGCAAGGTAGTGGGCCTGCTCTGCATCGATAAAGCGAGCGACGCGGGGCTGCAGGAAGGCCGACGCGGCGGCGATAATGCGGGGCTGATCGGCGAAGCCGATACTCGCCAGCACTTCGCCTGGTCGAGCGGCCAGCATCATCTGCAAGCGATCATCGGTGCGAAGCGCAACGGTGGCTTCAACCAGAATGCCGACGACCAGTTCTTCCAGAGTGTCCGATGCCTGCACGTGCACATCGAGGTCGGCGAAGAACGCCAGCGTCTCCGTCTGACGGATGGCCTCGAACAGCACATCTTTCCCGCCAGGGAACAGGCGGTAGAGCGTGGCTCTAGAGACGCCGGCCTCGGTCGCTATGTCATCAACGGTGACCTTGGCGATGCCCCACTTGTCGACGCAACGCACGGCAGCCGCAAGAACGCGGCCCTCCGGCGTTGTGAGATCAAATGTGGCATTCGGCACATATGAGACACTAAGACACTTTATGTCTCAATGCAACGCGGGAAACCGATCTTTACGAGAGCTTGTAGTCGGCGAAGCGCTCGCGAAGCGTCTTTTTCGAGAATTTGCCGACGCTTGTTTTTGGCACTTCGGTAATGAACTCCACGGCGTCTGGCAGCTGCCACTTGGCCAGGCGAGGGCGCAGAAACTCGATGACCTCTTCGCTCGTCAGGGTCTCGCCTTCCTTTACCACCACGCAGGCCAGGGGACGCTCGTCCCACTTCGGGTGGGGCACGCCCACCACCGCCGCTTCCACGATGTTCGGATGAGCCATTAGCTCATTTTCGATGTCGACGGACGAGATCCACTCGCCGCCGGACTTGATGAGGTCCTTGGTGCGGTCGACCAGGCGGACGTAGCCCTCGGGGTCGATGACCGCAACGTCGCCCGTGCGCAGGTAGCCGTCGGAGGTGAAGCTCTCATCAGAGCGAGGATCGTTGTAGTACGCCTTCGCAATCCACGGGCCCTTTACCTGCAACTCGCCGCTGGCCACGCCGTCCCACGGAAGTTCATTGATGGTGTCAGGCTCGACGATTCGGCCGTTGACGCCGGTGATGAACAGACCCTGTGCCGCGCGGTAGTCAGCCTGGTCATCCTGGCTGAGGTGCACAAGGTTGGTCTTGATGCGGCCAATGGATGCAATCGGGTTGGTCTCGGTCATGCCCCAGCCCTGCAGAATCGGGAGCCCGATCGTTTCGCGGTAGCGCTCCGACAGCGCCCGGGGCACCGCTGAGCCTCCGCACATGACGGCACGCAAACTCGCCAGATCCCGGCCGACCAGATGATCAAGCGCCCCCATCCAGATCGTCGGCACCCCGGCGCACATGGTGACCTTCTGGTCAACGATGAGGTCGGCGATGGCTTTGGGCGAAAGGTCTGGACCGGGCATCACAAGCGCGGCACCGGCGCCAACGCAGGCATGCGGAAGGCCCCAAGAGTTGGCATGGAACATAGGCACGACGGGGAGGATGGTGTCGTCCTCCCCGACGCCGAGCGCGTCACGGGTCATGATGCCAATCGAGTGCATGTAGCAACTGCGATGGCTATACACAACGCCCTTGGGGTTGCCCGTCGTGCCGCTGGTGTAGCACATGGCCGCGGCTTCCCCCTCGTCGCTCGCCGTCCATTCCACTTCAGTTGCATCTGCAAGTAATTGCTCGTAGTCGTGAACCTGGATGTGGGCGGGTGCCTCTGGCACGGCACCCTTGTGGTCATCCATAACAACGACGTGGCGAACGGTCGTCATGGTGCGCAGCAGCGGGAAGAGCAACCCGGCGACGGACTTGTCGCAGAAGATCACTTCATCCTCAGCGTGATTCGCGATATAGGTGAGCTGCTCGGGGAACAGACGGATATTGAGTGTGTGCAACACCCGGCCGCTGCACGGCGCCGCAAAGTACAGCTCGAGGTGCCGGGCGGTGTTCCACGCGAACGTGGCCACGCGCCCGTCGGCAGAGATGCCGAGGTTGTCCAACACGCCCCCGAGTTGGCGGGTGCGCTTGGCCCAATCCGCGTAGTTCACCACTTCGAGCCCAGCCGGCGTCGACGTGGTGACGGTCTTGGTGCCGAACAGCTTCTCGGCCCGATCAAAAAAGTGAGTGAGCAACAACGGCTCGTCTTGCATCAAACCACGCATGGAATCCCCCAGCTCGCACGTACCTGTGCGCACGATAATCGTTCTGTAGAGTGCATGACGCCCACCAGGCGTTACAAGGTTGCCAGTAGCATCGCCCCATCATGTCTGACCTCGAGTTACCTAAGCCGCCCGCCGATCGACGGCTCAAGCTGCTCGGGTCGGCTGTGGGGATCTCGTTCATCGTGGCCAACGTGGGCACGATCCTGTCGGCCCGACTGGTCAAGTCGCACCCGGCGGTCTTGCTCGCACTGTCGTCGCGAAATCGGCATCTGTTGCTCGTGAAAGGAACCAGCATCGGCATTGTGCCATTCGTGCTCATTCCGCTCGTGCGTCTCGGCGGCGTAGCGCTGGCGTACTTCTTACTCGCCCGCGATTATGGCGACAAAGGTAAGGCCTGGATGGAGCGCGAAGCAGGTGGGCTGCCTGGCACTGTCGGGTGGGCTGAGCGGTTGTTCGACAAGGTCGGGCCAACGGCCCTTATCCTGTTCGCCGGCTCGCAGTTGGCTTGGCTGATGGCCGGGCTGCGCCGCATCTCGGTCAAGACGTTCGTGATCTTTGAAGTGATCGGCATTCTCGCCCGGGTAGTGTTCTTCTGGTTCCTCGGCGAGCGCTTCAAACCGCAGATCGAGAGCTTCCTCAAGGTCATCGGCAAGTTCACATTGCCGCTCACCGTGCTTCTCATTGCGACCGTCGTCTATCAAACTTCGAAGTCGATGAAGCGCATGGAAGCGCAGCAGGCCAAGAACACATCATCTGAAGGAGATCAGCCGTGAGTCGTACCGCAGTTGTTACTGGAGCTTCAAGCGGTATCGGCGCTGCCACCGCGCGGGCGCTGGCGGGTGCCGGGTTTGATGTGGTGGTTGGCGCTCGCCGGATCGAGCAGTTGGAGAAAGTGGCCGGTCCGATCGGGGCCCGCGTGTTGCCGCTCGACGTGACCGACAAGGACAGCGTCGCTGCATTCTGCGACGCCATTCCGGCGTGCGATGTGCTGGTCAACAATGCTGGCGGGGCGATGGGGCTTGAGCCGATCCGAACCATCAGCGAGGACGACTGGACCTGGATGTACGAGACGAATGTGCTCGGCACACTGCGCGTTACGCAGGGTCTACTGTCCAAGTTGGAAGCGTCAGGCGATGGTCTCATCGTGATGATGGGCTCGGTGGCTGGCTTCGAGGTGTACCCCGGCGGCGGTGGCTATCACGCGGCCAAGTTCGCCCTGCGGGCCATGACTCGCACCTTGCGACTGGAGCTGAACGGCTTGCCGATTCGGCTCACCGAGCTGGACCCGGGCATGGTCGAATCACCGTTCTCGACGGTGCGTTTCAAAGGTGATGCGGAGCGTGCCGCCAAGGTCTACGCCGGTGTGGAAACACTGAAGCCGGAGGACATCGCTGAAGCGGTGCGTTGGGTGGCCACCCTCCCCCACTACTTCAACATCGACGAAATGACCATCCGCCCTCGCGACCAGTCCGCTGCGCATGTGTTGAATCGCCGCCCAGTCGACTAAGTCTCGTCCCGACCCGGTCGTCTGTTGCCCGTTTGATTTCACCCGTGTGAAATCTCTCGGCAATCAGAAGCCGAGGAGGGCGTCGAGACCGACGGTGACGCCGGGGTGGTCGGCAATCTTCTTGGTGGCTAGGAGTACGCCCGGCATGTAGGAGTCCCGGTCGTAGCTGTCTTGGCGGATGATGAGGGTTTGCCCACGGGTACCGAACAGCACTTCCTGGTGGGCTTCCAGTCCGCGCATACGCACCGAGTGCACGTGGATTCCGGCCGGGCCGACACCGCCACGTGCACCCGGGTAGACCTCCTGCTTGGTCTTGTCCGGCGCCCACTCGCTCTTCGCGGCAGCCATGCGTTCGACCGTCCGCACAGCCGTCCCGCTTGGTGCGTCGGCCTTGCCGTCGTGGTGCATTTCGATCACCTCAGCCGACTCGAAGAATGGAGCAGCCAACTCGGCGAAGCGCATCATCAGAACAGCGCTGATGGCGAAGTTGGGCACGATCATGCAGTTCGATCGCGTGAAGGTGTCCTTGAAGAGTGCCATATCATCGGCAGTGAAACCCGTGGTGCCAACCAGAGCGTGCACGCCGTGAAGCCCGCACCACGCCACGTTCGTTCGAGCCGCTTCGAGAACGGTGAAGTCGATGCCCACCTGCACGCCCGCGTCGGCCATCGCCTTCGGATCGGCGCTGACTTCGGTACCGAGAATCGACCGACCAACCGCGTGCGGGTCGACCGCAGCGACCAAATCCAATTCGGGATCGGCGCCAACGGCCGCGCACACGGTCTGCCCCATCTTGCCGCCCGCACCAAACACACCTACTCGAATCGTCATGCCGAGACTCTAGACAGCGTTGGCCGTCGATTCTGAAAGGATGAGACGATGACCGTCCACGACGACGCCCTTCGTCACGTACGCGAAGCATGTCTGGCGCTGCCCGAGGTAAACGAACGACTGAGCCATGGTTGCCCGACGTTCTTCATCCGAGACAAGAAAACCTTCGTGATGTTCGTAAACAACCATCACGGTGACGAGATCGTGGGCATCTGGTGCTCGGCACCGCTTGGCACGCAAGACCAGCTGATCAGAGAAGAGCCGGCGCGCTTCTTCTACCCGCCCTACGTGGGCCACCGCGGCTGGATCGGTGTGCGGCTCGATGTCGACCCGGATTGGGATGAGCTGGCTGGCATCATCACCGATGCGTATTGCACCGTTGCGCCCAAATCGCTGGTTACCCAGGTGCGATCGTAACGCTACCGCTACTTTGTGCCCGAGGGCGACGTGCAGTCGCCCAGTCGCAAGCGCACGGCTGACGGTTCGCCAGTGGATGATGAGTAGCTGCTGCTGGAGATTCGAGCGAGACCGATTGTGGCCGAGTCGGTGTCCCGCAACGAGAACTGTCCACTGCGGTCACCGATGGTCCACGTTCCGGTCATGGAGTCTGTGCCGCTTCTCGTTGACCCGTCCAGTCGAATGCGCGGACCGATCACGATGTCGGCTCGGACCAGAAGCTGGTTGCCGTCCATGAGAGAGAAACCCTTTTCCTCCCCCTGCGAAAGCGTGAACGTTGCGATCTTTTTGCAACCGCCGACATCGGTGCTGATCGATGGCCAAAGCAAAACCGCGCCAACGACAATCGGTACGCGGGCGCTAACACCCACCACTATTCTCAGCGGCCACCACTATTCTCAGCGGCCAGCTCATCTGTGCGACGACCGCCTTGAACGCCGCCCGAAGTCGGCCTGTCGTCGCCATGACTATTTCCGTGCCAGAGCCTTCTTCGTCACGGGACCGACGACTGCAAGCGCCTGCTGGCCGCCCAATACCCGTTTGGCTACGCGCCGGACATCGTCGCCGGTGACGGCATCGAGACGGGCAACCTGATCTTCAACACTGCGCACGTAACCGCGGGCCGACACGTGACCGGCGAGGCGGCTCATACGGCTGGCGGAATCCTCAAGACCGAGTACGAACGCACCGGTCAGGTAGCCCTTCGCGATCTCCAACTCATGTTCGTTGACACCACCGGTGGCCAGCTTGTCGAGCTCGGTGTCGAGGATGTCGAGCACTTCGCCGACATGGTCGGCGCTGGTGCCAACGTACACGCTGAGTGCACCCGCGTCGGCGTACGTCACCTGGCTGGCGAACACCGAATAGGCCAGACCGCGCTTCTCTCGAATCTCATCAAACAAGCGCGATGACGGTCCGCCGCCCAGAACCTGACTGGCGACATCGAGCGCTTCGCGGTCCGGATCGTCGCGATCAACCGCGCGGTAGCCGAGAGCGATGTGAGCCTGCTCGCTCTTCTTGCGCACGACCGCCAACGGGCGGGTCTCGCCAACCGGCGCAACCCGCCTCGGCTTCGAACCGCCAGGCGCGGTCGTGAACCACTTCTCAACCGCGGCTGCAGCTTCGTCGTGGTCGATTGCACCGGCGAGCGAGACGACCATGTTGGCCGGGCGGTACCACTTCTTGAAGAACGCACGCACAGCTTTGGGCGTGATGGCAGCGACGGTTGCCTTGTCGCCAGCCGTCTCCCAACCCAGGGGATGATCGGGAAACAACGACTCGGCGAGCAACGTGAGCGCACGATCATCGAGCGCGTCTTCATCCATGCCGAGTTCCTCGAGGATGACTTCTCGTTCGGTCTCTACGTCGGCGTCACGCAGCGCAGGTGACGACACAACCGAGCCCAAAATCTCCAACCCCAACGCCCAGTGACGGGCGGGAAGTCGGGTGTAATACGCGGTCACCTCTTTGGAGGTGAAGGCGTTCATGTCGCCACCGACGCGATCAATCGATTCGGCAATCGACTTAGCGGAGCGATCGGCCGTGCCCTTGAACAAAAGGTGCTCAAGAAAGTGCGATACGCCCGACATCTCGCGGGCCTCGTCGCGGGCTCCGACGCCAACCCACACGCCTGACGAAACCGACAACGCGTCGGGCATCCGCTCAGTTACGAGACGGATACCCGACGGCAGTGTTACTTGCTGAATACTCAAGTGGATCTAGCGGTGCCTGCGGGGGCCACGGCCACGGCCGCCGCCTTCGCGGCCGCCACCGGCGGGCTTAGAACCGGCGTCGTTGCCACCAGCGGGACCACCGGGACCGAGGTCACCGAACGTCTCGCGGGCCTCAGCGTCGAAGGCATCTTCGAAGCTGGCGACGGCAACCGGGGCCGAACCGCTGTCAGAAGCCGGGGCCGGGGCCGCGCTACGGGGCGCACGATCGCCACGGTCGTTGCCACGGGCACGGGGTGCGCGCTCGTCGGCGGCGTCATCGCCACCACCAGCAACTTCCCACTCGGGACCAGACGGAGTCAGGCTGACCTTGCCCTGCGGATCGATGTCTTCGACCCGCACCATGATCTCGTCACCAAGGCTGACTGCGTCTTCAACGTTGTTGATCCGCTTGCCCTTGCCGAGCTTGGAGATGTGGACCAGACCGTCACGGCCCGGCAGGATGTTGACGAACGCACCGAACTTGGTGATGTTCACGACACGACCCGGGTAGACCTCGCCAACCTTGGCGAGCGGTGGGTTGATGATGAGCTCAATCTGACGACGAGCCTCGGCCACCTTCGCGCTATCGGTGGAGCCAATGGTGACCGTGCCCATGACACCGTCGTCATCAACCGCAATATCGGCGCCGGTCTCGGCCTGCATGGCGTTGATGACCTTGCCCTTCGGCCCGATCACCTCACCGATCTTGTCGATCGGGATCTGGAAGCTCACGATCTTCGGTGCGGTCTCGCCAACCTCGTCGCGAGGAGCAGCAAGCGCGGCGTTCATAACCTTGAGGATGGCCATGCGGGCGTCACGAGCCTGCAGGAGCGCGGCGGTCAAGACATCGGCGGGGATGCCGTCGATCTTTGTGTCAAGCTGCAGTGCGGTGATGAAGTCCTCGGTACCGGCCACCTTGAAGTCCATGTCGCCGAAGGCATCTTCGGCACCAAGGATGTCGGTGAGCGTGATGTACTTGCCTTCATCCAGGATGAGGCCCATGGCGATACCGGCAACGGCACCCTTGGTGGGCACACCGGCGTCCATCAGGGCGAGCGAGGCGGCGCACACCGAACCCATCGAGGTGGAGCCGTTGGAAGCGAGCACTTCCGAGACAAGACGCAGTGTGTAGGCGAACTCTTCCTGCGAAGGAACAATCGGCAGCAACGCCCGCTCGGCGAGCGCACCGTGGCCGATTTCGCGACGCTTGGGCGAACCCACGCGACCGGTCTCACCGTTGGCCCACGGGGCCATGTTGTAGTGATGCAGGAAGCGCTTGTTGGTCTCAGGTGACAGGGTGTCCAGCAGCTGGTTCATGCGGGGCATACCGAGGGTTGCCACGTCCAGGACCTGGGTCTCGCCACGCTGGAACAGCGCTGAGCCGTGAGCCGAGTGCAGCACGCCAACTTCGGCGGTAACCGCACGAAGATCGGCCGGGCCACGGCCGTCAAGACGGATGCCGTCTTTCACGACGCGCTTGCGCACGAGCTTCTTGGTGAGGCTGCGGACAGCTTCCTTGATTTCTTTTTCACGACCGGTGAAGGGCTTGCCTTCACCAGCGAGATCGGCGAGCACGTCGGCCGTGACGGCGTCGGTGGCCTCGTTGCGATCCTGCTTGGCGGCAATGGTGACGGCCTTGCCCAGCGCCTTGCTTCCGCTCTTTTCAACGGCAGCGAACACGTCGTCGCCGTAGTCGAGAACGGGCGTGTACTTGAGCGGCTCACGAGCGCCGGCAGCCTTGACCAAATCGGCCTGCAGCTGAATGGCCTGCTTGATGAACGGCTTGCATGCCTCGAGACCATCAGCGATGACGGCCTCGGTGACCTTGGGGGCGCCACCTTCGTAATAGCTGTAGGCCTTGGCGGTACCGCCGGCCTCAACCATCATGACGGCAACGTCGCCGCTGTCGAGCTGACGACCAGCTACAACGAGTTCGAACGTGGAGTTTTCGCCCTCTTCGTAGGTCGGGTGGGGAATCCAGGTGCCTTCTTGGCTGTAGGCCAGGCGAACGGCGCCGATCGGGCCCTCGAAGGGGATGCCGGAAAGCATGAACGCGGCCGAGGCTGCGTTGATAGCCAGCACGTCGTGCGGGTTTTCCTGGTCGGCACCGATGACGGTGATAACGACCTGGGTCTCGTTGCGATAGCCGTCAGCGAACGCGGGGCGCAGCGGGCGGTCGGTGAGGCGGCAGGTGAGAATGGCGGCCTCGGTGGGGCGGCCTTCACGGCGGAAGAACGATCCGGGGATCTTTCCAGCGGCGTAGGCGCGCTCCTCAACGTCGACCGTCAGAGGGAAGAAGTCGATGCCGTCACGAACGCCCTTTGCGGCGTTGGCGGTGGCGAGGACAGTGGTGTTGCCGATCGAGGCAATAACGGCGCCTTGGCTCTGTGGCGCAAGCTTGCCGGTCTCGAAGGACATGGTCTTTTCGGTTCCCGGGACAATGCCCGAGACTTTTTTGGGGTCTCCCATCGTAGGAAACTCCTTTCTGGCCGGTCCGGAGCCCATTTGGCTGAGCCGGCCGTTTGGAGCACCGCCCAGTTCCCAGTCGGCAAACCATTGAGCCGAATGCTCAACGAATCGGCGACTGACAACCGGCGTCAGTGCTCAGCGAATTGTGGTGAAACGGGTGTTACACGAAAGCGAGCGGCCGAACTGGCCGCTCGCTTCCAGAAAACCGATTATCGACGCAAGCCAAGCTTGGCGATGATGGCTCGGTAACGCTCGACGTCGTTCTTCTTGACGTAGTCGAGCATGCGACGCCGGCGACCGACCATGGTCAACAGACCACGGCGGCTGTGATTGTCCTTCTTGTTCGTCTTCAGGTGGCCCGTAAGGTGGTTGATGCGCTCGGTAAGGATGGCAATCTGCACTTCGGGAGAACCCGTATCGGTTGCGTGAAGCTTGTTCGCAGCAATCGTTGCTTGTTTATCTGGCAAGGTGAAAAGAACTTTCTTGTGTTCCGCCCAAATAGGGACGCAGGCAACTCGGGTGAGGCACTGCATCACGTCGCAGCGATGGGCCGCAACGGACCTATCAACTGTAGCAGCACCTCGCCGAAAACGCCGGGTGCGGTCCGGCCATGCCCAGCAGCACGGCACCAAACCAGCATTGCCGAGCGAAGCGAGTCTGAGAGCAGGGAGCGACGATGAGCGAAAAGGAGCGGTAGCGACCAAGCGAAGCCACTCAGTTGGCGAGCAAACGAGGCATGTCACGTCTTGACTAGAGGATTCTTCTAGATGATAGTTCTCTCGTGTCCGTTGGTTCCCCCATGATCGAACTCAGCGGTATTTCGCACGGGTTCGTCACGAAACAGGGCCGAACCGAGGCGCTTTCCGGCATTGACCTGTCCATTCGGGCGGGTGAGTTCGTGACGCTGCTTGGCCCGAGCGGCTGCGGGAAATCCACGCTGCTGCGCCTCGTGGCTGGCCTGCTGAGTGCCGAGCACGGCGCGGTGAAGGTCAATGATGGCTCCCCCGCCGCCGGGCGTGCCGCCAAGAGTTTTGCTCTCGCGCCGCAGCAGCCGGCCTTACTGGCGTGGCGAACGGTGCGTCAGAACGCCCGCCTGCTGCTCGACGTGAACCCCCAGTCAGGCGCCAGCGACGACGTGGTCGACAGTCTTCTCGAGGAGGTCGGCCTGAAGGATTTCGCCGATGCCTACCCGCACCAATTGTCTGGCGGCATGCAACAGCGTGTCGCATTGGTGCGAGCGTTTGCGCTGCAGGCTCCGGTGCTGCTGCTCGACGAGCCGTTCGCAGCACTCGACGAACTCACCCGGGCCGACATGCGGCACCTGCTGCTGCGCTTGTGGAAGCACCACCAGTCAACCGCTCTCTTTGTCACTCACTCGGTCGCCGAGGCAGTGCTGCTCTCGGATCGCGTCGTCGTACTCTCGGGACGTCCAGGAAAGATAGTTGCAATTGAAACTATTGCCCTTCCCCGACCCCGAACGGCCGACATGGAAGATACCGACGACTTCGATCACTACGTCCGTCGTCTTCGATCGCTGCTGCGAGGTGCCCCATGATCGCCCGACTGTCGCGCTGGACGGCACCACTGATCGGCCTCGTGGCCTTCTTTGGCCTCTGGGAAGGGCTCCTCGTGCTGTTCGGGGTGAAGGCCTTCGTACTGCCAAGACCCTCGCGCATTCTTTCGGCCCTGAATGCTGATCCGTCCTTCTTTGCCCGCGAAGCACTGGTCACCGGACGGGAAGCCATCATCGGACTCGCTGCCGCGCTCGCACTGGCTTTCGTGCTCGCGGTACCGATGGCTCGGTGGCGATCAGTAGAGCGAGCGGTGCAGCCGATCGCCACGCTCATTCAAGTCATTCCGATCGTCGTGTACGCACCGGCCTTTGTCATCTGGATGGGCTTTGGTCGGCTTCCCATCGTTGCGGTCATCATGCTGATCGCGCTGGTACCCCTGCTGTTCAACCTCGTCGCTGGGTTCCGAACCGTTGACCCTGCGGTGATCGAGCTGCTGCGGTCAGTTGGCGCATCACGATGGGAAGTGCTCCGAACGGTGCAGGGGCCAAGCGCGGTGCCATCGCTTTTCGCCGGACTCCGCATTGCCGTGGGCCTGTCGCTGGTTGGAGCGGTGCTGGGCGAATGGTTCGCCGGCGTAAGTCACGGCCTCGGGGTGCAGATCCAAAAGGGTGCCAACAACAACGCCGCCCCCTTGGTATGGGCTTCGGCGTTTTCGCTCGGCGTGCTCGGTGGCCTCGCACTGCTCGTGCTTTCGATGATTGAACGCCGCGTGCCGGGCGGCCGACCTCGGTCGTGACCCGAGACTTGGGCTGACCCTTCCGCTAGAGGAATTGACTAGAAGAATCTTCTAGATGAGACTTTCGTGGTGACAGCTCGCCCTGAGGGGAAACGACAAGCCCTGCTCGACGCTGCCCTGGCGTTGTTCCTCGAACAGGGCGTGGTCGATACCACCGTGGATCAGATTCTCCAGCGTTCCGGAGCAAGCGTCGGCAGCCTCTATCACCACTTCGGCGGTAAGGAGCAGCTCGCCGACGGTCTCTACGTCGAGTGCCTGTCGGCCTACCACGACGTAGCGCTGGCCGGGCTGCGCAGTGCCATCACACCCGAGCAGGGGGTGCGCTCCCTCGTCGATCATCACCTCACCTGGATTGTTAATCATCGGTCGCCGTCGCAGTTCATTCTCGTGTACCGCGACCATGAGATCCGCCCTGCGGCCGAAAGCCTTCGGGCGCTCAACACGAACTTCTACACCGAGCTTGAGCACTGGATCGTGTCGCATGCCAGCCACGCCGTGCCGCTGCTTCCCGCCGTCATTTCGCAGTGGATCGGGCCCATGCACATGTATGCCCGCCACTGGCTCACCAGCACGGTGAAAACCACGCCTGCCGACGTTCGCACGTTCCTGTCCGACGGCGCGTGGCATTCGCTCCAACCTCTCTTCACTTCTGCCCCGAAAGGCTGATTCATGTCCCGTTCCCTTCGCTTCACCGCTGTCGCGCTCGGCAGCATGCTCGTTATCGCCGGATGTGGCTCGTCAAAGACCACGGCCGAGGGCGTCGCCACCGTTGGTTCTGTCACCGCGAAGGCCATCAGCTCTGATCGCTGTGCCGAAAACAAGAAGGCCGGAAAGATCACGTACCTCACCGGGTTTGACTTCGCCGCTTCGGCTTCCATCGTCGAAGTGACCGTGGCGAAGGAGAAGGGATACTTCGAGAAGATGTGTCTCGATGTCGAGATGAAAGCCGGGTTCTCCGCCGCGAACTACCCGCTCGTGGCGGCCAACACCGCGCAGTTCGCATCGGCAGGTTCGTACGTCGAGACGCTCAATTTCGCCAAGGACGGTGCAGAGTTCGTCACCGTTGCCATCGACGGAAAAATCGGCATTGATGCCCTTCTCGTAAAGCCGGAGATCAAGACGTTGGCCGACCTGAAGGGTAAGAAAATCGGCATCAAGGGCGCGCTCCCGCCGGCCGAAGTGGCCATGCTGAACAAGGCCGGGCTGAAGCAGGGCACCGATTACGAGGAGGTTTCCCTGCAGGGTTTCGACCCGAACCAGCACTGGGCTACACCGATCATGGCGCTGCCTGTCTACAAGTCGAACGAGCCCGGCCAACTCGACGCCAAGGGCCAGAAGTACACCATGTTCGATCCGGCCACCGAAGGCATCCCGGGCAGTTTCGGTCTTATCTACACCAGCAAGAAATTCCACGACGAGCACCCGACAGCAGTGCAGGACTTTCTTCGTGCCGCCATGAAGGGCATGGAAGACGCCATCGCCAAGCCCGATGAAGCGGTCGCCTCATCATTCAAGAAGATCACGGAAGGCGGCAACAAGAACTTCTTGCAGCCCGGCGGCGAGAAGTTCCGCTGGGGTATCGAGTCAAAGATCGTCACCGACAACACACCCAAGGGCGAAGGCATCGGCATCGTCCATCGCGCCGATCTCGACAAGCAGGTGGCTGCCTACACCGCTGCGGGCGTCTTCAAGACCGCCCCCAAAGTCGACGGCACCTACGACGACACCCTCGCCAACGGCGTCTACGACAAAGCCGGCAAAGTCATCTGGCCGGCGTAGTTCAGGCGAGGGCTTTGCGGGTGGCTTCGATGTCGTGAGCGAGTTGTTGGCGGAGGGAATCGATGCCGTCAAATTTGCGCTCGCTACGCAGGAACGCGACGAAGCGCACTTTGGCCGGTTCGCCGTAGAGATCGCCTTGAAAGTCAAGGAGGTGCGCCTCGAGCAGCGAGTGATCCGTGTGGGCGTAGAAGGTGGGGCGTCGCCCGAGGTTGATCGCGCATTTGTGCACATGCCCGTCGCGCCGCTCGTAAAAGCCGGCGTACACACCATCGGCCGGCAGGCAGACCTGATTGGGAATCTCGACGTTGGCGGTCGGGAAGCCAATCAGCCGACCACGCTGGTCGCCGGCGACCACGATGCCCCGACCCTCGAACGGCCGACCCAACAGACGCGCCGCGATCTCCACCTGACCACCGGCAAGGGCGCGGCGGATCGCGGTCGAACTGATCGACTCGGTTACGCCGTCGCTGCGTTCGATCAGCGGCAGGCCTTGCACATCGAAGCCTTCGGTCTGGCCGAGTTTGGCGAGGAAAGCGACGTTGCCGCTGCGGTCGTGGCCGAAGTGGAAGTCTTCGCCCACCACGACGGTCTGCGCCGAGAGGCATCGCACCAAAACGTCGTTCGCCCACTGAGCAGCCGAGAGCTCCGACATCGCGTGGTCGAAGTGGAGCACGACAACGGCGTCGATACCGGTCGCTTCGAGCAACTCAAGCTTCTGATCAAGATCGGTGATGAGTTGTGGCGCGGATTCAGGCCGCACGATAGACGCCGGGTGACGGTCGAAGGTGACCACCGCCGAGGCGCAACCCTGGGCCTTGGCCTTCGCCCGCACTTCGGCGATGACGGCCTGGTGACCGAGATGTACGCCGTCGTACGCGCCGATGGTGACCACCGTTCCCCGTTCACGAAAATGTGGCTGCGAAAGATCCCGAATCACCTGCACGGTTCCGACCCTATCGTTCGGGGTCCACCAGGGGCCTTTACCCTGCGACGGCTCATCGTTGCGACGCCCCGGAAGTTCGTCGGCAAAAGCATGTGGTTGTAGACGGTGTAGCCCTGCACGCCCGCCGCCTCCACCCTGCTCGTAAACGGCGTGGAGCGGGTAGGTCGGCTGATCGAAAGAACAGGTGCGGTCATGGTGAAGTCACTCTAAGCCGATGCACGATAGATAACCGATGCGTACCAACCCTTACAACAGCTCGGGCACCACGACGGCAGGTTTGGCTTCCTCGCCGTTCGCTTCGAACATCGCCAAAAG
>JANMCE010000031.1:0-6830 GCA_031360915.1 Actinomycetes bacterium | reverse complement strand
TCGATCGTCCTCGTCAGCTTCGAGTGCAGCCACCTCGCGCGTCGATCATCAGGTAACCTGACGACAGTTCGACACGGCTGGGGGGCCAAATTATGCAGGTCGGAATTGTCTTTTCTCAGGCCGACAGTGGCACGGATCCCGTCGCTATCCGCCAGTTCGCCATTGACGCCGAGGCCGCCGGCTTCGGTCACCTCATGGCGTATGACCACATCCTCGGTGCATCGGCCGACTGCTTTGAGGGCCCGGTTGGCTCGTTCCCAGCGGCGCCGTACACCGACAAGCACAGCTTCCATGAGATCCTGACGCTGTTCAGCCACCTGTCCGCAGTTACGACCACTCTCGAATTTGCCACCAGCGTTCTCGTGCTTCCGCAACGGCAAACCGCAGTCGCAGCCAAGCAGATCGCGACGGTCAATCTGCTGAGCAGTGGTCGTCTGCACGTGGCCGTTGGGGTTGGGTGGAACTGGGTTGAGTACTCGGCTCTCGGCACCGCGTTTGAGACGCGCAGCAAGCGCCTGTCGGAACAGATGACGGTTATGCGCCGGCTGTGGACCGAACCGCTCGTCACGTTCAACGGCGAGTTCCACTACATGGACCGCGTCGGCATCAACCCGCTACCCGGCATGGCCTTTCCGCTCTGGATGGGAACGGGTGCGTCCGACAGTACCCTCAAACGAGTGGTGGCCGACGCCGACGGGTGGATGCCGTTGGTGATCCCCGGGCTCGACCCGATCGATGTGGCAACCGGTGTGCGACGCCTACGACAAGTCGCCGAGGACGCCGGACGTGACCCGGCATCAATGCCCGTGTGGGGACGCGTGTACCTTGGTCCGGGGTGGCAGGCCGGCGTTGAAGAAGGGGTCGCGCTCGGGTATAGCCACCTGAGCGTCGGCTTCAACCGCATGACCAACCCTGGCGTACCGCATGCCAAACAGCTGGAGGAAATCATCGAAGCCAAGGCGGAGGTCGATCGCATTGTCGGATGACGGCGCAATAACCGGTCCTACTCTCAGCTATGCCATTGGTCGGCTCGATCGAGTGGTGCGTTCGGCAATTGCGGATGCGGTTCGCGAGCACGGACTGTCGGTCGCGCAGTACACCGTTCTCAGCGTGCTGGGCAACCGAGGCTCGTTGTCGAACGCTCAGTTGGCCCGCCGATCGTACGTGTCACCGCAGTCGATGAATGAGGTACTGCTCACGTTGGAGGAGCGCGGGTTTGTGATTCGCCAGGACGACCCGAACCACGGCCGCATCCGCCAAACCGGACTGACCCACAAGGGCCGCCAAGCGCTGGCCACCTGCGGCGAGCGGGTGTCAACAGTCGAAGACGAAATGACCTCGGCCCTGTCGCCTTCGGAACGAGCCGAGCTGCATCAGTTGATTGTGAAGTGCGTGCGCGGTTTGCACGGCGGCTTTCCCAGCGCGTGAATCTCGGCTGCCATGCTGACCATCGCCGACACCATCGATCATGCTCGCCGCAATTTCCCTGAGCACGAAGCGTTGGCCTGCGGCGACCTCCGACTGACCTACACGTCGTTTTACGATCGGTGTCGCCGTTTGGTGGGAGCAATGCAGGACATCGGAATGCAGCCCGGTGACCGCATTGCCGTGTTGGCCTCAAACTGCCATCGGTACGTAGAAACATTCGCTTCGCTTCCGTCGGGCGGGTTCGTCATCGTGCCGCTCAACTATCGGTTGGCCGAACGGGAGCTGGTCGCCATCATTGGTGACAGCGGTGCTCGCGTACTGATCACCGATCGCTATCCCGGAGGTCTACAAGGTGCGGTCGAACTGGTGCTGCGGTGGCCTGCGGAACTCGAAGCGGCCCTGGCCGCAGCAACACCTGCGGTACTCGGGGTTGGTGTGCAGCCCTCAGACCTGGCGGCGCTGTTCTACACCGGCGGCACCACCGGCAAGCCCAAAGGCGTCATGCTCAGCCACGCCAACATTGTCAGCAACTCGTTCCATAAGACCATCGCCGTCGGGCTGCGATCCGACGAGGTGTTCCTCGCTGCGCCCGCCATGTTCCATGTGGCCGGTATCGCACCGCTCCTAAGCCTGATGTCGCTCGGAGCCCGCACGGTAGTGGTCGAGGCGTTTGAGCCAGACGTTTGCCTCGATCTGATCGAGCGAGAACACTGCACCATGATGATGCCGGTGCCCACCATGTTGGCGGCCATGGTGCCGTCTCAGATCGCTCGGCCCGTGATCTGAGTGCTTTGCGATTGCTCGGGCACGCTGCCTCGCCGATCTCCACCGAGTTATTGCGGCGGGCCGCGGCCACATTTCGGTCGACCTGGCCGAGTTCTACGGTGCCACCGACGCCACCGCCATCGTCACTTGCCAACATCACGAAGAGCTCATGGTGGAATCTCCGCTGGTGCGATCATGCGGTCAGCCCGTCCCGGGCGTGTCGGTGCGGATTATTGACGGTAGCGGCACGGAAGCCGACTGCGGTGTCGTGGGCGAGGTCATCGTGCAGAGCCGAGCGGTCATGATGGGCTACTGGCAGAACCCCGAAGCCACCGCGCAGGCGCTCAAGGACGGCTGGTTCCACACCGGCGATCTCGGCTACGTCGATGGTGAGTCAAACCTATTCCTGGATCGGGCCAAGGACATGATCGTCACCGGTGGCGAGAACGTCTGCTCCATCGAAGTGGAGAACGCGCTGGCTGCGGCCGCAACCGCGAACCGACCTGCGCCGCGTGTGATCATCGGTGTGCCCGTCATGTGTACCGATGATGTCGAGGCCGGTCGCGCCCTCGCGAATGAGCAGTTCGCCCTCTACGAAAAGCTGCCTGCCTACCAGGCCATGATGGCAAGCGAGGGCGCGGCATCGCCCGCCGACGTTCTGGTGATCGGCAATGAAGCACATGTCGCCACGCAGGTCGCTCGCTCGTTCGCCGGTGGCATCACCGACTTTCAGGCCACACCGTTCGGAACTCCCGAAGACATCGAGCGTACGATCACGTGTCTGGCCACCATTCGACGTTCGCTCTAGGAGAATCGCATGCGGTTCAGGCCTCGTCGATGACGTGATTGCGCAGCGTGCCGAGACCGGTGATTGACACTTCAACCACGTCGCCGGGCACCAACAGCACCTGCGGGTCGCGGGCGTAACCGACACCGCTCGGGGTACCCGTGGCGATCACGTCACCGGGCTCGAGCGTGGTCCACTGCGAGCAGTAGGCGATGATGGCGGCGGTAGAGTGAATCATGTCGCTGATGGGCGCGTCCTGGCGCACAATGCCGCTGACCGTGGTAGTGAGCTGTGCGGTTGACGCGTCGAACTCATCGGGCGTGACAATGGTCGGGCCGAAGCCACCACTCTGCTCGAACGACTTGCCCGGCGTGAACTGGCTGGTGTGACGCTGGTAGTCACGCAGGGTGCCGTCCATGAAAAGCGAATAGCCAGCAACGTAGTTGAGAGCGTCGGCTTCGCTGACGTAGCGACATGCCTTGCCGATGACAACCGCCAACTCGCCTTCGTAGTCGAACGCGGTGCTGACGTGCGGACGGACGATGGGCTGCTCATGGCCGCAGAGTGACGATGGGAAGCGCACGAAGATGGCCGGATTCTCGGTGGCCGACACTGGCGCGCTCGACTCGGCCCGGTGCGCCGCGTAGTTCAAACCGACGCAAAGGATGCGGCGCGGATTGGGAATCGGCAAGGCGTATGCGGCGCTTGACAGCGCAACCGTTGGCGCCGACGCGGCGGCCTTGGCGATGGCGTCGGTGCCGGCGGCCAGCGCCGACGCAAGGTCGGGCCATGTACCGCTGACGTCGTGGAGTACCTCTCCGTTGATCGGCCCGAAGGCGGTGTGGCCGGCAACGTGAACGGTGGAAAGGCGCATTCGCTGATCCTACGTTTCCCCCGCTCACCGCACGAAAACGCCGTTTCAGCTTGGCTGCGCCGGGTCTCGCAGCGCGCCTCCCGCCCACCAACGTTCGAAGCGCGGCTTCGCGGTGGCCCGCACCGGCTCGATAAGGAAGCCCTGCGGTGACCGCATGTAGGCAAACGTTCCGTAGCCCTGGTCCGGCGCGAGGCCTGCTACTTCCAAGGTCCAGCCCGCGCTCTGCAAACGTTCGACTTCGCCGACGATATCTTCAGACCACACGCCAAAGTGGTGCGCGCCGGGAGAAGCGACACCGTCCCAGATGCTGCCCGCTCCGCCTTCGATCAACTCAAGATGCACCGGCCCTTCGACGGAGTAGGTGATCTTGCAGGGGATCTCCACCCGCCCGGTGCGCGGCACCCAGGCCACCCGCATTTCGTCGATCATCGATGCCCACGTGACACCCATCGTGCGACTGAGTTCTTGCATCGACTCGTTGATGTCCGGCGTGAGAATGCCGATGTGGAACAGATTGGCCAGGTCGTACATCCGCTCAGTCTTGCAGACGCCAATCGATTGGTGAACGGCCAGCTCCCACCAGAGCCTCGTTGGTTTTGCTGAACGGTTTGCTGCCAAGAAAGCCGTTGTGCGCCGACAATGGCGACGGGTGCGCGCTCTCGATAATGTTGTGACGAGCTGTATCGATCAGGGCCTTCTTCTTGCGGGCGTAGCTCCCCCACAGGATGAATACGACCGGCTCGGTCTTTGCGCTCACGGCTCGAATGACCTGATCGGTGAAGGTCTCCCATCCCTTGTTGGCGTGGCTGGCCGCGGCGTGGGCCCGCACCGTGAGCACAGCGTTCAACAGCAGCACACCCTGATCGGCCCACGCACTGAGGTCGCCATGTTTGGGCGGATCGATGTCGAGGTCGGCCTTCAGTTCTTTGAAGATATTAACCAGGCTGGGTGGCGGCGAAACCGGTTTACGAACCGAGAAACACAGACCGTGCGCCTGCCCCGGCCCGTGGTACGGATCCTGTCCAAGGATGAGCACTTTCACATCGGCGAACGCGGTGCGATGCAGTGCCGCAAACACTTCGTCGTGCGGAGGGAAAACCTGATGCTTGCTGCGCTCGTCACGCACAAACGCCTGCAGCTCGGTCCAGTAAGGCTGCTCGAGTTCCGGCTTCAACACCGGGTTCCAGTCGGTCGTAGTCATCCCTGAACTCGCGGGAAGCGGCGGGAGCTTTCTACTTCGTTTAAGTCCAGGTGGTTACGCATGAAACGTTGTGAGGCGTCGGTAAACGGTTGGAAGTCCCACGAGGTATAGCGGCCTTGTCGCAACGCCTTGTCGACCGTGCGACGGGCGCGTTGACTGGCCAGCACTTGGTCGTTCATAAGCTTCGTGTCACCGTGGGCAACAACCATCTTGGCGAACGCAGCAACGGTGTCGGCGTGCGCGGCGTCGGTGGCGAGATTGAAGAATTCCTGGGGGTCGGCGACCAGGTCGTAGAGCTGCGGCGGGTCGACGTCGCAGTGGACGTACTTCCAGTTGTCCTTGCGGATCATGATGATCGGCGCAATCGCTCCTTCCCCCAGGTACTCCCCCGTCACCGTCCGGGTCGGGTCACTGTGACCCGACAGCAGGGGCACCAAGCTCGCGCCGTCGGCTTCAGCGGGAGCCTCGACACCAGCGATGTCGAGCATGGTCGGAAGCAGATCGAGCAGCGACACGTGTTCGGGCGCACGGCCCGACACGACGCCCGGGCCGCTCACGATCAACGGCACGCGTGCGGCACCCTCGAAGAAGTTCATCTTGTACCAGAGGCCGCGCTCACCCAGCATGTCACCATGGTCTGCGGTGAAGATCACCACCGTGTTGTCCGCCATGCCACCGGTCTTGAGCGTGGCGAGCAGCGTGCCTACCCAGTCATCCACATAGGAGATGTTGGCGTAGTAGGCGTGTCGAGCGTTGCGGATCTGCGCGTCGGTGAGCTCCACCTCGTCCATGGCCGAGACGTTGCGCAAGCGCCGGCTGTGCGGGTCAAGTGTGTTCACCGGTAACGCGCCGACTTTGGGCATGTCGACCGCGTCGTGGTCATAGCGATCCCAGTACTGCTGCCGGGCCACGTACGGGTCGTGCGGATGGGTGAACGATGCGGTCAGCATCCACGGCCTGGGGTCGGTCGTACGGGCCAGATCACGAAGTTTGCGCACCGCCTGGAAGCCGACTTCGTCGTCGTAGTCGAGCTGGTTGCTGCTGTCGGCCACACCCGCGAAGCGAACGCTATCCATGTTGTGGAACCACCAGTCGAAGCGGCCCTCCGCGTCCTCCCAGTTCGGTGTCCAGCCAAAGTCAGCTGGATAGATGTCGGTGGTGAGGCGCTCCTCGTAGCCGTGCAACTGGTCGGCGCCGACGAAGTGCATCTTGCCCGCCAAGCATGTCTGATAGCCCGCGCCACGTAGGTGGTGCGCAAAGGTCGGGACCGACGACGCGAACTCTGCCGCGTTGTCGTACGCGCCGATCTTGGAGTTGTACTGACCCGACAACATCGAAAACCGCGCCGGTGCGCACAGCGGACTGTTCGTGTACGCCGACTCAAACACGGTGCCGCTTGCTGCGAGAGCATCGAGTGCCGGGGCTTTGACGACCTGATGTCCGTAGGCAGGGAGGAACGGTGCGGCCAGCTGGTCGGCCATGATCAGCAGAATGTTCGGACGAGACGCCATCGGGCGACAGTAGCAATCCTTCTGGTCAAGCGCCGCCGGGCCGATACACTGACTGTTGCAGCACGCGCCTGTGGCCTAATGGATAGGGCAACTGACTTCGGATCAGTCGATTGGGGGTTCGAGTCCCTCCGGGCGCGCTGGGTCGGCGATTCCTACTTGCGCTTGACGCAGCCGGAATTGCGCCAACAACTCGGCCGTTGTCAAGACCGAGAATGCCGAGTTTCGAAGAGCGGTGCGATAGGTGCCTGCCGTGCGCTGTTCGCC
>JANMCE010000004.1:0-27779 GCA_031360915.1 Actinomycetes bacterium | reverse complement strand
CGAAATGCCGGCCGACGCCGATGACGCCACCCGTCAAGCACTCAGCTTCCTGTACAACGGCGTGATCTACCAGGTCGGAGGCGCGCTCCTCGGCTTACGGCCGGTCGCGCCGACCGGCGACCTGTTCAACGAGGACCGAGTTGGGCTCGATCATGTCAGTTTTGCGCTCGCTACCCGCGCCGAAATTGAGGCAGCTGCCGCTGTGCTCGATGCGCTCGGCGTCGCGCACAGCGGAGTGAAAGACATCGGTGTTGCGGTACTGCTCGAATTCCGCGACCCTGACAACATCGCGCTCGAACTCTTCGCACCCGCCAACTAGGCATCGGAAACCAAACATGGATACCACCGAATTCGAACAGGCGCTCACCAAAGACGGATACGTCGCTGTGCCCAAGGAAATGGTGGCGGACGCTGTCGTTGCCGATCACAGCCACTCGTGGGATGTACGCGCGTTGGTGACCGACGGCCAGATCACTCTGACCGTCGGCACTGTCCCAACCACCTACAAAGCAGGTGACATTTTCACGATGGCCGCCGGCTGTATGCACCACGAACACGTCGGCCCGAACGGTGTCCAGTACCTGGCCGGACGACGCGACCCAACGAGCTAACAGCTGTCGTCCGACTGCCTGTGTTTCGGTAGCGAAGCTGAAATTTCCGCGAGCCTCCGACATCATCGGACTCGCAACCGAGACCGGAATCGACCATTCGAGACGATCGGAGGACGCGGTCTATCTCGACGCGCGAGTGGAGCGGTACTGACGAGGAGCGCGCTCGGTCATACCAGTGCGACCTCGGCATCATGGTGAGCGATCGCCTGGTCGGCAAGCACGTCTCGGAGTACCCAGACGGCCGATCAGACAATCACGATCCACGCGTCATCCCCAAGAACCCGCGCAACAAACCCTGCGCGAGTGGAAGCGGCAAGAAGTTCAAGCATTGTCACGCATGACGCCTTAACCAGCGGAAGGAGGCTGGAATCGGGAGACGGTGCCGCTCGACAAGCGATAGATTGGCGGAGTGATCGGGGTGATTGATGAAGGCACACCGTTCGATGCCGAGCAACGAGTTGTCTACGCGATGGCGCTGGTGTGTGTCCCAGCTGATGACGTCGATGGTCTGACTCTCACCTATCGGCTTGCTTCGTCGTACTCGACCGTTTCATTGGGAGCGGGACAAAGGTGCGGACGTTCGTGGCAAGGTGGTCGCGTCGCTGGTTGATCGACCGCTGAGGTTGTGCGTCGCGGCCACCCGATGCGCCCCTCGGGACCAGACCGCCGCACGGGCACAGTTGTTCGACGAGATCCTGCTCCCTTTCGCGTTCCGCTTGGGAGTTACCGGCTTCGTTCTTGAACAACGATCGAACGCCGAGAACCACGCTGACGGTCGTTCAATCTGGAACTGGTACCGACCGACGCCTGAGCGCATTCCTACTTTCCGACATGTAGGTAAGACGGAACCGCTGACTTGGTTGGCGGACGCGGTCTCGGGCATCTGGTCCGACGCCATTCTCGGGCGCAGCGACGGCATGCTCGAACGTCTCGCAGCGTCAGGCAACCCCGAAGTCGCCGTCCTTAACCGAGCATCGTGAGCCAACGCCAAAAATGCGTCGGCCCCGCTCCACGCCCCTAGTCGGCACAAGGCCCTCGGGGGCGAAGACACGAGGCCTTCGACCTCTGCCGGGATCGGCCCGGTCAGCAGTTGCAGTGTACCAACGTCGCGCCTGTATCGGAAGGGGCTTTGCGTCTCATCCGCCTCGATTTCCCGCCGTCCGTCCCGAACTGTTCCCGTGGTGTTTCCGAACGTCACGGTAAATGGTGGTGTTTCATGGCCACTGGCGGTAAATGCGAAAAGGCTCCGACTCAGTGTTTCCCCTGGTCAGAGCCCTTGTCTTGTGGCGCTCTCGGCAGGATTCGAACCTGCGCTCATGGCTTCGGAGGCCAATGCTCTATCCCCTGAGCTACGAGAGCGGGACGACACACGGTAGCCGCAAACCATTCGGATTCGCATCCCCGATCCCATAGGCTCAACGGTCGTGTCTGCCAGCCCGATCCCGTTTCATCTGCTCCCTGACTCAGCGGCGATAGACGATACGGGCCAACTCGCCATCGGCGGCTGCCGCCTGACCGACCTGGCGACCGAGTTCGGCACGCCGCTTTTCGTGTACGACGAGGATCACCTGCGCGCCCGCTGCCGCGAGGCAATAGCGGCGTTTGGGCAGGACAATGTGGTGTACGCCACCAAGGCCTTCCTCTGTGTCGCCATGGCGCGGCTCGCCCACGAGGAAGGTCTCCTGCTCGACGTTGCCTCGATTGGCGAGTTGCACGTTGCGCTCACCGCCGGAGTGCCCGCTGACCGCTGCGTGTTCCACGGCAACAACAAGTCGCTGTACGAGTTGCGCATGGGTGTCAAGGCCGGCGTGCATCACATTGTGGTCGACAGTTTCGACGAACTCGATCGGCTCGAGGCCCTCTACCAGGAGACCGGCGAGCAGGTGAAAATCCAGCTCCGCCTCACACCGGGCGTGCATGCCCATACGCATGAGTTCATCTCCACCGGACAGGACGATTCGAAGTTCGGTTTCACCGTGTCGAGCGGCGCTGCGGATGCCGCGATCGAACGTGCTACTCAGGCGCGCAGCGTGGATCTGATCGGCGTGCACTGCCATATCGGGTCCAACGTGTTTCGTGCCGAGAGTTTCGGTGAGGCAATGGGTGTCATGGCGGCCATCGCCAATCCACTTGGCCTCTCGCACCTCACCATCGGCGGCGGACTGGGTGTGGCCTACGTGGAGGATGAACACGCGCCGACGATCTCGGCCTGGGCCGGGTCGGTACTCACCGCAGCCGAAGCCGCCGGGGTCACGACGGCGGTCAGCGTCGAGCCGGGGCGGGCACTGGTTGCGAGTGCCGCCGTGACCCTTTACACCGTTGGCACCATAAAGAAGCTGCCCGGCATCCGCCGATACATCGCAGTCGATGGTGGCATGAGCGACAACCCTCGCCCTGTTCTGTACGGCTCGGGCTACGAGGCCTTTCTGCCCCGCGCTCCGCTCGCCGAGAGGCCACTGGACGCACGCCTGGTCGGCAAGCATTGCGAGAGCGGCGACGTACTTATCTTCGAAGCAAATGTTCCCGTTGACACCGAAGTCGGCGACATCCTCTGCACCCCGGTCACGGGTGCGTACGGGCATTCGATGGCATCCAATTACAACAAGCTCACTCGCCCCGCCATCGTGTTCGTGCGGGAGGGCAACGCCCGCCTGGTGGTGCGCCGCGAAACCCTCGACGACCTGGTCCGCAACGACGTGCTCTGACCGCCGGTGACGTTCTGCCAGTAGCCGATGTCGGTAATCGACACCGGCCACTGCCAGAACGAACGCTGAACCACTCGGCCCGCTGCCGACCAGGCGTGCGACAATAGCCAACCCCTATGGCCGACCCCATCCTCTTCCTCAACGAACTGCTTCAGACTGCGTTCGATCAGCTCGAACCCGGTGCCGACCCCGTAACCCGCCCGTCCGACCGGGCCGACTACCAGTCCAACGGCATTCTGCCGTTGGCCAAGCGCCTCGGTCGCAACCCGCGTGACGTGGCCGCTGAGTTGATCGAGCATCTCGATCTGGCCAACGTCGCGCAGGTGGAAATCGCCGGGCCCGGCTTCCTCAACATCACCCTCTCCGACCCCCTCGTGTCGCAACTCGTCACCAGGCTTGCGACCGATGCACGGCTCGGCGTGCGCACCGCGGCAAACCCCGAGACCGCGGTCGTTGACTACTCGGCGCCCAACGTTGCCAAGGAAATGCACGTCGGTCATTTGCGCTCGACTATCATCGGCGACGCCATCGTGCGCCTGCTCGAATTCGTCGGTCACACCGTCATCCGTGAAAACCACGTGGGTGACTGGGGCTTGTCGTACGGAATGCTCATCGAACACCTGGTCGACATGCAACAAACCTCGGGCGTGGAAGACCTCAGCATTGGCGACCTCGGTTATTTTTACAAGGCCGCCCGGGTGAAGTTCGATGCCACCGATGCGTTCAAGGAACGATCCCGCGAACGGGTTGTCACCCTGCAGTCAGGTGACGGCGAAACGCTACGTTTGTGGGGCGTCCTCGTCGCCCAGTCGGCGGCGTACTTCCAAGAGGTCTACGACAAGCTCGGCGTGCTGTTGACACCAAAGGACATCGTGGGGGAGAGCTTCTACAACCCCCTCCTGAGTGACGTGGTCGATGACCTGAAAGCGGCCGATCTCTTGGTGCTCGATGACGGCGCGTGGTGCGCGTTTCCACCCGGTTACGTTGGTCGTGAAGGCAATCCGCAGCCGCTCATCGTGAAGAACCGCAACGGTGGCTTCGGCTACGCGGCCACCGACCTCGCAACCGTGCGCGACAGGGTCAACCGACTCAACGCGACATGGCTGATCTACGTCGTCGGGGCGCCGCAAGCCGTCCACCTCGCCATGTGTTGGAAAGTGGCCGAGATGGCTGGTTGGCTGCAGCCGCCCGCCCGCGCTGTCCATGTCCCTTTCGGCAGTGTGCTTGGTAGCGACAAGAAGATGTACCGCACCAGAACGGGCGAAAGCATCCGCCTCGTCGACCTGCTGGACGAGGCCGTCTCGCGTGCGAGCGCCGAACTCGACAAGCGCACCAACGACATCGTCGGCGACGAACGCGCGGCCGTCGCTCGCGCCGTCGGATTGGGCGCGGTGAAGTACGCCGACCTCTCCAACGACCGGGTGAAGGACTACGTGTTCGACTGGGATCGCATGCTTGCCTTCGAAGGCAACACCGCGCCCTACCTGCAGTACGCCTGTGCGCGTATCGCGTCCATCGTCCGCAGGGCTGGTGATGAAGCGGCCGATCTGGCGGGTACCGCCATCAACGTCGACGCACCTCAGGAGCGGGCGCTCGCCATGTCACTGCTCGCCTTCGACGCAGCCGTGCACGACACCATCGACAAGCTTGGCCCGCACCGCCTGTGCACGTACCTGTTCGATCTAGCGCAAACTTTCACATCGTTCTACGACTCCTGCCCGGTCATGAAGGACGACGTGCCCACCGACGTACGGCGCAGCAGACTCACGCTCTGCGAGTTAACTCTTCGAGTGCTTTCGACCGGTCTTGCGCTTCTCGGCATAGACGTCCCCGAACGGATGTAGCACGATCACGGAATGATTCTCGTCATCCCGTAAGTTGATGACTCGGGTGCCGCCGCTGTACCAAATCGACAGTCACCTCAAAGGATGCCGTATGTCGATGATGCCGCCCGCCCTGCCGTCCCTTCAGACCGTGGCCGCGTTTGCCCCACCGGTGGCGGGCGCAATCGACATCCTCGGTCTCTCCAAGCGCTTCGGCCAGAAAATTGCCGTCGACAACCTGAGCCTCTCTATTCCGAGAGGCAGTTTCTTCGGGCTGGTAGGTCCGAATGGGGCGGGCAAGACCACCACGCTGCGTATGGCCACCGGCCTGTTGCGGCCAGACGCCGGACAGGTGCGCATAGACGGTGTCGACGTGTGGCCCAACCCTGCCAACGTCAAGGCTCGGCTCGGTCTTGTCCCGGATGGATTGTTGCTTTTCGAACGACTTTCCGCCAACGAAATGCTTCTCTACGCCGGTCTCCTGCGCGGCATGCCAGAGGACCAGGTGCTGGCCCGTTCGGGTGAATTACTCGACGTACTCGGCTTGAAGGACGACGCCGACAAACTCATTGTCGACTACAGCCATGGCATGCGGAAGAAGACCGCGCTCGCATGCGCGTTGTTGCATCGTCCCCCCGTGCTTGTGCTCGACGAGCCGTTCGAAGGTATCGACCCGGTCTCGGCCGTCAACATGCGCACCGTGCTCGAGCGCTACACTGCGTCAGGTGGCACCGTCATCATGTCGAGCCACGTGATGGATCTCGTCGAGCGGATGTGCGATCACGTCGCCGTCATCGCGGGCGGACGCATCGTGGCCAACGGTCCCATCGACGCATTGCGCAACGGGGGTCGGCTGGAGGACGCGTTCATCCATCTGGTCGGCGGTTCGACGGTCGCCAGCGATTCGCTCGGCTGGCTCGACCAGCCCGTCCGATGATTGCGACCTCCGTCCCGGTGCCCATGGTGGCGCGTCCGGTCAAAGCAAGCAGCCTGGTTCGCTTGAAGTGGCGGCTGTGGCGCAACGGGTTCCGGCGCGGTGGCGGCCAGGTAGCGGCCATGGTGCTCAGCATCGTGTTCTCCCTCGCACTCGGCATCGGCGGTTTCGCGGGAGGCCTCGCCGCTCGCTCGGCCACGTTCGCCGACCACCGACTCGGCCTCACCATCGCGGCCGCCGTCGTGTGGGTGCTCGCCATCATCGGTCCACTTGTTGCGGGTGGCATCGACGAGTCGCTTCCCCTCACCAACCTCACGCCGTATCCCATTCCCCGTCGCACTCTGGCGGTTGGTCTCGTGACGGCCAGCATGATCGGACCCGTCCCGCTCGGAGTCGGCGTGGCGACTTTGGGAGCCGTCATCGGTGCGTCCCGATCGGTGGTCGGTGCCGTGCTTGCGGCCAGCGCCGGGGCGGTGCTGTATGTCACGCTGCTGGTCACCGCGAGGTTGTTACCGACGTTGTTTGCCCGGGCCATGAACAGCCGCAAGGGCCGAGACGCGGCCATTGCGCTGGCCAGCCTCGCCGGCCTCTCGGGCCTAGCGATGCAGGTCATCCTGCGCTACTTCAGCGGTGCCGACGGCGCTCGCCTGCGTTTCTTCGGTCGCGTCGCCAGCTGGACTCCGGTCGGCGCGCTCGGTCGCGCAATGGTCAATGGCGGGCGGGGCCACGTTGGTGCCGCAACCGGCGGACTGGCGGTCGGTCTGGTTGGTTTCGCCGCGCTCCTGGCGGCGTACCTGTGGGCATTGGCCCGGGTGGAGGAGCAGTCGCCTGCCATCGATACACCGAAAAAGGTGCGGGTCTCAGGCTCGCCTCTCTTCCCCGCTGCCATTCGTTGGATACCTCGCACCGCAAGCGGCGCAGTAGCGGCGCGGCAGGTCCTTTTCACTCTTCGCGAACCGCGACGCCGGGTCAGCATGATCATGTCGATCGCACTCGGAGTCGTGTTCCCGTTTCTCAACAACGCGGGCAAGGGACCGAACTCGGTGGTGCTCTTCGGCGCCGGTTCCAGTTGGTTGCTGGTGCTATCGGGCATGAACCTGTTCGGCATGGATGGTCGGGCGTTGTGGTTCGACCTCATGTCGGGTGCTTCGCCCACCGAACTCGTTAGGGGGCGAAGCCTCGGTACAGGCATCTTCGCGTTGCCCATGATCCTGTTGACATCGACCACCCTCGCGGCCCTCACGAAAGGCTGGGCGTATCTTCCGGCCGCGCTGCTCGTCGGGTGCGCCTCTTCGCTTGCTGGTATGGGCGCGGCCGGTCTGATCTCGGTTGTCGCGCCAATGCGCGTGCCCGAGGGCACCAACCCCTTCGCCATCAAGAATTCCGGCCAGGGCTGCATTGCGCCGCTGCTCGGGATGCTTGGGCTGCTGGCGATGTCGGCGCTGCTGTCGCCCCTCGCCATAGCGCTCTTTGTCTGGCGGAATCATGCCGCGGCGTGCGCGGTGGTGGGTTTGGTTGCGCTTCCCTACGGCTATCTGCTGTGGTCGGTCGCCACCAAGATGGCGGCCAGTCGGTTGGTGCAACGTGAACCTGAACTGATCGAACTGGTAGACCCTCGGAGATGAATCAACTGCCCGATGCCGTCCGTCGTCACCTTGAAGCATGGTTCGGCGGTTGGCCGACGGCGGCGGCGGGCATCTTCGTTCTCGAATCCGACGTGCGAAACAAACCCGGCTGGGACGGAAACATGCTGCCGGTCGTCGGGGTCACCCAGAACGATTTCGCGGTGCTCAGCGTCGCCCCCGGTCAGGCATCGGTCGTGACCGACCGGTTGAAACATACCGACCCAACTGACCTCGCCGACACGCTCGGACTGATGATCGGCGCCTTCCGCTGGAACCTCGCCGCAGCGCCCGGTGACGATGTCGGCGAGTGGGTGGCAACGACCGACAAGCGTGTTCCGACCTGGCTGAAACCGTTCAACGGTGACGTGTTGATCGAGTGGGACGACGACGGTCACTACGGTGCTGGCGTCGGGCGAAAGATGCACAACGCCTTCGGCCATGAGATCTCGGTCGGCACCGAGGAATCACTTCGCGGTAGAGGCATCGCCCGTCGTCTGGTTGCGACCGCGTCGCGTCGCATCTTGGCTGATGGCGCGGTCCCCACGTATGTGCACCTGCTAGACAACCATGCGTCGGCCAAGGTGGCCGAAGCAGCTGGTTTCGCCGACCTCGGCTGGCGCTACGTCGGCAGCCCGGAAGTCACCTGACGATTCCTTAACTTGAATAAGTCGATTGGCCCCTTCCGAATTTTGGTTCCATCGGTAAGGTGGCCCGGGCGGCCCCGTATCGGGGAGACGACCGCCCAGGAAGGGAACGACGAGTGCCGCGATTCGTAGTGCTGGGCCGAGATTTTGACTTTGCGGCCATGGCGCACCAAGCCGAAAACGACGAAAGCCCCAAGCACATCCTGGGTGATGTGTGCGGCCGGATCGGCGCAACCGTTGTATCGCCGTCGACGTGCGTCGCGCCGAGTCGGCCGTGGCGCCTGCTGTTCTCGGTTGCGTCGCGCTTCTACGCCAACGTAGGCGTCTGGTCGATCGCCCACAGCGTCGCCCGTCGGGTCAAGACCGGCGAGCTGGTCTATGCAACCGGCGAGGACCTCGGGGTCACCGTGGCCCTCCTGACCATGCTCCGTCGCAAGCGACCTGCGCTGGTGGTGTCAGTCATGTGGCCCGAACGGCTCCGGTCCACCAAGCTGCTGTTGGCTTTGAAGCGCCGCGTGGCGTCCTTCGTAGTTATCACCGACGACAAGGCGCGTCATCTCCGCGGGCTGGGCGGCCCCTCGTGTCCGACGGTGCTGGTGCTACCTGCCGTCCTCGACCTCAAGTTTTTCTCACCCATTGAGGCTTCCCACCACCAGGATCCGCCGCTTGTCATCAGCGCGGGGCTGGTGGACCGTGACTACGTCACCCTGGCCGAAGCCGTCGAGGACATCGCGGTGCTGGTCGATGTGTGCGCGATGTCATCGATGCCGTCAGGCCTGGCCGCGCCCGTCTACCCGAAGCGGTTGCCTGCCAATATGACCATCGGACACCAGAGTCTGAAGGAACTGCGCGACATGTACCGCGCTGCGTGCCTCACCGTGGTGCCGCTCATTGCGGACAATCACGGCTCGGGCCTCACCGTGGTGTGGGAGGCTATGGCTTGCGGCTGTCCCGTCGTTGCGACGGCAACCGCTGGGGACCTAGCCGAGTATGCGGCGAGGGGGCTCATTATCGGAGTCGCCGCCGAAAACCCTGAGGCGATGCACGAAACGATCGAAGCGGCGCTGGCCGACCCGACCCGACTTTCGGCCATGGCCGACCAGGCCCGGGCCTTCGTGGCGGAGCACTTCAACGACCAGCGCTACGTCGATATCCTCACCCAGAACCTGGTGGCCGCCGAGTTTTGAGGGTATGCAAAGCAGAGACGCGGGCGTTGCCGATAGCTTCTACGCCCGTGACACTCGATAGTACGGTTCGTATCGGCGTGCTTGGCTGCGGCAACGTAGGCGGCGCCCTCGTGCAGTTAATCGCCAAACAGGCGTCGGCCATTGAAGCCTCGACCGGGGTGCGTCTTGAGGTGACGCGGGTTGCGGTGCGGACCCTGTCCCGCGATCGCGATGTTGTGCTGGCCGATGGCGTGCTGACTCGCGACGCCGCAGGCGTGGTGGATGACCCGAACATCGACATCGTGGTGGAACTTATCGGCGGCATCGAACCGGCCCGAGAGCTGATTCTGTCGGCGATGGCGCAGGGTAAGCCCGTCGTCACCGGCAACAAGGAACTGCTGGCGAATTTCGGTGGCGAGCTGTTCGCCGCCGCTGATGCCAAGGGTGTCGACCTGTTGTTCGAAGCCGCCGTCGCGGGCGGTATTCCGCTCATCCGGCCGTTGCGCGAATCACTGCGGGGCGAGCCCATCCGACGCATCATGGGCATCGTCAACGGCACCACCAACTTCATCCTTACCAAGATGGCCGAGGAAGGCACCGACTACGCAGTCGCGCTTTCCGAGGCGCAGCGACTCGGGTACGCAGAACGAGACCCGACGGCCGACGTGGAAGGTTTCGATGCGGGAGCGAAGGCCGCGATCATCGCGTCGATAGCGTTCGGGTCGCGAGTCGTGGCGGGCGACGTGTATCACGAGGGGATCAGCCAGATCACCGGCAAAGACATCGCGATGGCCAAGAAGCTCGGCTACGTCATCAAGCTGCTGGCCATCTGCGAACAGGACCCCGCATCGAAAGAAATCGCGGTGCGCGTGCACCCGGCCATGGTGCCGGTGCAGCACCCATTGGCGTCGGTGCGCGACAGCTACAACGCGGTGTTCATCGAGGGCGACGCGGTCGGCTCACTTATGTTCTATGGTCGTGGCGCTGGCGGTTCGCCCACGGCGAGCGCAGTGCTGGGCGACCTCATTGACGCCGCCGTGAACCTGCGCAAGGGAACCCACGCCCCGCTCGGCACGTTCATCCGCTCACCAATCCTGGGCATGGACGAGACCAGCTCGCAGTTCTACGTTGTACTCGAAGTTGTCGACCGGCCCGGTGTGTTGCACACCGTCACCGGTGTGTTCGCCCGGCACGGCGTGAGCATTCGTGCCGCCGAGCAGGAAGGCCTCGGAGCCGATGCCCGTCTCGTGTTCATCACCCACGTCGCCAAAGAAGCCGACATGCAGGCCACCTTGCGCGAGCTTCGCGACCTCGACGTGGTCGGTTCGGCCAGCGGCCTGCTGCGTGTGATTGGCGAATAGAGCATGCGCTACGTTTCCACCCGTGGCCAGGCGCCCGAGCTCGGCTTTGCCGACGTGTTGCTGGCCGGTCTCGCCACCGACGGCGGCCTCTACATGCCGCAGTATGTGCCGGTGCTGCCGCCGCCGACGACAGGCGCGCCCTATGCGGAAATCGCGGCCGTCGTGATGTTGCCGTTCGTGGGCGACGACATTGCGCCCGACGTGCTGCGCGAGATGTGTGAGGAGTCGTACGCCACGTTCCGCCACCCGGCCGTGTGCCCGTTGGTGCAGACCGGCGCGAACGAGTGGCTGCTCGAGTTGTTCCACGGCCCGACGTTGGCGTTCAAAGATGTCGCGTTGCAGCTGGTCGGCCGCCTGTTCGACCACGTGCTCTCGGCTCGAAATGAGCGCGTTACCATCCTCGGCGCCACGAGCGGCGATACCGGCACGGCTGCCATCGAGGGTGTGAAGTCGTGTGCCAACGTCGACATTGTCATCCTCTATCCGCACGGCCGCGTCAGTGATGTGCAGCGTCGCCAGATGACCACGGTCGACGCGCCGAACGTGCGCACCGTCGCCATTGAGGGCACGTTCGATGACTGCCAGGACTTGGTCAAGGCGGCCTTCGCCGACGCCGCGTTCCGGGACCGCATGCACCTGTCAGCGGTGAACTCCATCAACTGGGCGCGCGTCATGGCCCAGATCGTCTACTACGTCACGGCATCCCAATCCCTGGGTGGTCGACTGGTGCGCTTCACCGTACCCACTGGCAACTTCGGCAACGTGCTCGCCGGATGGATCGCACAGGAGATGGGCCTGCCGGTGGAGAAGTTCATAATCGCGTCGAACACCAACGACATCCTCACGCGCACCCTGCACACCGGCATCATGTCGACCAACGGTGTGGTGCCGACACTGAGCCCCAGCATGGACATCCAAGTGTCATCCAATTTCGAGCGGCTGCTGTTCGAACTGAATGGGCGAGACGGCGGTATGACGGCCGATCAGATGCGCCAGTTCCGTACGTCTGGATCGACGCGTCTGGAAGCCGATCAGCAGCACGAACTGCGCGGTCGGTTCAGCGCCCACCGGGTGGATGATGAAGGCACGCTCGCCATCATGCGTGATGTGTACGCCGAGAGCGGCATGCTGCTTGATCCTCATACAGCGGTCGGCGTCGGCGCGTCTCGTGCGCTGGCATCAACGGGCCTCGGCGGTCCGGAGATCATCCTGGCTACGGCCCATCCGGCCAAGTTCCCCGACGCCGTCGTCAAGGCCACCGGTGTCCACCCGCCGCTTCCCGCCCACCTCGCCGACCTCTTCGACCGCCCCGAACACACCACGTTGCTACCGAACGACCTCGCCGCCGTCCAACACTTCGTCGAGACCACCTTCGTCTGATGGGCGGAGGGTTAGATGAAGCGACTGAAATTTCGACAGTGACTACGTTGCTTACCGTTCTGTTTGAGACTTCATTCCATTGCTTTCATTTCGGGACCTATGTTGTCGATCGACAGAGCGATCCGGAGACTCGGGCTATGTCGAAGTTGGCCCAGCATGCTGCCTTGAGTTCATAGCCGATGCCGGGCCAACCGGCATTCACGACCTTCAATCCTTTGGCCTGCACGTGCTCGACCGCCGGGATGAAGTCGGCATCGGAAGTCACGAGGATCGCGACGTCGTAGGCGCCCTGCCATGCGAGCGATAGGAGGTCGGTTACGAGGGCGGTGTCGACACCCTTCTCAACGGCACCACGGAAGGCCTCACCTCAGGCGGGACATTCTGACGTTTCCGAGCCGCAACTGCGGCAGCGGATCTTACGTTGTCGAGGTCGTCGTTCGCGTTCCAGGCGAGCTGGAAGTTCCAATAGTCGATGAACACCCGAGCACGAGCCACGGCCGACCTCGAAAACTATACAGGGAGCCCATTTACGGGCTCCCTGGGGCTTATATGCGAACCAGGCCAGAGCCAGATCCGGGGTTTGAATATCGTAAGTATAGCGGCTCTTCGGAAATGAGCGTGTTGCGGCCGCGGGTTGAGGGTGCCGGGCGCAAGTAGAAGGACGCAACCTCATCCACCTATCGGGTCCTAGGGTGGGAGGCGTGTGTGAGTCTTGCGTTTCGGGGGATCGGCGGGTTGGACGGCGACCGTTTTTGGCCGGGCTGTTCGCCATGCCGATCGCGTTGCTCGGCCGCGCCCGCCGCCAGGCCCGCCCAGCGGTTGCTGACGTCGTGGTCGCACGCGGGTTGGCGATCCGACCGCGAGCCGCGTGGGCGGGTGACGGCTCTCTGCCAAAAGGGCCGCTCACGCCGGAGGATGTGAAGTTCCTCCTGGTGCATCACACGGCCACTGGCAACACCTACACGGCCGACGGGGTGATCGACATCATTCACGGCGTCTACAACTCCCAGACCACCGAGAAGGGTTGGCCCGACACCTGCTACAACTTCCTCATCGACCGATTCGGCACCGTTTGGGAAGGCCGCACCGGCAGCATCGCCGGGCCGGTGACGGCGGACGCCACCGGAGGCAGTCAAGGCTTCGCGCAACTCGTGTGTCTCATCGGCGACTTCACGTCAGTGCTTCCGTCCGCCGAACAGGTAGCGTCGCTGCGTTTGACGCTGGCCTGGCTGGCCGACCGCGACAAGATCGACACGTCGCCATTGGCCCGGGTGACGTTCGTGTCGCGAGGTTCCAACAAGTGGCCGGCTGGCGTGACGATCACCGCGCCCACCATCGTCGGGCACCGCGAAATGACCGCCACAGCGTGCCCCGGCGACACGTTCTACCCCGTCGTGCGCGACTCCATCCCCGCCGAGGTCCATGCGCTGCGCACGCCCAAGCAGCCGCTCACGTTGCCCGTGGCACCGCTCCCACCCAACCGGTCCGTCCCGCGCCTGCAGGACACGTCGAAGCTTCCGGAGGTCCGTTAGATTGCCTGGACGGAACAACTGTACGGTGAGGAAGTACAGCTAGCGCGAAGGGACGCTGTCGATCGTCACCGTGCCCGCGTTGCCGTCAACGGTTACCATCGCCCCTTCGGGGATGAGGTCGGTGGCGGTAGCGACCGAAACGACGCACGGGATGCCGAGTTCGCGCGACACGATCATGGCGTGGCTGCCTTGGGCGCCGACGTTCACGACGACCCCTGAAGCCGCAACCATCAGCGGAACCCACGAGGGGTCGGTCTGCGGGGCGACCAGGACGTCGCCTGGCTCGAAGCCATCAGGATGAGCGGCGTCGAGCACGATCTGCGCTCGGCCGGTGGCGACGCCACCCGAGCCGGCGGTGCCGGTTAGGACAGTGCCGGCGGTTGCCTTGGTAACGGCTCTGCCATGCCGGCGGGTCATCTCATCGAGCGAGGGCACCCGCCCGTTGACGACGAACACGGGCTCGTAGTCGAACAACGTCCTGTATTGCTCCCAGCGCTCGAGGATGATGTCGGTGAAAGAGTCAGGATCGGCGCGAAGCTGATCGAGTTCGCCGTTGGTCACCATGAACACCTGCTCAACGTCACGGATGATGCCACGCTCAACGAGGCGTCGCCCGTACTCGTGCAGGGCCATCCGGACTTCGTTGATGATTCGCACCACGTTCGTCTTGGCTCGCTCCCGCCCGGCCAGGAACAGTCGGGCAGATTGGAGAGCGGCTTCGAACAGACCGGCCGTCTCGGGTGCCGTGGCGACTCTCTGGCGGACCTCCGCTGCGACGCGGTCGCGTTCGACAATCGACGTTGTGTTGCGTGCCGTGGGGGAGAAGGTCTCCGCGGACCGTCGCATGAGGTCAATCGCCGTCAGCGCGATGCTCGGCTTGACCTCCCACGATGATGAGCGCGGGTCGTACTCGTTCTGGGCTCGCGAGCCGTGGTCGAACAGGAACTGGTCGAAGCGTGCCAGGAAGGCAGCGGCGTCGGGGTCGTGGGATGCTCGCAGCTGGTCCAGTACCTTGTCCGCTCCCGCCTCGAATGCGACGGTGAGAATGCTCGACTTCTGGGCGAGACGGCCCAGCTCCCACATCGCATGCGACGGCGCGGCGGAATCGACCTCGATCCCGGCCAGTAGCCGGATCGCCATCGTCGTGTCACCCAAGCCCTCGCAGATCGCGCCGAGCGCGCCCGTACCCAACGCCGACAACGACGAAACGATCATCGCGTTTTCGAACGTCTGCTGGATATACGGCACCATCGCCCGAGCGCGAGCATGCAGCGCAGAATCAGTGAGCTGCTGCAGATCTGGGCGGTCGTCGCGTAGTCGGCGGGCGAGTGCCTTGTCGGCATCGAGGTTCGGTAGCTCCTGGGCCGACATCGCCCACGCCATCGACGCACCGAGCTTGGCCTCGTGCTTGGGTGAATCGTGCCAGTCGTGATGCTCGTATGGCGGCACCTCGTCGCGGTCGTCGAAGAACGCTCGGTCGATCATCTCGGGCGTCGCCCCGGGCATGCGCGCGCCGAGGATCCGAGTCATGGTCAACGGGTTGAAGGGATAACCCCCGAACAACTTGAACAGGTCGGGGTGCTCGGGGTCCTCGAACTCGTCGTAGTCAAGCGCTCCGATCGCAATGTACGCGTCTCGTAGACCGGCGCACATGCCTCCGCTCAGCACCAGACTGTGGCCCAGCGGGCTGAATGGATCGGGGAATACATCGGCCGCGTTGCCGCGCGTCCAAGCCGGGAAACGCTCGCCGAGCGTCGAATCATCGAACCAGCTGCCCTGGGGACTCATAGCTCGCTCCATTGGACGAAACCAGTGGCCCGATCGGAGTTCAAGATCGTCGGTGTCGTTCGTGTCATGAGTTTCTCCCATTGTCTCGATTCGTGTGGAGCAGACTGCGGATCGCCGACTTGATCGCTGCGATAACGGCGAGCTGTCGCTTCATGCTGTCCATTGCCCCATCGTTCAGCCCCAGGATCAAGGTATCAACAATGACCGCAACCTCTGCAGCGCGTTCTGCTGCGACCTCTCCCGTCGACACACCCATGGCGACCAGCACGCCGAAGAACGCCGACCGTCGAGCTCGGTCGTCCGGGATCACTGCAGCGAGCTCTTGGTGACGGCGCCGATCGACCCGAGCGGAACCAATGAAGGCCGCCAAACTGGGGTCGCGGCGATTGACTCTCGCCGCCTCGTCGAGCACCGCGTCGAACATGTCGAGGAAGGTGGTCCGCCCGGCGACCGACGCGTCGAATCGGTCGTAGACCTGATCATGGGCATCGGTGTAGACGGCCAGATACAGCGCGTCTTTCGACCCGAAGTGGTGGTACACCGCGCCGGTCGTCACGCCGGATGCGATCGCTATCTCACGGTTGGTTGCGGCGGCGAAACCACCTGCCGCGAACGCTCGCCGAGCCGCATCGATGATGCGCCGGCGGGTCTCGGCTGCGTCGGAGTCGGGCGGGCGGCCGATCCGGGGCCGAGCGGCGACATGGACCGTCACGCCGTGCCCGTCGGGTCAAACTCGAGGTGGAGCTCGCGGAGCGATCGCATGGTGAACATCGGTACGTGGGCGAAGTCGTTGCGACCCTCGGCCAACCTCAGGTTTGGCAGCCGATCGAAGACCGCCTTGAGTGTGAGCGATTGTTCGAGGCGCGTCAGCTCGGCGCCTGGGCAATGATGCTCCCCGAGTGAGAAGGCCATGTGCCGTCGCGAATTCGGCCGATCGAGATCGATCTCGGCGGGACACGTAAAGACTTGTTCGTCACGGTTCGCGCTGGCGTAGCGCAGGTGCACGGTGGAGCCAGCAGGGATCTGCACTCCAGCGAGAACGGTGGCTTCGCTCACAGCCCGCCAGAGCCCCTGCGTGGGTGACTCGAGACGGAGCACCTCTTCGACGAAATCGGGAATCCGGGTCCGGTCAGCGGCGATGCGGTGAAAGAGCCCGGGCTCGCGCAGCAGGATCCACAAACCGGAGGCCATCGCGAACGTCGTGGTCTCATTGCCACCAATGAAAAGGTGATCGACGATCGTGATGATCTCCTGATCCGTGAGGGGTCGGGTGCCGGCGAAGGAGGCCTGGGTCAAGTGCGTGATGATGTCATCGCCCGGGTTCCGGCGCTTCCCATCGATCGCTGTCTTCAGGTAGTCGTAGAACTCGACCACCTGCTCGGCGACCCACACATCTTCGTTCGCTTCGAGCTTGCGGACGAAAGGCAGGATCCATGCCGAGCTCCACGTCCGGAGCCGTTCGACGTCGTCGGCTGGAAGTCCGAGCATGTGGCTGATCACCATGCCGGGAAGCAACGATGCGTACTGGGTGATCCACTCGACGCGTCCGTCGCGTTCGAACGTGACGAACAAGGTATCGATCGCGTGCTCAACGAAGGGTCTCAGCTGCTCGAGACTCTGGCCGTTGAGATACTGATCGACGAGTGCTCGGTAGTGGCGGTGGATGGGTGGGTTCGTGCCAAGCGGGGTCATCCGCTCCCAGCCACCGCGTTCGTACACCTGCTGGGCTGCGGGGGACCGGCGCTTGCTCGCGCCGGTTGGGAAGATCGATTGGTGGCGGAGCACGTGCATGATGTCGTGGTACCGGCTGACGACGAACTCCGTGGTTCCCGGGATGCGGTAGACCGGCTGCTCGTCGCGGAGGTACTGGTAGGTGGGGTACCAATCCTCCTGCGTGTCGGGACTGAACAAGTCAACATCCACGGTCAGAAACATACCAGACGGCTAGTATGTTCTCGTGTTCGCTCTCTTGGCTCACATCGTGCTTCGTACTGGCCGCACCGCGAGGTTCGAAGAGTTGGCTCGCCAGCTTACGCACGAGAGCGTCACCCGTGAGGCCGGGCTGCGCCGGTACGAGTACTTCCGCCGGGAGGAGCCCGATCACTTCCTGGCGGTGATGGCATTCGACGACTACCAGGACTTCATCGCTCACCAGGCGAGCGAGCATCACCGTGTGCTGGCTGGTGCCATGCGCGACATGATCGTTGAGATCCGCCTCGAGCGGATCGACCCGATTCTGGGCTGTTCGATCCTCGCGCCCGTTGGTGAGGTCGCTGGTACCTCCATTGACCCAGATCTGTCGCCGCCTAGCGACGCCGAACTCACCGCTCGCACCGAGCACTACCAACAGCGCTACCCGTTGTCTTCGATTTCATGGTGGCAAGAATCTATTGGAGGCTCACATGCTGACTGATGCCGACGTCGAAGGCCTCGTCGGGCACCGGTTTCCTGGTGGGGAATACACCATCGCCCACTGGGAGAATTTCCTCCTCACGGACTGCACCTCGCGCGGGCCAATGACCTCCGACCTGGTCCACCCCATTGCCCTGTTCCATGTGCCGATCCAAGGGGCAGGCACGTCGATCGGGGAACTGTTCCGCCTCGGTGGCGGCGACGGACAGGCCGGCTCGGTCAGCCTGCTCGGTTACGACTGGGAGTACGTAAAGCCGCTGCGCGAGGAGTGCCGGTACCGGGTGGAGGGCGGCATCGTGAGCGCTGAACGCGTCATCGACGCCGCAGGCGCGGCGCTTCACGACGACGTCGCATTCCAGATCGAGTTGTTCGAACCCAACGGTGAACTGGCAGCACGGGTCACGAACCGCTGGCGGTTCCTGCGGTGATCGTTGTTCCCGTGATTGGTGACGTCATTGCGCCGTTCGTCATCGAGTCGGTCGACTCGCAGCGCATGAAGACCATGGCGGCGATTCTGCGCGATCCCTACCCCATTCACTGGGACCGTGCCGCGGTGGCATCAATGGGGCTCGGCCAGCGAACGATCAATCAGGGGCCGCTGAACCTCGGCTACATCGCCAACATGTTGATGGCATGGGCCGGTGATGACTCGATTCGCCGACTGACCGTGCAGTTCCACGCCCGCGTACTTGACGGCGACCGCGTCGTGGCGGGCGGCGTCGTTGATGCAGTGGCGACGACCGATGAAGGTTGGGAAGCCACCTGTTCTGTCTGGCTCGAACGCAACGCCGAGACACTGGTGAGCGGCACCGCTCACGTCTGGCATCGTCGGGTGGTTGACTTGCGGGGCGACTAATCGGGGCGTTGAGCCTTGCCACCGACCCCGGACCAAAGTAACTCGGTGATGTGCTCCTCAAGTTGATCAGCGCTCATTTGGCCGTCCCGCAGCCACCACAGGGTCGCGAACTGGAGCGTTCCGATCAGACCGAAGGCCCACGTGAGAGCAACGTCGGGTCCTACTGGTCGAGCAACACGTCGATCTCGTCTTACAGATCGCCGATCGGGCGTACCTTCTCAACCACGGAGACCTCGTGTACGAGGGAACTGCTGCCTACCTTTGCTCGCACCGACAGCTACTAGAAGGCAGCTATCTTGGCGGCTGAACCAAACCGCCAACCCCCAGTAGTTGCGTGGTGTCGGGCTGCTCGCTATGGTGCGTCCCGCCCGGGTTCCCGGGCGCAACACGGCGGATGACGTTGCCCCACGAATTTTCGTGACAACGGTCTCGTGTTGCAGTCAGACGTCGGCGGGGGCCGAGTTCATTGCCCCCGGGTCCGACACTTCACCTCCACTTGCTGGGGAAAGACAGGTTCGCTGTGAGCGAAGCCCTCGAACGTTCGGTGCTTGAGAACAAAGACCGGGACCAGTTGGTCACCATTGCCTCTGCCCTCGGTGTGAAGACGCCGGCCCGAGCCAAGAAGTCCGACATCATCGACAAGATCCTGGAGACGACGGGGGTCACGGCGGCGCCCATCGTCGCGGGCGATGCCCCGGCCGCTCGGGCTGGGCGCGGACGCACCGCGAAGTCCGATGTGGCGACTGCCGAGCCGCCGTCCGAGATGGCAGACGCCAGCCCAATCGTCGAGGCGCTCAAGGATGAGGTGGCGCAGGACCACGAACCGGAGCCAAAGGTGGTCTCTCCGGCCCGTCCGGTCGTTGCCTCCACGCCATCGTCGGTTCCGCCGTGGTCCGAGCGTCCTCGTCAGGGCAACGGGTTCCCCGAGCGAAACGGCCAGAGCGGTAACGCCCAGAACAGTAACGCCCGGAGCGGTAACGCCCAGAACGGTAACGCCCAGAACGGTAACGCCCAGAACGGTAACGCCCAGAACGGTAACGCCCAGAATGGCAACGGTCAGGCCCCGAATGGGGCAGGTTCGAACGGCAATGCGAACTCGCAGCCGGGTGCCACGCAGGCTGAGCGTCAACCGTTCGGCGACCGCAACGCCCCCGGCCAGCAGGCGGGCGAGGCGGGCGAGAGCGAAGGTCGTCGCAAGCGTCGCCGTAACCGCAACCGCAACCGTGGCGAGGGCGGCGACGAGCCAATGGAGATGCCCGGCGCGCCGGTGGCCTACGAGATGCAGCCAGGCTTCGGCGACCCCATCGACGTGGCCGGGTACCTCGATCTGCGCGACGAGGGCTACGGCTTCCTGCGGGTCTCGGGTTACCTGCCTAGCCGTGATGACGCCTACGTGAGCGTCAAGCAGTCCAAGCAGTACGGCCTGCGCAAAGGCGACCATGTCACCGGCACGGCTCGCCCGGCCGGTCGCAACGAGAAGAACCCTGCGCTGCTCACCATCACGACGGTGAACGGAGGCGAACCCGATGCGGCTCGTGATCGTCCGAAGTTCGAGGACCTCACGCCACTGTTCCCGGATGAGAAACTCACGCTTGAGCACAAAGACGATCCGTACAATATGACGACGCGGATCATCGATCTGATCGCGCCGATCGGCAAGGGTCAGCGCGGCCTGATCGTGTCGCCCCCCAAGGCGGGCAAGACCAGCATTATGAAGGCCATCGCCACGTCCATCGAACGCAATCATCCCGACGTGAAGCTCATCGTGCTGCTCATCGACGAGCGTCCCGAGGAGGTCACCGACATGCGCCGCACGGTGAAGGGTGAAGTGATTGCATCGACCTTCGACCGGCCGAGCGAAGAGCACACGCACCTGGCCGAGATGACGATCGAGAAAGCGAAGCGCATGGTGGAGGCAGGACAGGACGTGGTGATCATTCTCGACGGCATCACCCGCCTCGCTCGTGCCTACAACCTGGCCGCGCCTGCCACCGGCAAAATCATGTCGGGTGGCATCGATGCTGGCGCGCTGTATCCGCCCAAAAAGTTCTTCGGTGCGGCTCGAAACGTGGAAGAGGGCGGCTCGCTCACCATCCTGGCCACGGCACTGGTCGACACCAACAGCCGCATGGACGACGCCATCTTCGAGGAGTTCAAGGGCACCGGAAACATGGAGCTGCGGCTCGACCGAAAGATGGCCGAACGTCGTATCTTCCCGGCTATCGACGTTGACGCATCCTCCACAAGGCACGAGGAGCTGCTGTTTGAGCGCAAGCAGCTGCAGCAGGTCTGGAAGCTGCGCAAGGTGCTGCACGGCATGGCCGAAGGCGGCTCCGGCGCGGCAGGCCTCGAACTGCTCACCGACCGGCTCAAGACCTTCCGCCTGAACGAGGAGTTCCTGACCGAAATCGGTAAGCAGCCTTAGTTTTCTGTAGGGCCGAACCGATGTGCGAGCCCGGCCGTTGGTGGGATTTGGCCCATTGCCGGTACACTTCGCAGACCCTCATTTGGAGAACGATTCTTATGCAGACAGCAATTCACCCGAAGTATATCGATACCACCTTCCGTTGCTCCTGTGGCAACACCTTCGTCACGGGTTCCACCCGTGGCGGCGAAGTCACGCTCGACCTTTGCAACGAGTGCCATCCGTTCTTCACCGGCAAGCAGAAGCTGGTTGACACCGGTGGCCGTGTCGAGCGCTTCCAGAAGCGCTACGGCGAACGCAAGGGCAAGTAGTCCTTCTCGCGTGACTATTGACCCGGCGCGCCGCAGCGCGCTGCTGGGCATCAAACTCGCCACTCTGGTCCGAGACCACGCCGGTGAGGCCGCCATCGCCGCTTCAACCCTTCCGGGTGGAGCGGCGCTGACGCGTTTGGGCGAAGCATGGGTGCTAGCCGATGAAAACTCACAGCGCATCCTGGGCCAAGCCCTGGCATGGTCGCGTCGCCAACCTGATATAACCGTGTTAAACGTGTTGGTGGAGAGTCCTCACGCGCCAGTCGTGGCTCGGCGGGCAGAAGCGTTCGTTGGGGATATCCGGGTATGGGAGGTGCATGACCGCACGCTCGTAGCCGCAACCCCAGAGCCGGTCGCAGCGGTGCCGATGGTGCAGTCGGAGCAGTTGGCTCTGAGTGGCGAGATTGCGGCCGCGGGAGCCGATCCGCTCTGCGAATGGGGCGTGCTGGTCGGCGAGGTGGAAGGGCTCGAAGTCTGCCGGGTTGTGCGCAGTAACGAAACCGGCGAGGTCGTGTTGCAGGTCGGTATTGGTGCCCATGACCGCGAGGCGTTCGCCATGCTGCACGGCGACCGGCCGCCCCTCGTTGCGCTGCAGGGAGTGGTGGAGGCCGTCGCCCCGCACCGAGTTCTGAACGCCGCGCCCCACGCCCTGAACCGCATCGCCACCGAGCGACTCCTACGGGCGTCGCTCATCAACGCACCCGGTATCGTTGGTGCCGCTCGGCTGGTGGCGAATGATCCGCCGGTACCGCGGCTGAACGTCAAGGACCCGGTGCCATGTGTGGCGACCGGGGTCGATGCGCAGGGCGACGCGCTGACGGTCGTGTGCTCGGTCGGTATCGACCTCGATCTTGTGCCGTTCGCTGCCGATGCTCGCACCCGCCACGGCGGTCGATTGATCGTGGTCGTGCCCGAGCGCGATGCCCATGCCGTCACGCTCGACCTGCTCAGCCTGCTGCGCGAGCCCGTCGAACTGGTGACGGTGCCGAGCCCGGTTTAGATCGTTGGGCGATTGCGGCGACGTTTGCGCCACTCGCTGCAGGTCAGCACGATGAAGTACGGGTCTTGCACAAAGTAGCGGTGGAAGAGGCGTCGGGGTTCCTGAGAAAACCGATAGAACCATTCGAAGCCCGACCGTTGCATCCACCGCGGCGCACGCTTCACGATGCCGTAGTACATGTCGAACGATGCACCGATAGCGAGGAACAGCGGCAGCTTGGTGCCGGCCGCACGGCAATTGTCGACGATGTCGCTGATGAGCAGACATTGCTTCGGGAAGCCCAGGGTGACGAAAACGAACTCGGGCTGCTCGGTGGTGATCAGGTTGGCGCAGTCAACCGCGAAATCGGTGATGGCGACGCGGTCACCCGCCGCAAACATCGGCGCCACGATGGTGGTGTTCGTGGCCTCCGTTTCGGCCTGGACCCGAGCGGCGACCTCATTCGAATTGGCGATCACCAACACCCGACGCCCTTCGCTCAACAAGGTCGGCCAAAGATCGGCCACCAGGGTGCTGCCAGCCAATCGGGCGCTCAACGGTGCGCCAAGCAACCGGCTGGCCCATACCACCGGCTGGCCGTCGGGCAGGACATACGCGGCCTGACGCACGATGGCAGACGCTTCGGCCGAGCTGTCGTTGGCGATATGCACGAGTTGGTCGACGTTGGGTGTGACCAGTAAAGGTAGCGAGCGGTCGGAGCGGTGTTCGATCTCGCTGGGCGACTGCAGAATCTCGGAGATCTCTGCCTCGGTGGCCGCATCAACGAAATCGAGCTCGAAGAGTTCGGTCCGACGTAAGGCAGGCAACAACGCCGGCGGACTCTTGTGCACGAAACGTCAGTCTACAAGGGTCAGGTAGGAGTACTTGGGATTGATTTCTCTTTCTTGAACCTTTCCAGACTATGAGGTGGTGCGTGCCAGGAGTCGCCCGGAGATCGCCTGCAGCAGGTCAACGATGCGCGGACCCCATCGGTTCGCCAGGTCGTCATCGACGATCACGACGGTGTTGGTGGTGATGGCCTTGAGCGCGCTCCAACCCGGTCTGGCCCGCACGGTGTCGCTCGTTTGTCGACAGCACTTCGTGTCGGCCAGCACGATCAGGTCAGGGTTGGCATCGATGATCGCCTGAGCCGAAAGGGTCGCCTCCCGGGTACCAGGTGCCGCGCCGACATCCGCGATGCTGCGCAGGTTCAGCAGCCCGTAGAGCTGACCGAGGAAACTGGCCGAGGTCACGCTGGCGAACTGATCGGTTCGCTCGTGGTAATAGCGCAGGGGTGTAGGCGGGGTCTTGCTCACGATCTCAGCGATCTTCGCCTGCATCCCCCCGACGAGTTGTTCGGCCTCTGCCGTCTTGCCGATCGTCGCGCCGAGTTGGCGAATCTGCGCGTAGCTGTCGTCGAGTGACGTGGCGGGAGGTTGGAGGATCACCGTGACGCCACGCGCCGCGAGCGTCGTCGCGGTACCAGCCTGATCTTCGCTCACCACCACGAGGTCCGGCCCGTAAGTCATGAGTTTGTCGATGTCGGGCGTTGCGCCGGACAGATCGGTGCGGGGTGCGCTCGGCGGATAGCTGCTCAGGCTGTCGACGGCCTTGACGAGCCCGCCGGCACCCAGCGCGAAAAGTGTCTCGGTTGCGGTGGGCGAAAGGGACACGATGGCCTTGGGGATCGGCTTGGACACTGTCGTGGCAATCGGCGCCGCGCTCGACTGTTGCCCTGGCGCAGCCGCCGTTGTCGGACCGGTCGTGAGTGCGGGCCGGGTCGTGCTGGTCGTCGGCGGCGCAGTAGTAGGCGCAACGGCAGTCACACGGGGCGTGCTGCAGGCGGCCAGGATCGCCAGCGCCGCCAACATCGTCCAACGCGGACCGGACGGGCTGATCCCGTTGTGAGTGCAACCCATGAGGGTGTCCATGCTATCGACCGAACACGTCGTCCCGGCGGCACTGAATCGGCCGGAACGGGGACCGTCGCGTAGCCTCTTCGGTTGTGCTCGATCGGTTGGCTGGCCTGAAACATGAACATACGGAGTTGGAGACGCGGCTTGGCGACCCCGCCGTACTCTCCGATCAGACTCGCCTGGTGGAGCTCTCCAAGCGCTACAAGGAGCTGTCGCCCATTGTTGACTGCATTGGGCGCTACGAGCGCCGCGTCGAGGATCTTGCGGCCGCCCGGGAGATGTTCACCGATTCCACCGGTGATGATCGCGAGTCGATGCGTGGCGAAATTTCGAGTGCCGAAAGCGATATCGAGGCCATCGAGGAGGAACTCCGGCTGCTGCTGCTCCCGAAGGACCCCAACGCTGGTCGCAACGTCATCGTGGAGGTCCGAGGGGCAGAAGGGGGCGAAGAAGCCAACCTGTTCGCGCGTGACCTCTACGAGATGTACATGGCCTACGCGGAGCGCCACAAGTGGAAAGTCGAGACCATGTCGGCCGACCTTTCTGAGATGGGCGGCCTCAATCAGGTCACCTTCACGGTGAGGGGTGACGACGCGTGGACTCACTTTAAGTTCGAGGGCGGCCCCCATCGCGTGCAACGGGTGCCGGCCACCGAAAGCCAGGGACGCGTCCACACGTCGTCGGCCACCGTGCTGGTGCTTCCGGAGGCCGACGAGGTCGACGTGCAGATCGACGAAAAGGACCTGCAGGTCGACGTGTATCGCTCATCGGGCGCGGGCGGGCAGCACGTCAACACCACCGACTCAGCGGTCCGTATCACCCACAAGCCGACCGGCGTTGTCGTCACGATGCAGGACGAGCGTTCGCAGATTCAGAACCGGGCCAAGGCCATGATCGTGCTGCGGTCCCGCATGCTGAAGCTCGAGCAGGACAAGCAGGATGCCGAGCATTCGGTCTCACGCAAAGCGCAGCTCGGTGGCGGCGGTCGCAGCGAGAAGATCCGCACCTACAACTACAAAGAGAACCGGGTTACCGATCATCGCATCGGGCTGACGATTTACAAGTTGCAGGCGGTGCTGGCCGGCGACCTCGACGAAGTTATCGAAGCCCTGATCGCCGAAGAACGCGCCGCCCAACTCTCCACCCCAGATGCCTGACGACGGCACCGTCACGTGGCGCGAACTGCTCGCACAAGCCACCGACACTCTCGGTGATGCGAACGAAGCGCGTTGGCTTTGCGAAGAGGTCTACGGCGAGCGCGGCGCTGCCTTCCACGCCGCGTTGGGCCAGGCGGCTACCGGGCGAATGGTCGTCCGCTTCGATGCGCTCCTCGCCCGTCGCCAGGCCGGCGAGCCGCTACAGTACGTGCTCGGCTCGTGGTCGTTCCGCACCATCGAGCTGATGGTGGACCCGCGGGTTCTGATCCCTCGTCCGGAAACCGAAGTGGTGGTTGGCGTCGCCCTCGACCTGGCTCGTGCGTTGCCCGATCCAATTCGGGCGGTCGACCTCGGCACCGGATCGGGTGCGATTGCCTTGGCACTTGCGGCCGAGTTGCCGATCGGCTCAGTAGAGGTGTGGGGCACCGACCTGTCCGAGAACGCGCTCGATGTGGCCCGCGCCAACCTCGCCGGACTCGGCCGACGCGGCTCTGCCGTTCGATTTGTACAGGGCAGCTGGTTCGACGCTCTTCCCGCCGAACTCGTCGGAGCCGTGCACCTGATCGTCGCCAATCCGCCCTACATCGCGCCCGATGACCCTGAACTCGACGAGTCGGTGCGATCGTGGGAACCGCACCTCGCGCTGTTCGCCGACAACGACGGTCTGGCGGCCTACGAAACCATCATTGCTGACGCGCCTCGGTGGTTAGCCGAAGGTGGCTGGCTGGTGCTGGAGATCGGTCACCGACATGCGGCCGCCGTAAGCGCGCTGTGCGTTGCCGCGGGCATGATCGACGTTGCGACCCGTCGCGATCTTGCCGGGCTTGACCGTGTGGTGGAGGCTCGACTGTCCCGCGGGTGAACGTGAGGCAGTTACTGCTCCTCGGGAACAGCAGTGTCCCCCGGTTCGGAAGCGAGACCCAGGTGTTGGCGGAGGAACTGCAGTTGCAGATGCAACAAGTTCTCAGCCACGACTTCCTGAGGCGTCATGTGGGACACGCCCGTCAAGGGCAGCACGGTGTGGGGGCGACCAGCCGCCATGAGGGCTGATGACAGCTGGAGCGTATGGGCGGCGTACACGTTGTCGTCGGCGAGCCCGTGGATGAGCAGCAGCGGCCGCTCAAGATGAGCAGCGTCGGTCAGTAGCGAGCTGCGGTCGTAGGCGGCGGCATTGGTGGTTGGGTCACCGAGATAGCGCTCGGTGTAGTGGGTGTCGTAGAGCCGCCAGTCAGTGACCGGAGCACCCGCAATAGCGCAGTGGAAGGTCTCGGGGTTACGCAGCACGGCCAGCGCGGCGAGGTAGCCGCCGAAGCTCCACCCTCGGATGCCGACGCGAGTGAGATCGAGTTCGGGGAACTCCTCGGCCACAGCGTGAAGAGCGTCGACCTGATCCTCGAGTACAGCCGAAGCAAGGTCGTTGGCTACCGACCGCTCCCACGCCGAGCCGCGTCCGGGTGTGCCGCGGCCGTCGGTGACGATGACGGCAAAGCCCTGGTCGGCGAACCACTGCGAGGTGAGAAACGCTCCACGGGAAGCAATAGCTCGCTGGGCGTGAGGGCCACCGTAGGGGTCAAGCAGCACCGGCAGCTTCTGACCCGGCGTGATGTTCCGAGGCAGAATAAGCGCGGTGACGAGGCTGCGGTCGCCGGTATCGATGAACTGCACGTTCGGCTGCACCAGCGCCGTTTCGGCGTGCGATGCAACCACTCGGGCATCGCCGAGGATGCGTGTCATGGTGCCGTCGCGATCTAGAGTCGCCGACCGCAACACCACGGTGCCGCCACCGACAATGGCAGTGTGTACACCGGGCTCCTCGGTAAGTCGGTCGAGCTTGCCGTTGGTGTGCCAGCGGTACACGTGATGACGGACGGGATCGACCAGGAAGTTGCCGGTGAAGATCACACTGTCGTCATCGGCGTGCAGCACCGAGCGCACTTGGAGGGGAGCGAGTGTGACTGGTTCGCCATCCACCATGAGGCGACGTGAACCTCCGCGGTCGGCGCAGGTCACCAGCCGCCCGTCGCCGAGGAAGGTGGGCGTGCCCGGCACCAGCTCAACCCAGTGTTGGTCTACATCTTCCAGGCGGAGGTGCGTGGCGCCGGTAGCGGGCGTAACGGTGCGTACTTCCACGCGCTTTTGATCACGGCTCTGCAC
>JANMCE010000437.1:0-3869 GCA_031360915.1 Actinomycetes bacterium | reverse complement strand
CTATCCCACCGGAATCCACGGTGCGTTGGCCAAGCAACTGGCGGGTGCGGGCGATTTCACTCTTCGTACCGCAACACTGGCCGATCCGTCGCACGGGCTCACCGATGACGTGTTGGCCACCACCGACGTGATGATCTGGTGGGGTCACAAGGGTCATCATCTGGTCGACGACGCCATAGTCGACAAGGTCCATCAGCAGGTGCTCAGCGGTATGGGTCTGATCGTGCTGCACTCGGGTCACTACTCGAAGATTTTCCGTCGCCTCATGGGCACCAACTGTTCACTCACGTGGCGGGAAGCGAACGAGAAGGAACGGCTGTGGGTCGTCGAGCCGGCGCACCCGGTCATGACTGGAATTCCCCCGTACTTCGAGTTGGAGATGGAGGAAATGTACGGCGAGCGTTTCGACGTTCCTACCCCTGACAAGCTGTTGATGCTCAGTTGGTTCCAGGGTGGTGAGGTTTTCCGCAGTTGTGCCACGTGGCAGCGCGGCCACGGCCAGATCGTCTACCTGCGCCCTGGCCACGAGGAATATCCGACGTACCGCAACGAGCACATCGTGCGCATCATCGCCAACGCCTGCCGTTGGGGCGCGCGTGCCGTCAACCTCGCCACCAACCACGCGCCGAATGTGGAAGCGCTCGAATGGGTTCCGGGTGCCTCGGCCCGCGCCGTTGCCGCGGCCAAGGCCAACTCGGACAGCGTCGGTAACTGATGGCGCGTCGCATCGGCATCATCGGCACGGGTGGCATCGCACAGGTACACGTCGACGGCTACAAACTCGCGGGCGCCGACATCGTCGCGTTGGCCGACGTGAACCCGACCGCGCTCGCGCAACGCCAGAACGACTGGCATGTTGCGAGTGGCTACACGCGCTACGAGGATCTGCTGGCCGACCCCGTGGTGGAAGCAGTATCCATCTGTACGCCGAACTCCTCGCATCACCCCATCACGGTCGCCGCGGCCAAGGCGGGCAAGCACGTGCTGTGCGAAAAGCCGGTGTCGATGAACCTGGCCGACGCGCAGGAGATGATCGACGCCTGCGCCACGGCAGGGGTCGTGTTCCAGGTCGGCCATCACATGCGCTCGTGGGCAGCGGCCGCGAAGGCCAAGCAGATCATCGATGCAGGCGGCATCGGCAAGGTCACCTATGCCCGGCTCCGCCAAGCCCACGACTGGGGCGGCGCGGCCGAGGTTCGCGGCGTGTTCGGCTCGTTGGCGCACTCGGGCGGCGGAACGCTGCTCGACAACGGCTGCCATCTCTTCGATCTGGCCCGCTACCTCGGCGGTGATGTGCGTGACGTCTACGCCCGCATCGCCACGCTCAAGTTCGACATCGAAGTGGAAGACACCGCCATCTCGTCGCTCGGCTTCGCGTCAGGCGCGCTCGGGCAGGTCGAAGTTGCCTGGACCGGCACGGGTTGGCAGGAGGCGTTTTGGATCTTCGGTACCGAAGGCTCCCTTGAATGTGACAACCGCGTCGGCGCCAACCTACTCACGCATCGCTTTCGAGAGTCAGCCGGCACCACCTGGCGTGATCTGGACGTCGCCACCTACGACCTCAAAGGCCTGATGTCCCACTCACAGCACGTGGCCAACTTCCTCGCTGCCATCGACGGCACGGGTCCCGTCGTATGCACCGGGCAAGATGGCTTGGAGGCCGTGCGGCTCGTGTTGGCGTCCTATGAAAGCGCCGAGTCCGGCGCTCCGGTTGTGCTGGAGGACTGACACCACTTCCACGCGCGCCGCCTATGGCGAGTCGCTCGACAGAATGCGCTCGTACAATGCCTGCGTCGGCTCGGAGGGTTGCACTCCGAACTCTCGATCCAACCAGGACTCACAGAGCCCGAAGGCCCGTAGCGCCAAGCTCCGCTGCCCGAGTTCGGTGAGGGAATACATCATCGTTCGTACACATTCCTCGTTGCTTGGCTCGCGTTCACGAACGCGTTCGCAGACACCGAGCGCTGTATCGGCCCGGCCCTGAGCGAGGAGCAATTCGGCCAGACGATTCGACGCCAGCACGTAGTGGAGTCGCAGACGCTCCCGGATCTCGTGGGCCCATTCCTCGATGAGCGAGTCGGCGAGAAAGTCATCGGTGTAGAGCGACTCTGCCGCGCTGAGCGACGTGATGGCCTCTTCGACACGTCCCGCCGAATCATGTAGGGAACCCGCCGTCGTCGACTGTTCGAATTCCTCGACATCGGTTTGTATGGCAACGTCGGCGCCGAGCCGATACGCACCGCCGTGATTGTCGACGCGTATCACGCCTCCTGCGAAGTGCCGCAGCATCTGCCGAAGCGTATAGATCGCCTGATGCAGCCGTCGGCGGCCGTCATCGGCCGACAGTCCGGGCCACAACGCCTCGATAAGAACATCCCGGGTCACGGCCGCCCGGCGATGCGCACCCAGGTAACGAAGGACCGATACTGCCTTCGTGACCGCGAAGTCCCCCCGTTCTTCCTCGCCCGCCGTGAGGGAGAACGAGCGAAAATAGGTAATCCGAATTCCGATGGAAGGCGGCGCCGGCCGTTGCAGAGCTGGCTTAGCAGTCATCGGCTCCTTCGGTTCAAGCGCTAGCTCCTGGACGAGTCTCATCGTTTCGGCGAAGCGATGATCGGCACGGCTCTGAGCACGTCGCTCGCCGGCCAGTTCACTCTCAAGCGCCGCGGCGCGATCCCGGTGACGGTAGGTCTCGGCCAGCGCCCGTTCTGCGGCAAGCACGGCGACGCTGAGTACCGCGTCTTCTGACCGCAATGCCTGGTCGTGCAGGAGCCGTAAGGAGCGAGAAGTTGGGTCTTCCGTCTCCCAGAGGTCCGACGGTGAAAGTGAGGGTCGGCGCCGCTCGACGTTCGCTTCCATTTGAGACCCCTATGCGGGTAGGTCGAAAGAGAAAACTGCACCGTAGCCCGAAAGACCTACCAGACAAGTCAATTCTTGGCGGACGCGATCACAGCCCGTACGCGCACAGTCTTCTCCCGATCACCGATCGTTCACGAGAAGTCGCACTGATTGCGAGGCGCGACTGTGGGCTCGTCGATTCCGGATGGGATCGACCGGGGCAGCGGCAACGCTGATCCGCATCGTTACAAGGGAGTGAATGGACATGGGCGTATGCAACGTCGAGATCGAACAGCAGACCTTCGATCTCACAGCAACGATGGAGATGAGCTACTTCGAGATCAATCCCGAAGGTCAGCCCAACATTATTCACGAAGACCAAGAGTTCGAGGTCGACGTGAAGGTGGTGATGTACGGAAGGATTCGCCGCCACCTGTGCGGTGTGCTCTGCGTGGAGATTGCTTTCCATGGCTGCAGCGGTGGGCCAGATCACGTCGGAAAGAAGGAGTTGCCTCTCGATCCCTGTGGCGACGGCACGTATCTCTTCAAGATCCGTGTGCCCGGTGGCAGCCTGAGTGGGCGCGAATGTGGCCAGATCTACGAGCTTTGCGTGACACTCGGTTCTCGCGATGAATGCGGGAAGTCCGGCGTCATCTTTGGCACGTGCACTCCGGACAACATCACGATCGTTCCGGCGCTCACACCGTAACGTCCGGCCCCCACTACGCGGACAACCCGCGATCGTGCGATGCCGCTTGCCTCATGGCGGCGGTTCGCACGATCGGCCGGGTCCGACCGCTGCGGAGGCAGCCATGGATCGCATAGGAGGAAAACGACCATCGAACGACGGTCTGGAAGCCGGTGACGAGGGTTGGGAACAGCAAGCCGGCTTTTCGGTGTTCTTCGATCGAAGGTCGAGCAACCCGGGCACAGCCGAGTGGCGCACCCGCCTCTATCACGATGAGGCAGATGACGCAACGAGTGTCTTGGGCCTTGATCCCGGTGGGTGGATGCCTTGGATCGTGGAGCGA
>JANMCE010000402.1:0-7769 GCA_031360915.1 Actinomycetes bacterium | reverse complement strand
CCGCTGCGCAGATCGCGCTCCTGTCCACCGCCGAGCAGCATGGGCGCCACCGTGGTGCCTTTGCGGATGACGAGCGCGCCCACACCCTTCGGGCCGCCGAACTTGTGAGCGCTGACGGCGATGAGATGGGCGTGCTTGGCGTCCTCGGCCACGTCGACCCAGGTGAGCGCTTGGATGGCATCGGTGTGCACGACAGCCTGCGGCGCTCGCTTCGACACCATGCGGGTGATGCGTCGCATCGGCTGAATGGTGCCGACCTCATTGTTCACCAGCATGACCGAGACGATGCGCGTTTCAGGCGTGAGCGCTGCCTCCAGCGCCGCCATATCGACCACGCCAAAGGCATCGACGCCAACGATGGTGCCCTTCATGTGCTCCACCGCGTGCAACACAGCGTGATGCTCGGTGGAAACGCTGACAGCGGTGCCGCCGTGGCGGGTGATGATGCCGTTGATGGCCAGGCTGTCTGCCTCGGTGCCGCAGCCGGTGAACACAACCTCGCCCGGCTCGCAGCCGAGGCACTCGGCCACCACATCACGGGCTTCATCGATGGCCTTGCGCACGTCACGCGACGCCCGGTGCGAACCGGACGGGTTGGCAAAACGAGTGGTGAGAAACGGCATCATGGCCGCGACCGCCTCAGCCCGCATCGGCGTGGTGGCAGCGTGATCGAGATAGATCAATTCATCGGCAACGGGCATGACCCGACCAGCCTACCGGCCACTCCTGTCGGATCGCCCGGCCGTTCTTTCGCCACCTATGAAACAGAAGTGTCCGGTGTTGCTGGCTCGTCGACTTCGGCTCCCGGCGCTGGCCAGGGTTGGTTGAGACCGAGGGGTGGGAGACGCAGCCAGAAGGACGCGCCACCGCCTTCGGTCTGACGTACGCCGACGGTTCCGCCATGGGACCATGCGATGGCGTTCACGATGGCGAGCCCAAGTCCGGTGCCTCCACTGGCGCGTTGGCGGCTGCCGTCCAGGCGGGCGAAACGTTCGAAGATGCGTTTCTCCTCAGTTGGCGGCACGCCAGCCCCATGATCGGCGACCACGAGTTCGACCTGGCCGTCGACCATCGTCACTGACACATCGACGGGCGTACCAGCCGTCGTGTGGGTCCGAGCGTTGGTGAGCAAATTGCCCACCACTTGCCGCAACCGCGATTCGTCGCCCGACACCAACGCCTGCGGAATCGTGTCGAGCGTCCAGACGCGGTCTGGGTCGGTGATGCGGGCGTCGTTGACTGCGTCACTCACGATGGTCGTGAGTTCGACCGGATGATGTTCGAGCGGACGTCCCTGATCGAGCCTGGCCAGAAGCAACAGGTCATCAACGAGCACGCCCATGCGCATTGCTTCACTCTCGATGCGACCGAGCGCCGAGTGCGTCTCATCACCACTGGGGATAGCGCCGTTGCGGAGCAATTCGCTGTAGCCGCGGATCGATGTCAGCGGCGTGCGGAGTTCGTGCGACGCGTCAGCAACGAAACGCCGCAGTTTCTCCTCTGACTTCGTGCGTTCGGCGAAGGCGGCCTCGATGCGGCCGAGCATGGTGTTGAGTGCCCCGCCGAGCCGGCCTACCTCGGTGCCGTCATCGGCAGTGTCGACGCGCGCACTGAGGTCACCGGCGGCAATAGCGCCCGCCGTGTCGGCCATGTGGTTGAGCGGCTTGAGCCCGGTCCTCACGATGAACCACGTCATGAACCCCATGAGCGCCAGCCCGATACCGATAGCGAGAACCTCGTTGTGTACGAGCCGGGACGTGGTGAGATCAACATCGCTGATCTCAACGCCCGACACCAGGTATCCCTCACCCAGTTTGATTCCTCCTCGGGACTCGATAGTGCTCGGCACGACCAGCACCCTGTACCGCGAAGCCTTCGCCGAGTCCGTCGTAAACGGTCGGTTCTTCGGGGCCTTTATGACGTCAAAGTTGGTTGGCAGGCCTCCGCCGGTGTCGGCCTGGGACAGGTTGAGCAGCACCGATGAATCGCCCCCGATGTCGTAAAACGACTGGAAGAATCCGGTGGGTCCCTCATTCGCTAGGGGATCGTTGCGGCGATCATTTCGCGTCGGGCCGTTCGGACCACCGGGGCCACGGCTCTGCAACACGCGATCCGAGATGGCAACGACCTGGACGTCCTTTTGTCGCAGCAGCGACTGGCGCAGCAGTTGGATCGTGACGAGCGACAGCCCGATCAGACCGGCCGCTGACATCAACAAGATGCCGAGCACCAGACGTCGACGAATGGACACCGGCTAGGCCTGTCGCAGCACGTAACCGACGCCGCGGACGGTATGCAGAATCGGCGGGCCGAGAGGGTCGAGCTTCTTGCGAAGGTACGACACGTAGGTCTCCACCACGTTGGCGTCACCGTCGAAGTCGTACTGCCACACGTGATCAAGGATCTGCGCCTTCGACAGCACGCGACCGGCATTCGCAATCAGGAACCGCAACAGCTTGAACTCGGTAGGCGACAAATTCACGACGTGTCCATCGCGGCGCACTTCATGGCTGTCATCGTCCAGCACGACATCAGCGAACGACAGCGCCTTCGAGGCGTTCTCGTCCCCCTGCACCCGCCGCAGCACCGCACGCACGCGGGCCACCAATTCTTCGAGACTGAAGGGTTTGGTGACGTAGTCGTCGCCGCCCACGGTGAGGCCGCGGACCTTGTCCTCGGTGGCGTCGCGAGCGGTGAGGAACAGCACCGGAGCACGCATGCCGTCGCGGCGCAGACGCTGACACAATTCGATACCGTCCCCATCGGGCAGCATGACGTCGAGCACGAGCAGATCCGGCGCCTGCTTCACGACGATATTCTGCGCAGCCAGGCAGGTGTCGGCGGTGGTCACCTCGAACCCGACGTGGCGAAGGGCAATGCTCAGGAGGTCCCGGATGTTGGGCTCGTCATCCACTACCAGAATGTGTGCCTTGTCGGTCATCGTCCGCAGTCTGCCTCGCGGAACTGCCGGTTCGCTGAGAAGATTCTGTGAGCACCCTGTGACTGCTTCGTCGGTTCAGCCACGGCGTCAATTCGACGGGGGTCGAAAATCCAGAATGCAGCGCCGTGCTTCGTCGGCGGAGGACGTGAGCGTCAGCAGGTGGACGATGCCCTTTTCCGTGGCGAGGGCCGACAGCAGCGGCCACACCGGTTTGGCTCCCTCCACCGACGGATCGCCGGGGTTCCAGTAGCCGCCATCGAACAGCACCATCGGGCTGGCATAGCCATAGGTGGCGTAGTAGTTCTGGCAGGCATCCTGAAAGATCTCCTGCACCGTTCCGGCGTTGCCGGGAGCGAAGATCACACCGTGACTGGCAATGGCCAGCAAACCTTCCTCGCGCAGGCTGTTCTCGAAGTACTTCGCGATGTGCGTAGCGAAAACGTTCGGTGGCTCATGTCCGTAGAACCACGTTGGCACGCCGAGACTGGCGCAGGCCCCTTGGTCGGTCGGCGTTGTTTCTGCTCGCACCCGCCACGCGACGCTCAGCCAGTCGGCATCGGTCGAAAGCGGCGCCGCAGCGAGTTGATCGATGGCTGTTTCGAATCGCTGGTCAGATGCCGTTGCGAGCCACGCACCGAGGTTCGTCGCTTCCATCAGACCCGGACCGCCACCGGTGGCCAAAAGGAAGCCATCACGGGTGAGGTCACGAGCCAACCGCGCGACGGTCTGATACAAACCACGACCACGTGGCACATCGTGACCGCCCATCATCGCAACCACTCCTCGCTTGATCGGCGGCGTACAGGTGGCGAGGAAGTCGTTCAACTCGTTGACGATGAAATGGTCATGCAGCCGCCGCGCCAGATGTTCGTCGAGACCAACCGGCAGGTACTGCCTTGGCCGAACAGGGCGATCGTTACGGTCGACGGCGACGTAGCTGACAAAGGTGCGCCAATCGGTGCAGTCGAGGTACGACGAAGGACGGTCGGGATCGAAGCGGTCGTACAACTCCTCGGGCGTATAGAGCGCCGTACGAAACGGTTGGAACACACGCTTCTTGGCGAGGCCTGCAGTGAGTTCGGCGATCGCTCTCGTGTCCCGCTCCGCTGTCACGACCACGACCATAGAGCACGACTCGTGGCAGCATGGGCCGGTCATGGAGCAGCTCTTCTCCCGCCCTCGTATCAGGCTCGCGCCCGGGGCTCATCACTTGCCCGACTGGCTCGGTACCGCCGAGCAAACGACGCTCGCCGCAGCCTGTACCGAGTGGGGGAAGTCGCCGGGTGGTATACGACACGTCAAGGTTCGCAACGGGGAAATGTCGGTGAAGACGATGTGCCTCGGTTGGCACTGGCTCCCCTACCGGTACACGCGTATCTGCGAAGACACCGACCAGTCACCGGTCAAACCGTTTCCTTCGTGGCTCAAAGATTTGGGGCTGCGAGCTGTCGCTGATGCATGCGGACTCAAGAGCTATGACCCGGACGTGGCCTTGATCAACTGGTACTCGCCGACCGCGAAAATGGGCCTTCACCAGGACAAGGACGAGCGCTCCGTCGCGCCGGTCGTGTCGTTCAGCATCGGTGATCCTTGCATCTTCCGCTTCGGTAACAGCGACAACCGCAGCAAACCGTGGACCGATATCGAACTACGCTCGGGCGACTTAGTCGTGTTCGGAGGAGAAAGCCGCATGGCCTTCCACGGGGTCACCAAGCTGTTGCCGGGCCCATATGGCGGCCGATGGAACGTGACGCTTCGAGAGTCGGGCCTGGCAGGATAGGGCGATGTTCGGAAGTCTTCATGTCGGAACCGATGGTCGCGCCCGTTGTTGGTGGTGCGGCGACGACGAGTTATATCAGCGCTATCACGACACCGAGTGGGGCCACGCGCTCCATGGCGAAAACCAGATCTTCGAAAAGATCTCGCTTGAAGGCATGCAAGCCGGACTCTCGTGGATCACCATCCTGCGGAAGCGAGAAAACTTTCGCGCCGCCTTCGCCAACTTCGACATTCCGAAGCTGGCCCGCTTCACGCCGAAGGACATCGAACGGTTGATGGGCGATGCCGGTATCGTGCGCAATCGCGCCAAGATCGAAGCGGCTATCACCAATGCGCAGACGGCTGAAAATATGCTCAACGCGGGCGAGTCGCTCAACGAGTTCGTTTGGTCATTCGCGCCGCCCGACCGCAAGCCACTGCTGAGCCTGACGGACGAAATTCAGGCCGTAACGCCCGAGTCGAAAGCGATGTCGAAGGAACTGTTGAAGCGCGGCTTCCGATTCGTCGGCCCCACCACCATGTACGCGTTCATGCAATCGAGCGGCATGGTCAACGACCACATCCAAGGCTGCCAGCAGCTACCGCCAGCGGCCTAGCGGTTCAGGGCGGGGAGGAACGTGACGTGGTCGGCCTTGGGCCACGTGTCGAAGTACTTCTTGGCGTGACGGCCGACCGAGTTCACCATGGCGCGGTTGCCGACGGCACCTACTCCGGCGCCGATGCCGAGGGGGATCAACGTGGCGACCCGCACAAGGGTTTCCTTCTCGATGAGACGAGCCGCAACGCGGGTGCCGACCATTTCGTTCACCCGTCCGATCGCGGCGGTACCCGCTGTCTTTTGACCGAGAGCTTGCTGGCCGAGGTTCTTCTTCATGTCGCCGGCCTTGCGTTCCTTCGCCGTCATCTGGCCGCCTGATCCACTCAGTACGTTGTAGACCCACTGCTTTCGCGTTTCGAAGTCGGATAGGTCATGCCCGAAGGCCATGCCGACCGCCATCACCATGGTGGCGATACGGGCGAACGCAATGCCGACGTCAGCAACGCTGGTGGCCATGGAGGCCATGGTGCCCACCGCCGGCGCCGCCGCTACGGCTCCGCTCATCGCTCCCAGGCCAGCCATCTCCTTTGCCACCCGCTTCACCACAACGTCGGCGATCTTGGCATGAGTCGCGCCCGGGTTTGCCGCTCGGGCCCGGTTAACGAGCGCCTCGGCGTCGGAGAGACGGTTTTCGACGACGTAGTCAACGGCCTGCAGAGCGACCCTGCCGACCTGCGCCGAGACCTGTGAGAGTGGATTCATCGGGAACTGTCCTTCCGTATCGAACTGACGATACCGGGAGGGCTAACCGACGAGGCGCGAGTCGCATTCCCAACAATCGAAACTTTCGTCTGTACTTCTCTCTGCAAGTGAATCAATTGACAGTATGCCCCCATGAGAGTGATTCTGTCATTGTGACCACCATCAATCGGGCTCGATTGGCCCAGTTGCGAGAACGGGAAGATCAGGCGTTCGTGGCGCTTCATCCGCAGTCGGCCCGCCGGGCCGAGGGTGCCCACCGCAATCTGCTCGGCGGTGTGCCGATGGCGTGGATGACTCGGTTGCCCGGCTCGTTCCCGCTGTTTTTCGCCAAGGCTTACGGCGCTCGCCTCACCGACGTGGACGGCATCGAGTACGTCGACTTCTGCCTGGGCGACACCGGCGCTATGGCCGGACACGCCCTTCCGGCGGTGGCCGAGGCCCTCTACCGTCAGGCCCAACGCGGCATCACCACCATGATGCCGTCCGATGATGCTCCGTGGGTGGCGGGCGAGCTGGCCCGTCGTTTCGGCCTGCCGGTATGGCAGATGGCCATGACCGCCACCGATGCCAATCGTTTCGTGCTGCGTTTCGCTCGCCGTCTCACCGCACGATCCAAGGTGCTGGTCTTTGACTGGTGTTATCACGGCGCGGTCGACGAGGCGCTCGCCACATTGAACGACAGCGGTGATGTCGTGGCTCGACCAGGCAATATCTCGCCCATGTGCGATCCGGCGGCGACGACCAGGGTGGTCCCGTTCAATGATCTTGAGGCACTCGAAGCCGCGCTCGCCCATGGCGATGTGGCGTGCGTATTAGCCGAACCGGCGCTCACCAACATCGGCATTGTGCTCCCCCACTCCGGCTTCCACCAAGCCATGCGCGGGCTCTGCACGAAGTACGGCGCGCTGCTGGTGATCGACGAAACCCACACCATTTGCGTGGGCGAGGGCGGCGCAACATCGGCGTGGGGTCTACAGCCCGACTTCATCGTGATCGGCAAGACGATCGGTGGCGGCATGCCTGCAGCTGCCTACGGCATGACCGCCGAGGTCGGGTCGCTGTTGGCGCCGCTCATGCGTGATTCGTCCATCGACGTCTCAGGTATTGGCGGCACCTTGACGGGCAACGCCCTGGCAACCGCAGCGGTTCGAGCCACTCTGTCATCCAACCTGCGAGCCGATGACTTCGAGCGAATGATTCCACTTGCAACTACCTGGACCGAGGGTGTGCAAGAGACGGTCGACAAGTATGAATTGCCGTGGTGTGTGCAGCAGTTGGGCGCCCGAGCCGAGTACTGGTTCTGTCCACCGCCGCGATCGGGGCGAGCGGCTGCGTTGGCCGTCGATGACGAGCTGGATGCGTTTATGCACCTTTACGCCCTCAATCGCGGTGTTCTGCTCACGCCATTCCACAACATGGCGCTGATGTCGCCCGCACACACCGAGGCAGACGTTGAGGTCCATAGCGAGGTGTTCCGCAGCGCCGTGCAAGAGTTACTGAATGTCTGAAGAACTCCTGTTGACCGGCCAGGTCGCTCTGGTGACCGGCGCGGGCAGCGCCACCGGTATCGGCTTTGCCACCGCGAAGCGATTGGGCCAGCTCGGCGCATCGGTCGTCATTGTGTCCACCACGAGCAGAATCCGCGAACGCGCCGCAGAGCTGCTGACCGTCGGGGTGCGAGCCACGGGTGCCGTCATCGACCTGACGCTGGCCAATCACGTTGATCAGCTCGTCGCCGAAATTCTCGGC
>JANMCE010000381.1:0-17569 GCA_031360915.1 Actinomycetes bacterium | reverse complement strand
GGCAACCTGGCCGTTCGGGCCGAACAACACGGCGGCACGTTTCGTCTCGACCAGGGCGAACCGAACGGAACCACCGCCACCTGGTCCATCCCCGTCCCGGTCCCGGCCCAATGATGCGGGACGCGGTCGCCAGATTTGGTTCGGTCTACGTTGGCGCATGGACGGGTAGAGGATAGGCATGACTAGTCTTCCTCCTCCCAACGCTGATGACATGGAAGGTCTGTCGGATGTCGAACGCCCCGCCGTGCCGCACCGATCGGATGAATCCACTGGTGATTCAGAGGGACTCTTCGGAATCTCGTTTGCCGGGCTCTCGCGCGCCCAGGAATTTCTGCTCGCCTTGAAAGGACTTTCGGAGGCGGGCCACCTTGTCATGCGTGACGCCGTCGTGGTAGTCAAGGACTCGGAAGGCAAGGTACGGGTAGCTGAGACGATTGACCCGCAGCCGGGCCGGGCAGCAATGTCTGGCGCAATGTGGATGGGTCTGCTCGGATTGATGTTCGGCGGGCCGGTGGGTTGGTTGGCTGGCATCGGCGTTGGGGCTGGTGTCGGTGCGCTCACCGCGAAGTTGGTCGACCTTGGCATTCCCGATGCGTGGGTCGCTTGGTTCAAAGAGGAAGTGGGTCCGGGGACGGCCACGGTCGTTGCTTTGGCCGCCGATATTGACCTCGTCGCTCTTTCGAAGGAGGTCGAGCGGTTCGCCGGCGCAAAACTCGTGCACACAACCTTGACCTCGGCCGCGACGACTCTGCTCGCGTCGGCGCTCGTGCCGAACGGAACCAAACCGACGGGCTGATTCAGACGATGGTGCTCCCGTCGCTGACCCGCCGAGAGGTCGTTCGCGTTACCCGACAGCACGGCGGTGACAGTGGGCCTGAGCGGGAACTCATGTGACGGTGAAGGTGCCAGACATTCCTTTGGCGAAGTGGCTCGTGCCGTCTTTGTCCACAAGGTTGCAGAACATCACGTATTTGCCAGCCTCAAGCGTGAACGTGTTCTTCTTGCTGGAGTTCGGGGCGATGTGCTCAACCTCGCCGACCTTTTGCGCCTCGGTGATCTTCTCCTCATCAACGGAGCCGTCAGCCTTCGTTGCAAGTTCCTTCGGGTCGGCTGCCTTCACAAGGACTACCTCATGCTCGAAGCCGCCGAGGTTCTTGGCTGAGATCGTCACCTTGCCGGCCTTCGCGGTCGTTGGATCGGCAGTGAAGATCCATTCCGACTGGGTGACCTTCGTGGTCTGCGATGAACTGCTCCCGCATCCCGACGCCGTCAGTAGCAACGCCACTGTTCCGGCGACCGTTGTTACCGAGCGCCTCGCTGTTGTGGTCATGTGAACTCCTTTCAGGCTCACCTTCACCATCTCTCGCGGGCATGCCCGTACCCAGTGCCGTTGGTCCGCACGAACGGCGCCGAAGGATGGCTTTTGCTACGGCCGCGATGCCCTCTGATCCCATGGGCCGCGAGGCCAATGGCGTGAGTGGTTGCTGTACCGTCTGAGACGTGCCGCGTCGTCGGGTTGCGTTGATCGTTCTCACACTCATCGCCACAGGTTGTGGGTCCGACGGATCGGCAGCGCCGTCCATCGGTTCTGCGGTGAAGGTGCCGCCAACCTCGATTTCAACCTCGAGCTCCGCTTCGTCCACAGTGACAGCAGCAACCACGGCGGTAGCGACTGCATCGACGTCGACCCTGCTGTCGCCGCAGAACGCCAAGGTTGTGGCTTCTGGGCTGGAGGTGCCGTGGAGCATCGCGTTTCTGCCCGACGGGGCGCCTCTTGTAACCGAGCGGGATTCGGCTCGCATTCTTGAGCTAAAAGCAGACGGACAGACCGTCGAGCGACGAAAACTGGCCGATGTCCGTCCGACAGGCGAGGGTGGGCTGCTCGGTATTGCGGTCTCACCGAAGTACGCAAACGACGGATATGTCTACGCCTACTACACCACCGAAACCGACAATCGCATCACCCGATTTCGCCTCGACAACACTCCGGAACAAGTCCTATTGTTGGGCATCCCGAAGGCTTCCAATCATGACGGCGGGCGCCTTGCATTCGGCCCCGATGGTCTGTTGTACGTCACGACAGGCGATGCTGGCGACAAGGACCTCGCGCAAGATGGTGAGAGCCTCGCCGGCAAGATCCTGCGACTGAATCCCGATGGTTCGATACCCTCGGACAACCCCAGTTCAATTTCGCCGATGTACTCCAAGGGGCATCGCAACGTGCAAGGTCTGGCATGGGATGCACAGGGCCGATTGTGGGCCACCGAGTTTGGGCAAAACACCACCGACGAACTCAACCTCATCGAACCCGGCAAGAACTACGGCTGGCCCGATTGCGAAGGCCGGTGCGACAAGGACGGCATGACCAACCCGGCCGCAACGTGGCCGACCTCGGATGCATCGCCGAGCGGCCTGGCCTTCTGGAACGGTGACCTGTACATGGCTGCTTTGAAGGGCAAGCGACTCTGGCGCATTCCCGTCAACGGCGCGGGAGCGGGAAAGCCGGAGGCCCTCTTCAACGATACGTTTGGCCGGCTACGAGCTGTGGTCACGACGCCGACTGGAGCACTCTGGATCAGCACGAGCAACCGCGACGGCCGGGGCGAACCGAAACCCAACGACGACCAGATTCTCTCCATCGCCCCCTGACGGCTACGGCGTGCGGCCGGTCCAGGCGACAAGCTGGTCGATGAGCGGAGCATCGGTACTCGTCTGCACCAGCGGGCCGAAGGGCAGGTCCGCATCACGGGGAAGATCGGCGGGTAGCGCCATCTTCATGGCACCCATGCCGAGGCGGCACACGTCGTCATCCCACTGCACGGTCTGGTTGGTTGCTCGGGCGAGATCCCAGCCGTGGACCGTGAGTTCGCTGCAGTAGATCGCCATAGCGGCTGCGCCGGGCAACTTGGCGAACGGCAACGTGACCATGGTGCCGAGGAGCGTGGCGTCACTCCACACCTCGGCCGCTTTTCCGGCTCGGGTGAACCATTCGGTGAGCGTTGATTTGTCGTTCAGGTCCACCATTCGGGTGGCCTCGTTGGGGTCACCGAGCGAGCCGATGATGATGATGCGTTCCAGCACGGCCACCATGTGACCGAGCAGTTCCTGCACGTTGTACTCGTCGCATGGCGTGGGATAGCGGTGCTGGTCGGGCTGTACGCCACCCACTATTGAGGTGGCGATCGCGACGGATCGGAGGAAGAGCGGGCGGGGATCTTGTTGGGTTGTCATGCCATCAGTTTGGCAACCTAAACCGGTCATCCTCTGACCGGTTTAGAAAGTATCTTAGGAAACATGCGTGCTGATCGTTTGCTGAGTGTCCTGCTGCTGTTGCAGGCGCGCGGGCGTGTGACCGCGTCCGAGGTAGCCGACGAATTGGAGATCTCCGAACGCACCGCCCGTCGTGACCTTGATGCGCTTGCCGTAGCTGGCGTGCCGCTGTACTCCCGCCAAGGTCGCAACGGTGGTTGGGAGTTGATGGGCGGATCGAAAACCGACTTGACCGGTTTGACTGCTCCCGAGGCTCGGGCGCTGTTCCTTGTGGCCGGACCGGCTGCGGCCGCGTCGCCGGCGGTGAAGATCGCGGTGCGCAAGCTGTTGCAGGCGATGCCTGAACCGATGCGACGCGATGCTGAGGCGGCCAGCAATGCAGTACTGATCGAGCCGGGAACGTGGCGCAACAGCAGCGCAACCGCAACGGCTGTTGCTCGGCCTCCGTTCCTCGACCGTATCGAGCAGGCGGTCATTGAAGGCGAACAACTTGAGTTGGGGTACGCCGACCGCGCCGGTCACGCCACCACCCGCACTATCCATCCACTTGGGCTCGCGTCGAAGGGCTCGGTCTGGTATCTGGTGGCTGATACCGCGGCAGGCTTGCGTACGTTTCGGCTGAGTCGCGTCCGTTCGGTTGAAGGCACGGACAATCCGGTGGTGCGGCCGACTGACTTTGATCTCGCCTCGGCGTGGCGTGATGTCACAGCCGCCATCGAAGACACGATGCAAACGGTGTCCGCAACCGGTCGAGCGCTGCCCGACAAGCTGCCCCTCCTGCGTGCTCTCTTCGGTGACCGACTTCGGCTCGGACCACAGGGACCGGCCGGTTTCCAACTGGTAGAGATCGCCGGGCCATCGGCGCGCGTGTTGGCAGTGGATCTCGCCGGGCTGAGTGGCTTCCTGGTGATCGACTCGCCCGCCGAGATCCGCGCCGCGCTGTTGGCAATCGGACGCGGGCTGGTCGATGAATACGAGCGCGACCAAGCAGTGGCCACTGAGGTTTAGCTTGGTGCGATGGATCTGGTGCAGGGCACGGCGCCTCGGGCTACCGTCGCCCCCGCCACCACCAGGCAACTCGGTCTCGATGTGGCTCGAGCCGTTGCCGTCCTCGGCATGCTCTTTGCCCACTTCGCAACGAGCGGTCTTGAAGGGGCGACGGGCTGGACCACTCATGTCGCGCGGTTCACTGACGGCCGCGCGATGCCGCTGTTTGTCATGTTGAGCGGTGCCGGATTCGCACTGTTGTTGCGAAGGTCGCCGCGACCGTACCGTGAGGTGATCGGGCGGGCGGTGGTTCTTCTTCTCATCGGTCTGACGTTCGAATACACCACGCCAATCGCCGTGATCCTCCAGTTCTACGCGCTGTTCTTCGTGATTGCGCTCGTCGCCCGGCGGCTGCCGAATCGGTGGTTGCTGGTTGGCGCCGTTGCCGTCGTGATCATCGGAGCAGTCACCACGCTGCACCTCAACAACCATCTCCCGGTCGCCTTTAACCGGGTGAGTGATACCGCGTCCGGATGGGGTGCGATCCCACTGCTGCGGCAACCGCACGTGTTGTTGTCTGAACTGTTCTTCACTGGCGTGTATGCCTTCTTCCCCAACTTTGCGTTCGTATTGATCGGCATGTGGATCGGCCGCCAAGATCTTTCCTTGCGACGGCTGCGCATTGGCCTCGTGGTCGTTGGTCTGGCGATGGCCGTCGTTGGTTACGGCTCGGGTTGGTCCACTGAATCGCACCGCGTCACCGTCGACCGCTCGGTTGTGCAAACCGATGCGTTGCCCGACGAACCGTCACTCTGGTGGGAACTCCTCGACGCTCATGGCCACTCCGAGATGCCGGCGTGGATGGTCGGCTCGAGTGGTCAGGCCATGGCAGTCATTGGCGGCTCGCTCGTTGTCGGTGACCGGGCTCGGCGGCTGGTGCTGCCGCTCGCTCGAGTCGGCCAACTCGCACTCAGCCTTTATGTGTTCCAGGTTGCGCTGTATCGGTGGCCTATGAAGCACTGGCCGTGGGGGTTCTCCCAGGCTCAGGAAACGGGCCTCACCTTCGCGTCATTCGTGGTGTGTATTGGCGCATGCGTGCTCTGGCTCTCCCGCTTCGCGTACGGGCCGCTAGAACTGCTGCTACGCCGAGCCGGTGGATGAACCTATTCGCGCAATCGGTCGATTCATTCGCGCGATATGCCCATTTGCCGTGCCAAACCGAGCGAATCGAGGGGCTAACGCGCGAACGTTACTGCGGTTACGCGCGGATGCACTCCCTTCGATACCGTCGCAGCGGGGGCCGCTGGCAGGCCGGACGGAGTACGCATCTCAGAGTGCAGGCTTTTCAAGCCGGCAAGGCCCTGCCATTCACTTCAGTGGTACACGTCAGCACGATGCGCTATTCGAATGACGGCCACGATACGTACGACATCGTCGATCTCGTAAAGGATTCGGTACGGGCCGACTCGTGCCGAATAGGTTCCTACGAACTCATGGCGCAACGGCTTGCCGACGCGTTGCGGGTTCTCCGCAAGGGGCCCGGCAATGAAGGCAATCACTGCGTCAAACGCCTTGGCCGGCAAGTTGTTCAGATTGCGTTGAGCTGGAGAACGAATCTCGACGCGGTAGGTCAACGGGGTTTCGTGGTCCGCGAGGCAAGGTACTCATCGAGCGCAATCCCACGTTCACCTCGGGCAGTTGCAATGTCTTTGCCGATGTCGGGAACGGACCGCCAAAACGCTGTGTCCTCAATGGCTTCCCACTCGTCAGCGGAAATGATCACCGCCGTGGCTCGTCCGTTCTTTGTTATCAGCACATGTTCATCGAAGGTCTCGACCTCGTTGATGAGCGCGCTCAACGACTGTCGGGCCTCAGCAAGCGTAACTGACTTCATGTACAGAATTATAGCCACATTTGTGAGAACTGTCGATGAGCGACCAGATTGCCCGGCATTTATGGCGGTGTGTCGAGTGTGCGACAGACGGGGTGGTTGTGCTTTGGTCTCGGGGAGCACGGCACGATGCGCAGCGGCGTGGCTGAAGAGCCTCAGCTGATGGTGACGTCACCATCGAACCGGGCATTGGCTCCGGCCGTGACGGTACGCGCTACCAACTCGTAGTAGCCATCGACCACCAACTTCACCTTGGTTGAGACGCCTGAACTTGCGCTGCCGAGCACCTTGGCGCCCTGCACGACATCGATGGTGACCGCGCTCTGATCGGGCCCGGCTGGCTCGAGGGTGAGCGACACCGTCTGGCCGGCGAACGCGGTGAAGCCGGCCGGCTGGGCCTTGTCGGTTTCGCCCATGATGAGCGCCGTGGATGAGTTGTTGAAGAAGCCCAGCGGCACGGCCGCCGCGCCCGCCATTACGGTGAGCTTGCGCACCACCGGTTTTCCTTCGGCCACCAGTTTCGTTCCGGAGAGCACATACGTGGTGCGGGCGGCTGCTCCCGGGCAGCAGACGCCGTTGTCATCGGCGTAGCGATCGATAAGCAGCTTGTGGTCCTCAATGACGATCGATCGGATGCCGCCGTAGGCCCGGTCGCCGCCACCGGCCGACGTCATGATGGTCACGGCCGTGGGGGAGCAGCTCAGTACATGCACATCGCTCAGTCGCTCGTCGCCGCCGGTGTCAGCGTCGATGAACACCACAGTCTCGGCATCGGCGTTCTGGCCGCCGATGTCGCCGACAGCGATGGCCCGGACCTTGGCCCGGACGTAGTACTTGTCGCCAGGTGCGCCACGGGCGCCGACACCGTTTTGGACCGTGACCAATTCGTAGTCCGGCAGGTAGTAGGTGAAGTTTCTGAAGTCGACCCCGGCGCACGGATCTGGGCTGGCCGTGGTCGTAGGAGGTGCCGACGGCGCGGTGGCGGTCGTCGTGGCGGTAGCGGCCGTTGTCGCTGTCGTCGTCGGGACCGCGGTAGCCGCGAGAACCGTCGGTGCAACGCTCTGTGTAGTGACCGGTGCGGGCGGAAGGCCTGCCGTCGGCCGAACGGTTGATCCACAGGACGCGGCAACGGCCAGACACACCACAAAGCTCGCCAAACTCCGTGCGGCACGCATAGGAGAACAGTATTACCCACCGTGATGGCCCAACCGAGCGAGACGGCACGAAATCTTGTTAAGGATTGTTACGGGCTACGGCCGGCCGAACTCAATGCCGCTCACGCCTAGTTGCTTGGGTGCGCCCGGTCGCATGGCGACGCGAACGGTGACTGCCTCAACCAGGCTCTTGCCCCGCACGCTGCAGTAGGCCCACAGCACGTCCGCGTCGTCGCGGTCGGGCCACTCGGTCATGAGAAACTCATCTTCCACGGCCAAATCGGTGAACGGATCGCTCGCATCGCCGAGCTGCGTGAAGTGCTCACGCAGTTCGGCCTCGGTCATTACCAGGCCCGGGTCGAACAGGGCGTGCGCGTCGGCGAAACGACCGGCCACCAGGTGCTCGGTGAAGGTGCGGGCCCATGCGGTCGCACGCGGCTTGAGTACATGGCGCAGGGCATCATCGGCCGCAGCCGCGAGCAAGCGATCGCGAGCCGTGACCGTGTTGCCCTTGTCGTGCGATGTCAGGTCGATCGTCACCTGATTCCATACATTCGACCAGTTGGGGTGGTGGTTCTGGTTTTCGGCCTCGGTGGCCACGGCATTCATGTAGGCCCACGCCTCGGCGAAGTCTTTGAACGCAAGCTGCTGGTGCAGCGAGTTCTCCGTTTGGACCCACAGCGATGACACGGGAATGGTCGTCATGACGACACTGTAGGAAAACCAAGAGGACCCCGCCCAGGTGGGCGGGGTCCTCTTTCACAGTGTCTTAGACGGCCAGCAGGTCGCGGGCACCCGTGTCGGACGACGGATGACGCAGCTTGCTCATGGCACGAGCTTCAATCTGGCGGATGCGCTCACGAGTGAGGTTGAAGTGTTCGCCAACCTCTTCGAGGGTGCGCGGTTCGCCCCTATCCAGACCGAAACGGAGCTTGAGGATTTCACGCTCACGATCATCGAGGGGTGCGAGCAGACGGTTGATCTCGTCGGGCAGCAGCGCCGTAGCGGCAACCTCGAACGGGCTCTCGGCCGATCGATCTTCGACGACGTCACCAAGTTCGGCGTCGCCATCTTCACGAAGCGGTTCGCTCAACGACAACGGCTCGGCTGCGAAGCGCAGCGCTTCGGTAACCTTGTCTTCGGGCATTTCCACCTCGGCCGACAACTCCGACAACGTGGCAGGGCGCCCCAACTTGAGCTCCAGCCGGGCGCGAGCCTTCTGCAAACGAGCGAGCGTGTCGCCGGCGTGCACTGGCAAGCGGATGGTGCGGCCCGTGTTCGCAATACCGCGGGTGATGGCCTGGCGGATCCACCAGGTTGCGTAGGTGGAGAACTTGAAGCCCTTGCGCCAGTCGAACTTCTCGACCGCGTGCATGAGGCCAAGGTTGCCTTCCTGGATGAGGTCGAGCAGCGGGAGACCCGACGCTTGGTACTTCTTTGCGATGGACACCACGAGACGAAGGTTGGATTGCACGAACGTGCGCTCCGCGTCTTCACCCTCACGAGCCTGCCGGCGAAGCTCGCGTTTCTTGGCCGCCGTGATGTCTTTGCCACCCTTTTCGAGGGCCGCAGCTGCAGTGGCACCCGACTCGATGGCTTTGGCCAATCGAACTTCATCATCTTTGGTCAGCAGCGGGTACTGGCCAATGTCGGTCAGATAAAGACGGACAAGGTCCTCTTCATCGCGCTCGATGCGCTCCTTCGCCAAGACAGACTCCTCGTGATAACCCCGTGGCGGTCACGTCGGCGCGGGGATGCGCGACATACGGGGTTTACTCATGATAAGGGGTCGGTCAAGCCTTCCAACCGACCTATTTCAGAACCATTTTGAGCACTCAGAAGAGTTGTGTAACCACACATGGCGAAAATGTGCGGCTTGTGGGTGCTTCCGCCAGAACCAGAACGCAACTTAGAGGGTCACGAGCGCCCTGACAAGGGGACCCCGCTGCCTCTGGATCAGTGCCGTGTGTCCGAAGGCACAAGAGTCGCCCTCGCTTTTTCGGCCTCGTGGAGGTCAGCGGTGAGGTCGAGCGCCACCAGATCGAGCACCCGCATGGTCGGCGCATCGGAGACCGGGTTGCAGTGATCTCGATGCTCCCGGATGCGGTTGAGCATCATGGGGATGGCGACGCTGTAGATGGCGTCCAGCTTTTCTGCCGTGGTCGTCAACCGCTCAAAGCTCGCGAACATCGTCTCGACATCGGCGCTAGGCGGCTCCACCACCGCGTACGGATGGACCGCAACGGGTGTTGGCAGGAGTGAGGCGAACAGTTCGGCGTGCCAGGCGCAGTGGTAGCAATGTCGACCCAGCATCAGTTTCGGCCCGTGCTCGGGCGTCGTTGACACCGAGGTGCCCATCAGCTCGAACAACCGGCGAGCCATCCACGCGTGATGGCCGTTGCTTCGAGCCGACGCGGCAATCGACAGCGGAGCGATTTCCATGCGTTCGGCAATCTACCGCTGCGTTGGCCAGACGGGCGACCATCCGGTGCGACGCCAGGCCGCAGCCGCCACCGCAGCAAACACCGCGTCGGAGCCGTTGACCGCTGGTCGATTGTCTGGTTCGATCACGACCTCGACGTGAGGCATGTCGACGGCCCGCAGAACGCCAAAGCTGCGGATGGTGAGATCGTGCGCCTGGCCAACGTCGTCGACTGCGATGGCCTCGGTGCGCACCCAGCCAAGGGCCTGATGGGCGGCACCGATGCAGTAGCTGCGCAGAGTTACTGCATCGAGGATCTCGCCGGCGTTCACCGTCACCCGCACCGAACCGTCGTCGTTGATGACGGCATTGGCGCGAGCGCCGTCGGGGGAGACCACCTCGTCGATGTCCGCCAGGGCCGCGAGCAGCGCGGCCGCTTCTGCCCAACCCGCGGCTCGTACTGCACTGGATGTTGGAGGGCCGACGATGTCGACCTCTTCCACGGTGAGTGCTGGAGCGATGCTCGTGATGGCTTCAACGATGCCGGGGGTGCGCGCTACCCGAATGACGCCGGAGCCGTCGGCCCGGATTCCGGCCGCGATCGGCGGGCGCTTGGGCCCAAGGTTGACGACGTCTTCACGGCTGTAAACGACCTTGACCGCTCGGCCGTACTCGTTGGCCAGCCGTTGTGCCACGGTGCCTGCTTCGGTGTGCAGCTTGCCGCCGAACGCTCCACCGTTGGCCAGTGCCGAGGTGGGCTCGCCGCCCGGTGCGCACCAAGACGCATCGGGCTCAAGGTAGGCCGGCTCGACCCACGTTGTCTGCACAGCGCGGACCCAATCGCCCTCGGGAAGCTCGATCGGCCAATCGACGGCGACCGTCGTGCGGCGACCCTGCACCTTGCCAGCCATCTTGCGCGCAGCCGTGAGTGTTTCGCCCGCCATCCACGTGCCATCGGCTGCACGCACGGCGACGAGTGCATCAGGGGGCGCCGTGTCATCGGCGAACCCGCCTTGGCCGAGGGCAATGGCCGGGCTGACCGTCTGGTGGGTGTGGCCTTCAAGCGTGGCCCGTGCATCGGCTCCCGACCTGTCCGCGGTCGGGATTGTTCCGTTTGCAACCAGATCGGCCGCTTCCACGATGGTTTGCCAGCCGGTGCAGCGGCAGAGGTGGGCGAGCAGCGCTTGCTTCGGATCGGTCGGCATTGCCGCCAAACGCACGATGATGCCCGGCGTACAAAAGCCGCACTGGCTGCCGCCGGTCGCGCAGAGGGCCTCGGCCCATTTCTCGGCCTCAGGCATGCCTTCGAGCGTGGTGATCTCGCGTCCCCGCACCCGGATAACGGGCGTGACACAGGCGACGCGCGGCTGGCCATCCACCAGCACGGTGCAGCATCCACACTGCCCTTGCGGACTGCAGCCGTCCTTCGCCGCCTTCAACCCCAGCCGATCCCGAAGCGCCTCCAACAGAGAAGCGCCGTCATCGGGCACCTCCACCTCGGCCCCATTGACGCGAAACGCAACCGTCATCCGAACGCCGGGTCTTCGATCTGGGTGGTGGTGAGGCCCGTACCGTCGAGCACGACGGCCACCGGGTTGCCCATGTACGGCACGCTGGTGAAGACATCCACCTGACGAAAGGTGCGCTTCACTTTGCTGCGACCAATGTGTCGAGCGCGGCGCCGAGTTCTTTTTGATCGAACAGGACGTCGTACCGTTCAACCACTTTGCCGGTGGCGTCCGCGAGGAAGAGCACGGGTTCGAACGTGAGGCCGTAGGAGTCCATAGCGTCGGTGGGAATGGTGCCACCATCGTCCTTGTAGACCTCTTGGTGGATGGCAACGATTTTATCGCCGATGCGCTTTTGTTCCTCGATAAGGAAGTCGAGCACTGGTCCGCACACTGCGAACTGGCAGTGGGCGGGCGTGGACACCAGGTACACGATCGGTTTGCCCAGCGACTGCGCATCCTTCAGCGAGACCGAGTGGAACGGGCAGTCGGGATTACGGGTGCAGATCGGGTCGACGCCCAGGGGTTTGTTCACCGTCGGCGTGTCGATGAAACGCAGTTGATCTCCGGGCTTGGGGGTCGGAACCTTTGATGGCTCTACCACGCTGAACGCCAGCACGGCCTTGTCCTTGCCGTTGGTGTCGACCTGTAGTTGGTAGACACCCGGCGTCGTGATCGCCATCTGAAATGGCCAGAACGGGCGGGGCATACCGTCGCCTCGTCGCCCGGCGGTGAGGTCGGCGCCAACGACCTTGCCGCTGCTGTCGAGCACCCGGGCCGTCAGCGCTGGTGGGCCAGCGGTGACCACGACACCCTTGGCATCGGCGAGGCCGACGGGAAGTCGTTGCTTGCCGGTGGAGAGATAGCCGTCGGCGTTGAAGCGGATCAGCTCGATCTTTCCCTTCGGAAGCGAGCCACCAGCCGCTGTGCCGGTGGCTGACTTGGCGTTGCTAGTGCCGCAGGCCGACAGCACCGCAGGCACTGTGATAGTGCCGGCCAGGAAGGTGCGCCGCGAAATGCTGTTCATAACCGGCACGGTATCGGCAAAGTCCCCACGCTCGCAGGTCAGCAGCTCAGCCAACAACGCAGCACGAGTCGGGTTCGGTCGCACCCGTTGGTGACCAGAGCCGACTCGTCCGCCTGATGCTGCCGCAAAACGCGCAACGACCCGGCTGCACGAATGCAAGCCGGGTCGAGGCTGAGGTTCCCGTTCTGGTCAGCTGAAGCTGGAGCCGCAACCGCAGGTCTTGGTGGCGTTCGGATTGTTGATGTTGAAGCCAGCGCCCTGAAGGCCATCCTTGTAGTCAAGGGTGGCACCGGTGAGCAGCTGCGCGCTGGACGGGTCAACGACCACGCGCACTCCCTCATAGTCCATGGTCTCATCGTCGGCGGCGCGATCACCGTCGAAGAACATTTCGTAGCTGAAGCCAGAGCAGCCGCCGGGGCGAACGGCCACGCGCAATGCCAACGTCTCATCGCCCTCTTGATCGAGCAGTTCTTTGACCTTGATTGCTGCCACGTCGGTAAGCGTGATCACGCTGTCGCCTCCTAATTATTGAGTTCTGACGACAGGCTATCGGGAAATGAGGGTCATCTGACAAGGTTGTCGGTGTTCGAGCGTGTGAAACTCGCCGACTTCGCCGTCAGGCATCGTTTCCACAAAGCCCTGCACCAGGCCCCGGTGGAGCGAACACACCAGCCGTGGGTACTTTTCGGCCAGTTCCCGGAAAGGGCAGTTGGCGAACGCGATGACGGCTTCGTCGCCATCTTCGGAGCCGTCGATAGTTGGATCGAAGCCCAGTGCGTCGAGTCGAGCGACCAGTGCTTCCAGGCAACTAGACGACGGGGGAGCGGTTTCGGCATCGACCAGACCCTGCTGATGGCCGACCGCTTCGGCGTCATCGGGCCCGGCACCGGTTCGCTGCGCGAGGGACACCAGCATGCTCGCGAGGAGGGGAAACGTGGGTGGTTCGAGGCCCATCGAGGGGGCATCGGCCGCGATGGAGTAGCGATGCTGGGGACGGCCGACGCCGGAGGGTACGTCGATCCGCACATCGAGCAAGCCGACATCTCGCATGCGTTCGAGGTGCGGGCGGACGGTGTTGGGGTGCAAGGCTAGCGATTCGGCCACATCGGAAGTGCTGAGCGGCCGAGGCGAACGAGCCAGTTCGAGGTAGATCGCGTAGCGAGTGTTGTCGCCGAGTGTCTTCAACAAGTCGAGCTTCGGCACTTCCATACCGTGATTCTACCGGGGTTGTGAAGTCATTTACACGGCGCGCACCGTTAGAATATGGTCATGACCACTTCGGTTCGTCCGCCCACTGTTGAGGAAGTCACGCAACTGCTGCGCGCCGTGATCGACCCGGAGTTGGGTAGCGACATCGTCGATCTCGGTATGGCGTGTGATGTGAAGGTGGATGACAGCGGCGTCGTCAACGTCAAGATGAAGCTCACCATCGCCGGTTGCCCATTGCGGGTGCAGATCAAGAAGGACGTCGAGAGTCGCCTCGAAGTGCATCCCGGCGTCACCAAGGTGAAGATCGACTGGGGCGAAATGTCGAAAGACGAACGCACCAATGCCATGACCAAGGCCCGCTGGAACGCCAAGGAAAAGGCCACCGCCACGATGGTGCCGACCTCTACCCGCATCCTGGCGATCGCATCCGGCAAGGGAGGCGTCGGCAAGTCGAGCGTCACGGTCAACATCGCCGCCGCACTTGCCGCACGAGGTCATACGGTCGGCGTGCTCGATGCCGACATCTGGGGCTTCTCCATTCCACGCATGTTGGGTATCCCTGATCGACTCGAAGCCGAAAAGGATGAGTACGGCACGGCACTGATCCAGCCCAACGAACGCAAGGTGGGCAAGGGCACGTTGCGCGTTGTCTCCACTGGCAACCTCGTGGAGGATGAAGGTACTGCGCTCATGTGGCGCGGGCTCATGCTTACCAAGGCCGTCGAGCAATTCCTCAACCAGGTGGCGTGGGGCGATATCGACTACCTCATCATCGACATGCCGCCCGGCACCGGCGATGTGCAGATGGGTCTGGCTCGCATGCTGCCGCGCACCGACATGATCATTGTCACCACGCCGGCCACCTCGGCCCAAAAGGTCGCCATTCGTGCGGCCGACATGGCTCGCCGTTCGTTTCTTCGCGTTGTTGGCGTGATCGAAAACATGAGCTCGTTCACGTGTGATCATGGCTCGACGTACGCGCTGTTCGGCAGCGGTGGTGGTCAGGTGTTGGCCGACGAAATCGGTGCACCGCTCCTTGGTCAGGTGCCGCTCGAAGCGGCCGTGGCCGCGGGTGGCGACAGTGGCGTGCCAGTTGCACTTGACGGCGTCGGCGCCGCGGCCGATGTGTTCCGTGCGATCGCCGAACGCATCGCCACCGACATCGCCCCCGCCGTCGATATGGCCGGCTGCTCGGCCCGCATGCTCGACATGGTCTCCGCTGCTCTCGACGCCGCCGACGCGCCCTAGCCTCACCGGTATTGTGAGCGCTGGCCCGCGCGGTCAGACTGACTCTATGAATGGGGCGCGGTTGACGGTGATTGGGGCGCTGATCATTTTGTTTGGTGCGTTGGGCAATGCGATTGCGGTGCGGCAGCCGAGCGCCGTCATCGGATTTCTGATAGCGCTGCTCGGTGCCTGGTGGCTGATCATGGGTGCAGCGCGGCGCGATGATCGGTGGGCCAAGCGCATCGTGGCGCTCATCAGGCAGCGTTAGCTCGCGCCGAGTAGACCAGAATGCAACTATGACGGCCACGCGACCTCCCTCGGTTGATGCACTGGCGCGGTCGTTGGCCGACACGGGGTTGCCGCATCCTCTCCTGGTCGATGTTGCTCGGGAGGCCATCGCAGCGGGGGAGCCGGAGTCGGCAGCGAGCAGAGCGCGAGCGTTACAGATCATGATGCTGCAGCCCGTCATCAACGCAACCGGCGTGCTGTTGCACACCAACCTCGGGCGGGCACCGATTCGCCACATATCGGCGGGTCGCTACCAGAACCTCGAACTCGATCTGGCCACCGGCAAGCGCGGTGATCGAAGCGATCATGTCGGTCGACTGTTCGCCCGCCTGACTGGAGCCGACGCCGCGCTCATCGTGAACAACACCGCCGCGGCGGTCTTCCTTGCGCTGGCCGCGCTGGCCGAAGGCCGACAGGCACTGGTCAGTCGCGGTGAAGCCGTCGAGATCGGCGGCGGCTTCCGGGTGCCCGATGTGATGGCGCAATCGGGCGTACGGCTTGTCGATGTCGGCACCACGAATCGCACTCGGCTAAGTGACTACGCGAAGGCCGTGAAGGCTCCGGGAGCCGACGTCGCCATCATCTTGAAGGTGCATCCCTCCAACTACGTGGTGGACGGCTTCACGGAGTCGACGCCGGTCGATCAACTCGCCACGCTCGGTGTGCCGGTGTTGGCCGATATCGGCTCGGGACTGCTCGACAGCGCCTGTCCGTGGATGAAGAACGGTCCGCCCGTCTGGCTTGGCGGTGAGCCAGCGGCCAAACAGACCTTGGCGGCCGGGGCGGACCTGGTGATGTTCAGCGCCGACAAGCTGCTCGGCGGGCCGCAGGCAGGCATTCTCGTCGGTCGCAAGGATCTCATCTCCCAGTGCGCCAGCCATCCGCTGGCCCGCGCCTTGCGTCCCGGCGGACTCGTCCTCGGCGCGCTGCAGGACGTCGCCATGGCGTACCTGCGACGAGATGGTGATGTCATTCCGTTCTGGCACATGGTCGGCCTTCCAATAGAAGGGTTGAAGCATCGGGCGGAACAGATAGCGACGGAGGTGCCGGGTGTAGCGGCCGAAGCAATGGACGCACTTCCCGGCGCCGGTTCGCTGCCCGGGGTCACCATGCCCAGCTACGGCCTGCGCTTGCACGGAGACCGCAGTGCAGCCTTGCGCGCCGGGGTGCCACCGGTCATCGCCCGGGTCCGGGACAACGCGACGTACCTTGACTTGCGCACCGTCGATGTCGTTGACGATGCAACTATTGCTGACGCGTTGCGGGCCGTCACGTGACGATGCACGTGGTCGCGACCGCCGGTCACGTCGATCACGGCAAAAGCTCGTTGGTACTCGCACTCACCGGAACAGATCCGGATAGGTTCGAGGAGGAGAAGCGCCGCGGCCTCACCATCGACCTTGGGTTTGCTCACGTCGCGTTGCCATCGGGGGCAGGTATCAGCTTCATCGACGTGCCCGGTCACGTGAAGTTCCTGAAGAACATGCTGGCCGGAATTGGCGCGGTGGATGCCTGCCTTTTTGTGGTGGCGGCCACTGAAGGGTGGAAGCCGCAAAGCGAGGAGCACCTTCGCATCCTCGAACTCGTCGGTGTCCAGCGAGGCGTCATCGCGCTGAGCAAGGCCGACCAGGTCGATGATGACGAGCTCGAACTGGCGCGTCTGCTGCTGGCCGATCAGGTGGCCGGAACCTTCCTTGAGGATGCCCCCGTCATTGCCACTGCCGCAACCCTCGGGCGGGGCCTCGACGAACTACGAGTAGCGCTTGATGAACTCGTCGCGAAGACACCCACGGCAGTGGACCGCGGTCGAGCCAGGTTGTGGGTGGACCGGGTGTTCGCCGCCAAGGGCTCGGGCACGGTTGTCACGGGAACGCTCGCCGGGGGCGAAGTGGCCGTTGGTGATCAGGTTGTGGTCGGACCACGACAGTTGCCGGCCCGCGTCAGGGCTATCCAGTCGTTGGGTTCGTCCCACCAGCGGATCGGCCCGGGCAACCGCGTCGCGCTCAATCTCAACGGTGTCGAGCACCAGGACATCGTGCGCGGCGACGCCGTGGTGCCTCCCGGCCGCTGGCACAGTACTGCGTCGTTCGACGCTCGGCTCCAGGTACTCGCCGCGGTGGATCACCAGGTGAGTCGCCGTGGTGCCTACGTGGCCTATATCGGCAGTGGAGAGTTTCCCGTTCGCATGCGCGTGCTGGGCTCCGAGGGCATTGATCCCGGGGCCGTTGGTCTCGTGCGGCTGCGGACGACAACGCTGCTGCCACTCCTGCCTGGTGATCGGTTTGTGCTTCGTGAATCGGGTCGTTCCGAGACCGTCGGCGGAGGAGAGATCCTTGACGTCGCGCCCGTTGTTACGGCCAACAAGGCCAGGCCCGATCGCAGCGTTGATCGCGTCATCGCCGAGCGCGGCTGGGTCGACGCTGACGACCTCGAACTCCTCACCGGCGAGCGTCGGGCGGCCACGATCGGTCGATGGATCGCCGCGCCGGGCAAGCTCGAAGCACTGCTCGTCGACGTGCGAACGCGAGTGGAAGCGGCCGGCTCTCTCGGCCTCGATGTAGCGTCGCTCGACGAACGCGAACGAGA
>JANMCE010000353.1:0-17312 GCA_031360915.1 Actinomycetes bacterium | reverse complement strand
GGCCTGCCGTTCTCTGAGCATCCGCTCCTGTTCCTGTTTGGCTTCTTCATCGGCTACCAGGACGGCAAGTTCAGCGTCGAGGTGTTTGGCGATGTCGTCGAGTTGCGCCTGTGTCTCGGTGACCTTGGCCTGGTTGGTGCTGATACGTCCCTTGAGTTGGATGTGCCGCTGCTGTTTGACGGCGAGGTCCTTGACGATGTGATCGATGTCCTGTCGGGCGGCCCGAATAACGTCGACGGCATCCCCGGCGGAGCCGAGCAGGGCCGCCGAATAGCCTTCCTTCACGGCCGACGCGTTGATCGCGTCCATCCCGGACACGACATCGAGCTCCCCCGCACCCCGCCCGAAGATGTAGGACTTCAGCGCGAAGCTCGCGACCGCACTGTTCATCTGCGAAAGGGACGCGTCCCGTTCCGCCAACGCGGTGCCCGTCGTAGCGAGTTCAGCGTTGAGTCCTGCGAGGGTCTCTTCGGCGGCTTTGGATTCCTCGTTGAGTCGTTCGGCGGTCTGCACGAGCTGCTGTCGCTGCGTGGCAATTCTGGCGGCTTCGGCTCGTTTGTCGTCGGCAGGTGTCGCGGATGCTGTGGTGGTGACCGTGGTGAATAGCAAGGTCACCACCACAGCGAGAATTCCACTGGTCCGCATGTGGCGAGACGTCATTTGCCGACGGTGACCGTGAATTCAGCCGTGTGGACTGCGTCACTGGCGGCGAATTGGAGGAACAACCGATACTGCCCGACGGTGGGTGCGTGCGCGTCAAAACTCAACGTTGGAGCCGGGCCGCTGTTGGGGTGAAGGTGTGTATACGCGAGCGTACCGCTGTTTAACGCGACGAGATGCCCGCCCGCTCCGAGATACTCGGTCACATCCGTCACCGGTTTCCCTGCCTTGGTAATCGCGAACCGCAACGTCGCTTCGGTTGTCGAAAGTTCCCCGTCGAGCGCGACGCCGTACCCGTCGATGGACGTGGTGAGTGCCGCTGGTGGTATCGGCCGCTCGACAGCGGTCCCTTCGATCGAGATGTCGGTGCCGAGCACCACCCGGGTACCCGCTATCGGGGTGAGATCAGTGATCGCGCGCCAGCGTCCACCGCTCGCGAAGGTCACCGATACGGTCCAGGTGCCGTCGGGTCCGAGATCGGGGTGGAGGTGCTGATAGCCGGTCAGGTCAGAGCGGACCACGATGAGATGCAGCTTCTTGGTCTGCTCGACGACGGCGTCTTTGATCGGTGCGCCGTCCGAACCGTCGACCGTGAACGCGAACGTTTGCGTGCCGGTCTTGGTCGGTGATGTGGTCGAATGCAACGTGTACCCGGCAGCGGAATCGGTGGTGCCATCACCGGCCACCGGGTCCATGGCCATCCCACCGGAATGATCCATACCGGCCATCGCATCGAGCGTCAACACGGTCGGGTCGACAGTCGTCTGTGGTGCTATCGAAGTGTGATTCATCCCGGCCATGGCGGTCGTGGCCGCTTCAGCGGACGCGCCAGCGGTGCTGCCGGCACCCTGTTTCGCGCCGGACGTCGACCCGCAACCGGCACTGACGGCAGTAAGGGCAAGAACTGTGGCGGCGCGCACAAGGCGCGCTGGAAGTGCGAATGACATGGTTTGGTTCTCCTAAGAAGTGTCGAAAATGGTCGATGTGGCCCTCACGTAGAGGGCGAGGGCCGACCTAGGTTCGGGACACGCAGAGAACGGCGAGGGCCTGTCGCCCGGGGAACAAGAAAGAAGCTGGGGCACGGTTCACGCCGTTAGGCTGCAACGGTCGCTGAGGCGACGAGTTGAACGGTGTCATCCGCGCGAGCGCGACGACAGACCCGACCAGCATGAGCGCGAGCAGGATCCCGGCCAGCCCTGACGCTCCCGATGTTGAGCACACCGCTGCGACCGTGGCGGCGCAATGATTGTCGGATCCGTGCTGTGGCGAATCCGGCTCTACGGGCGGATGTGCGGGTGCGTCGTGCATCGAGTGACCGATCGACATCACAACCGACGCAGCGTTCGCGGCTGTCGAGCGAGCGTGTGGGTGTCCAACAACAAGGCAGGCAACGGCGAGCAACGCGATAAGGACAGCAAACGTCCTTTTCGTGATTTCACCGGCCCGCCAACCTGACATCTTCGTAACGTTACCGTGCGCTGTGGTGCGGGTGGTGGCAGGCGGCCGCACCTATGCCGATGGTCACGACTCATCGCCGGATGCGTTGACCTCGGGTTGCGTTGGTGACGTGACTGCATCGATCGGGTTGGCCACATGAAAGCAGGTGGAGCTGGCGGCTTCGCACAGACGGCGATCAGCGCTGCTGAACACGTCGGCACCAACGACGTGCGCGGCCGCGAGATGAACGGCGTCGTAACCGCGCAGGCTGTGCGTTTCTGCGAGGTCGCCGGCCAAACGCATCAGGATGTCGTCGATCTCAACGACGGACACCTGCGACCACAAAACTCCAAGTCCCTCTACCGCTGCACGTAACACCTCGGCGGAGATCCGACCCTGCCGTCGCGCCGCAGCGAGGGCCGCTCGAGCCTCGACGTGGGCGACCCTAGCCGACACGAGAACATCTGGCTCATCCCAGATCTGTCCAGCCTCGGTTGTACCAACCTCATCGATCAACAGCTTGATAAGGGTGGATGTGTCGATGTAGGTGATCACTGGCGCAGTTCTGCCACCAACTCACTGACGGAGCCATCGGACCGGAGCGGTACCGGGCGCTGACGCGCCTTCGATGTTGGCGGGCGAACGAGACCTGCCTCGATCAACGCAGCCAGCTTGTCCCCTACTACGTCATCGATGCCTGTCAGCCTTGCGATCCGACGACCGCGGTCGGTCACAACGACTTCGACACCAGCCTCGACTTGGCCGAGATAGCGACTCAGGTTGTTCTTCAGATCGCGCACCCCGACCTCGATACGACTCGATGTAGCTACTGTCATAGTCCCTAGTGTAGCTACTTCCAGTCGGATTGTCACTGGTGAACTTCACGAGCGCATATCGCCCCCGCTCGCGGTCGGCGCTAGGTGCAGGAGCCTGAGGAACCGAACGTGGCGTCGGTCTTGGCGGCCAACGCGCTGTCGTAGGCCTTCTCCACCGAAACGAGGATGCGCAGGATGAGACAGCGCGTACTTGGCAAGAGCGCCGGGATCTCGAGGCCTTTGCGTATCTCCCGGTCGGATAATCGTGGGTCGTTGTCCATTTGAAAGATGAGGAGACCAAGGTCGACATGGGCCAGTGCGGCCAACTCGGCCAAGCGGGCATTGCCGTGGGTGTACTCATCGAGAACTCCCTGCAAGAGCTGACGAGAGCGAGCGAGATCGTTGGAGAGCCCACCGCGCACCTGGCAGCTCAGCACCCGTCCGAGACCGAAGGCCGCCTTGGCGCCGAGATCGGCACCCGGTGGTCCTGTCCCGTGTGCGAGCACCTCCGCATAGCGGGCGCCGGCCGACGAGAGTTCGGCCACTTTGACATCGGTTCGAGCAGCCCGTTCGCCGCAGATGTCGGCCGCGCTGCGACGGTAGGCCAACTCGGCGAGGCCGATCCGGCCTCGGTCGTCTGTCGGGTCCTCGGCAAGCGCTTGTTCGAAGTCGGCCCGCGCTTTGTCGGAGAGATCGAGGGTGCGCGTGATCGGCGCTCGGGCAAAGGACGCGCCGCGTAGGACCAGGATGAGCGATCGACTGACGGCGTTAAAGCTGCTCTGATCGAGGGCTGTCGTGAACATCTTGACCGCAGCGTCGGTATCTCCCCCGCCGAGGGCGTCGATGCCGATCGCAACGTTGGTCATGGGAGTTGCCCGCTCGGTGAGCTGCCGGGCGATTTCGGCCTGCTGAGCGCCATTGCGCGGGTCGAGCACCATGGCTTTGCCCAGCGAGAAGTCACCGCTGGCCTCTCCTGCCGCCGAGACCTGATCGGGTGGGATATAAGCGCGCGGCTCGACACGCACGCCGCCGATGTCACCCTTTGTTCCGCCACGCACCGCGCCGTAGATCACGACGTCGGCGTTGAGATGTTTTGCTCGTTCCTGGACCCAACGAAGTTGCGACGCACCGTCGCCTTTCACCAGGTGCCCGACGCGATCCGGACCCCAAACCTCGGCGCGGTCACCTGACTGGCCGGCGAGCGCGGCCGCAACGCGCTGGGCGAACTCGTTGCCGAGTGCAGCATCGCCCGCCTCGACCGAGAACCCGGCGATGGCGATGTTCACCCCTCCGCCCATCGATGGGATCGGATGGCTCGTTGCCACCCGGTAGGCCCCGAACGATACCGCCAACAGCACGCCGGTAATGGAGGCTGACACGACGCGGGGCCAGGCACGCGGAACGGACTCTTCCAGTTTCACCCCAAGCGCAACGACAGTGTCGTTGAACGTCAGCGGAGGCGCGGTGACGTAGAGCCGATCGAGCAACGAGTGCAACGGTTCAGGCAGGTCGAGTCGTGTGAGTACCCGAGCACCATCGACGTAGAGCACCACCACCTCGCCGCCGGATCTGGCCAACGCCTTGGTGAGTTCACTACGCACCCAGTCGCCCTCGTCTTCAAGACGCTTTCGATTCTCGTCCGCCGCCCAGTTCGGCCCCACAACCACGACCATGGCCCGTGCTCGTCGCAGAGCAAGCGCCAGCGAAAGGCGCAGTGGTTGACCGGGTGACATGTCGGTGGTGTCGAAGAAGACCCGTGCCTTTCCGAGCTGCTGTTGCAGCAGGCGGGCGACCAGTTCGGCCTGTTGGGCGCGGTCGTTGCGGCGGTAGCTCACGAAGACCAGAGGTCGCCGGAGCCGCACCAAGAAACGGCGTACTAATGAGCGAGCGGACATTTGGGGGTGTCGTCGAGCCCTACAAAAACGACACACCCGGTACTCCGCGCCAAGTCAAAGTGAACGGGTGCCGACGCCTTGAGTTGGACAGTAGGAAGGGTCGAAAGAAACCGGAAGCAGACCTGCGTGCTGTCGCACGGGTGCTCGACGCTGGACGGCTCACGCGTGTAGAGATGTATCGGAATGTCCAGGTCGGCGGGCGAAGACAGCAGGAAGCGACTGTGGCTCTGATCGTCAGGGAGGCCGATGACGCTGGCCTGCGTCACCTCGGCTCGCAGATTGGCGCGCACCACGAGGTCGCCATAGTCGGCCTCAATCCGATACGCACCGACGTGATCGAGTTCGATGAACGCCCGCAGATCAGTAATGAGGGGCGAGAACGTCTTGTTGGCGGGCGTGATCAGTTTCACCCGAGCACCCGGCGAGACCACCACGCCCAGCCGTCCGACCTCAAACACGGAGTCGGCCAGTTTCACCTCGACCGGTTTCGAGGAGACGGTGCTGGTTGTCGTCTTCGGGGCGGGAACCGTGACAGTCACGGTGACGGTCGCGGGTGCGGTCGCTACGCCCGACGGAATCGAGACGGTCGGGGGTTTCTTTTTCGCCGCGCCCGGGATCGAAAGCACTGGCGCTGTCAGCACCGAGATATTGCCCGTCGTGCTTGAACCAAGTCCATCAGGACGTTCGAGGGAAAGCGGCTGATCAAGAATGTTCGGGATGAAATTCCCCATGTTGAGGTATTCATCGACCCCTGCCGGGGGTGGCTGTCTCGTCCATGTGGACGGATCACCCGGATTGGGCGACCGGGTGGGCGCGTCGGGAGCAGGGGACGTGGTTGCTGCCGTCGAAACGGGTTCTGCCGAGGACACCACTGAGGGCACGACCGAGGGCGCGCCGAGAACAGTTGCTCCTGTTGCGCCCGAGCTGGCCGCAGTTGGCGCCGTGGTCAGTACCGGTGGCGAGGCCACCTGACCTGTCGAGGCGCAGGCGGCCAACATCAGCGCGCCAAGCAGAGCTTGCGGCCTATGCAACCTCCTGCGCCTCGCGACGACGTCGGCCATCCTCGCAACTCCGTTCGGTCACGACATTTTTAGCACTCTTCGTGGCGAGGGTTTCCCGAATTCTGTTCAGGAATCCGCGAACGGGGCGCGGATGACGGCGACGGGGCACGGTGGGTGCTCGACCAGCGATGCGCTGACCGAGCCGAGCAGCATCCGGCCGACAGCCGAGCGACCGTGGGATCCAACCACAAGCAGGTCGGCATCGGCTGCCTCGGCGTGAAGTTCATCTCGAGGGATGCCTTCACGGAGTCCGGCGTGAATGCGAACGGAATCCCCCTTGCTGGCACGGAGTCGGGCAACAGCGTCGCGCAGTGCCGTCGCTGCATCGAGGGCGACAAGATCACGACCTTCCGAAACGGTGGTTCGAATTCCCTGATACGGATAGTCCCACGCGTGGGTGACTGTCAGGTCTATTCCCCACCGAGCGCACGTGTCATAGGCCCAGGCCATAGCGACATCGGCAAGCGGTGACCCGTCGGTGCCAACGACGACTTTTCGCACGTCTCGCTTCGGCTTGCCGACGCCATCATCGGCGTGCTCCGCGCAGGGCACCACGACCACCGGGCACCAGGCTCGGCGCATGAGTGATCGAGCGGTCGAGCCGAACACCATCTCACCGAAGCCGCTGTGTTCGTGGTGTCCGACAATGATCAGCTCGGCGATTCTGCTGTAATCCACCAGGATGTCGGCGGCCCACCCGCGACTGACAACGGTGTTCACCTCAAGCTCGGGTGCAATCGCTTTTGCCGCGGCGACCACCTCGTCCATGCGGGTGAGGTGGGCCTCTTCATTGTCGTCGGGTCCGGTGGTCGTGTAAGCGACGCCCATCTCCCCCACATAGATCTGCTCTTCCCAGGTATGCAGCAGCAGCAGTTGGGCGCCCCTTCGGCTCGCCTCGGCGATGGCGAAGTCGACGACCTCACTCGATGTCGCCAACCGGTCCACGCCTGCCACCACGATGCCGCGCTCTGATCGTGGAAGGGTGGGCAGCGGGTGCAGCGCGATGACCGGACAGAGCGCCTTGCGGACGACGCGGAACGTTTCGCTCGGTACGACCATGCGGGCCGAGGCCGGGACTCCGTGGGAGGCCATCGCGATAAGCACAACATCCGGTGTTCTGTTGGTGTAGTCGACAATGGCCGAGGCGGGATGCGAACCGTGCAGCACCTCGAAGTCGATGACCAAGTCTTCGGTCGACCAATCCTTGGCCAGGTTGTGAACGAGATTGCTCTCATCGGACCGCATCTCGGCAGGCACTTTCGCGGGGTCGACCACTTCGACGAGGCGCAGACCCAGGCGAAGCGTGCGAGCCAGTTCCACCGCAGTCGGAAGAATGGCAGTGGAGGTGTGATCAGGGTCAACGGTCACAAGAATGACCCCGCCGTCACCGACCCGCCGAACAGCTCGCTTTCCAATGAGCACCACCGGACGGCCGCTATCGCGTGCCAAGTCTTCGCTGACGCTCCCGAGCAGTGCTTCGAAAGCGGCCCATCGGGCATGGGTTGGCACGCACCAGAGCGAGGACGGATGATGGATGACCTCCCCGAGCAACTCTCCACCGACATCCTTCGAAACGAGCACCCGCGTGGACACCGGCACCGTTGTCGCCACGGCGAGAGACGCCAGTTCCTCGGCCGTAGCCGGTTGTGCACGGGGAGATGCTACCGATATCAATTCCACGCCCGCGCCGAGCCGATCAGCGAGTGCAGTAGCGATCTCGATAGCTTCGACGTCGGGGTCATCGGTGTCGACGGGGATCGTGACCGTGGTGTACACAGGCGGCTCCTTGCGGGATAAAGAACACCCTCAGTGTGCCCGTGAAGTGTCGCCGTACCCAGTGCCACTGGACCCTGGCGAAGAGGGTCGAACAGCCCTCAATTCATCGAATAGGTGGGTAGCTGACTTCTCGACGGAATGAGGTTTGTTTGCTAGCTTGTTCCAATGGACGGAACTCCTATCCCATCTGATGGGACGCCTTATACGCACGGTCACTCCGACGCTGTGCTTCGCTCGCATCGCTGGCGCAACGCTCAAAACTCGGCCGCGTACCTGCTGCCCCACCTCGAGCCGGCGATGCATCTGCTTGATGTCGGATGCGGGCCGGGAACGCTGAGCATCGATCTGGCCCGACACGTCGCTCCGGGCCGGGTGCTCGGCGTTGACCTCGACCCGTCCGTCGTGGCAGAGGCCACACGAACCGCTGCGGGGTCCGGTCTCGATATCAGCTTTGTCGCCGGTGACTTTGCCGGGGTCGACACGCCAACCGTTGGTTTCGATGTCGTGCACGCCCATCAGGTTCTGCAGCATGTTGGTGACCCGGTGGGGGCATTGCGCTCTATGGCTCGACTGGCTCGGCGGGGCGGCATCATCGCCGCGCGGGATGCCGACTATCCCGCCATGAGTTGGTTCCCTCGCGAAGCGCAGCTGGATCGCTGGCTCGATATGTATATGGCGGTCACCGCCCGCAACGGTGCTAATGCCGACGGAGGTCGCCAGTTACTCCACTGGGCCCAGCAGGCCGGACTCTGCGACATCGCCTATACGACGTCAACGTGGACCTTTCACACCCGCGATGACCTCGCGTGGTGGACGTCGTTGTGGGCTGATCGGGTGACCACCTCGCGATTGGGACACATGGCAGTGGAGTACGGCATTGCAACAACCAACGAACTCGAAGACCTGGCTCAAGCCTGGCGGGCGTGGGGAACACAACCGGGTGCAGTGTTCGTCGTGATGCACGGGGAGATAGTCGCCCGCCCATCCCCTACCCTTCGGGGTTCTTGACCGGGCCGAAGGTCCCGAGACCGGCGAACCACCGGCACTGTCCCTGCGTCAGAGCGTCCACCACAATGAATCTGCGTTGGCACAGACGCTCAGGTTACGAGGCTCGATGAAACGACACCAGCTCGAATCATTTCCGGTGATTGCCGAGACGAACATTTCGGTCCTGCGTGCCGCGGGCGACAAGGTCTACAAGACGAAGCGACCGCGGACTTTTCCGTTCGTTGATCAGAAGTCCCTCACCGATCGACAACGGCTGTGTCACCAGGAATATTCGCTCAATCGACGCTTTTCTCCAGACGTCTACCTTGGTGTTGAAGACATCACCGACGGCAGGGACATTGTGGATGCTGCGGTGGTGATGAGGCGCATGCCCGCCGAGCACTCACTGACCCGATTGCTCGAAACTGGTGTTGACGTCGAGGAGTGCGTCAAAGACGTCGCCAGGCAGATGGCGATCTACCACCAAACGGCGACACGTTCAGCGCACATAAGCGAGGCGGGCACGTTCCGAGCCGTTCAGGAATTGTGGCGCCTCAGCTTGCAGGAGATGGAGGCCTTCGTACCGTCGGTACTCGATCCGTCGGTGTTCAGGGAGGTCAGCACCCGATCGGCGCAATACCTGGCCGGCCGCCGAGACCTCTTCGACTTCCGGGTAGGTCTCGGCCTCATCGTCGATGGGCACGGAGACCTCCTGGCCGACGACATCTACTGTCTGGAAGACGGGCCACGGCTTCTTGATTGCCTGGAGTTCGACGAGCGATTCCGGTTCGGCGATGTGCTCCTCGACCTCGCCTTTCTCGCTATGGACCTCAAGCGACTCGGCCACGCGCATCTGGCGAACGTGTTCGTGGACGAGTACGTCGATCTGGCCGGCGAGCACCACCCGACCTCCCTCATTCACCACTACGTTTCGTACCGGGCGCTGGTGCGCTGCAAAGTCCAGTGTTACCGAGCACAATCGGCTGTTGTCGGCACCGCTCAGCAGGCCGGTCTCCTGCTAGCGCTGGCGGCCAACAGTCTGTCACTCGGCGAAGTCCGCCTCATAATGATCGGCGGGCTTCCCGGCACGGGTAAGACAACCGTGGCCGAGATGATGTCCGCGCATTGCTCGTGGACGGTGCTGTCGAGCGACGCCATCCGCCGAGAAATCGCCGGTGTTCCGGCCGCTGACCAGGCCTACGGCGAAGGGACGCACGAACCTGCGGTCACGAAACTCACCTACGAAACCTTGCTGAGGCGGGCGAAAGCAGCGTTGTCGCTCGGTGAGAGTGTCATCCTCGACGCTTCGTTCGCGGACGAAGCATGGCGGGCCGCAGCCCGCGAGCTCGCCAATCAAACCCAAGCCGTGCCCGTGGAGCTTTGTTGTGTGGCTCACGCAGCGGTGACCAACCAACGGATTTCACGTCGCCGTCAGCACGCCGCTCCACATCAAGAACCGTTATCCGATGCCACGCCAGCCATAGCCGCAACAATGGCCGAGCACTTCTCGTTGTGGCCCACCGCAGTCGTCCTGGACACCACCGGATCGAAACCGGTCACCCTCGCCAAGGCCCTGTCGACGTTCACCTGAGAGCCAGGTTCTCTGTATGGCGGTTTGGGCCATTTGGTCGCCGGGACCTGGGCCTTGAGCCCTTCACGTGCCCGCCGGATGCGGAACATGATCAGTAGTGATGACGATCACAACCCACCCTTTTGACCATGTCGTGGTACCCCTCGATTGATCACGGTTCTCAGAACGGGCCGTGCCCATCGCGCTCGCCTCCGGCGACCCGCATTGGCCAGCCATCGGTGCAACCGGACGAGTGGTGTGTTCGTCGATGCACTGACCGGCGATCTCGTCGGATCGACGGCGCTGCTGCTGGTCGTCGGCCCTCACGCGCGCGTACCGGTGGCGAACGCGCCGGTTGTGGTGTGTGTCGACGGGTCCAGCGACTCTGAGGCCGCGATTCCTGTTGCCGCGGCGTGGGCCGAGAGGCTCGGCCGAGGCCCGAGCATCACGAAATAGTCCCTCTTATCGAAGCGTCCGGCTGGCCTTCTCGACGGCGTCGCGCATCTCCTCGACAGCTTCCCGAACGCCCACGAGTAGCGAGCGTGAAGCATCGCTTCCTCCGGTCATGAGTTCGCGTACGGCGCGTTCCACCTTTTGGCGGCGGTGGTCAACCTCGGCGGTCACCTTGCTCCACTGATCTCGGGCGTCCATGGCGGCGAGGTCGGTCTGGACGAGCAGTTCCTCCGCTATACCTTTGGGCGACATCTTCGCCGGGTTGGTCACACGGGTCGTCGCACGGGCTTTGGACGACGTCTTCTTGACGGGCCCGGCCTTCTTTGCGGCGGCCTTTGTCGCGGTGGCGGACTTTGGTGCTGTCGGCATGATTTCTCCTCCTGAGCGGGTAGCGCGGTTGCTACACCAACCGTAGAGATGCAACGAAACGGGGCATAGGGGACAACGTCCCGTCTCGACACGGCGGAAGCCCTTACGAACAGATCCCGTTCCGCTACGCCGGCCCGTCACCCTCGAGCCACTGCTGTCGGATCTTTCTCCCCTGTTCGTACGCAACCGGGTAGCAAGCCATCGCCCGACTGCGGTCGAACAGCTGATCAGGCCGGCGAGCCAACGCGGCAACCGCCACGTTGGGACGAATGAGCCAAAGCCCACCGGCGGGGTTCGCAAGTCCCCAGCTCCGCATCTCTCGAACCATGATCTGTTCCATCAGCCGACCGGCTGGACCGAACATCGAACCCGCCATCGGCGTGATGACTAACAAGTTGTTGGCTGCGTCGCAGCGGTCGGCTGAAGTCATGGAACGAACTCCGCCGTCGACATAGCGATGCCCGTCGATGCGATGGGGAGCGAGCAGCCCCGGCACCGCAGAGGATGCCGCGACAAGATCGGCGACGGGATAGTCCGCGCCATTCAGCACGACCCGACGCAGCCGAGGCAGTTCGCACACCACCACGCGGACAGAAGGAGCACGCGCCTCCCCGAAGATACGGGTAGCAATGTCTCGCAACCGGCCGGAACGGGGATCTGGTATTCGGGGCACATCGTCGCCGATAGCCGAGATCGCCGTCGACCAACGGATACCCAGCGACAGTGCAGCGGCCGCCCAGGATCCAGCTGACGTCCCGATCGAGGACGCCTGAGCCAACGGAACTCCGTTGTCCATGAGTGCTTCGGCGACGCCCATCAGATACGCGATTCCGAACAGGCCACCGCCACCGTAGGCAACGGTCAGCTCCGGCCGAGCCAGCGGTGCACCGAATCCCTCCACTCCACCTGCCTCTCCGTTGCCGCCACGATGGTCCGATTGACATGAAGGTAGCCCCGTCGGTGGCGGAGTCACAGAGCACGGCGACCCCAATGCCGCCGACGACGCCTGTTCCTGAAGCGGACCAAGGTCCCTGAAAGAGCGTAGGGCCTTAGGCCTCTACTGATGCCGACTCCGGCCCCTATCTGAGTGGGCGATCAAACGCGACCATCAGGATGTGGAACCGCATGTGCGCCAGATCGTCGTACCGCTCGATGGGGCCGCCCGGCACAACACCGCCATGCAGATCGCAGCAGCGCTCGGCGAGCGTTTGAAACTGCCCGTCCAGCTGTTCTCGGTGGTCAGCCACGGGATGGGAAATCTGGATGTCACCGAGCTGAGCGCGCTTGCCTCACAACTGCGAGGGGACGTGAGCGCAGAGGTGATCGAGAGCGAGGACCTCGATGAGCTCTACGCGTTCGCGACCGACCCCCAAACGCTTCTGTGCTTCTCGACATCCGCCCGAACCGCGTTCTTCGAAGCCCTCGGCAAGAGCGTGACCTCCTCGCTGATCCGGCGTGCGTCCGAATCGCTGGTTGTCGTAGGGCCATCGTGCGAACCGCAACTCCGCGGCGCGGAATTCGTCATCGCCGTCGACGGGACTCCGGGCGGCGAGAGCGGCATCCCCGACGCACTCAGGCTCGCCAAAGGGCTCGGCCTTAATCCGGTGCTGTGCCATGTCCTGCCTTCGGTGGCAGCCGTTGTACCTGGCTTTCGTCGCGCCGAGGACTACGTGGCCGATCTTGTTACTCGGCTGCGACCCGTCGCTCCGGACGTCTTCTACAACGTCTTCTACAACCACAACGTGGCTCATGGCTTGCGCGACCTCTCCGAGCAAAACGATGTGGCGATGATGGCCGTTTCCACCCATGGCGATGATGCCTTCGAGCGCTTGATCACCCCATCGGTGACCTATGGCGTCGTGCGTCATGCCCGATGCCCCGTGCTCATCGGACCACGGCGCCTGACGTTAGATTCTTTGCCCGCCACCGCTGCGCCGGCTCGGTAGACGACAGTCCCGGTTCCGTTTGTGCCGACTGTCCTGCCTGGCCTCACCCAAATCGAAGCAGCGCGGCTCCTCATCGAACACGGCCGAAATGAGCTTCCTCCACCCAAGCGGAAGCCAGCGTGGCAGCTGCTCGTGGCACAACTCATACACTTCTTCGCCCTGCTCCTGTGGGTAGCTGCGGTTCTCGCATTCGTTGCGGGCATGCCGCAACTCGGCATCGCCATCGCAGTGGTTATCGTGGTGAACGGTTTGGTTGCGTTTGTGCAGGAGCGCGGAGCAACGCGTACCGCCGACGCCCTGCGCGACCTGATGCCCCGGCGGGTGCTTGTGCGCCGCGACCATGCAACGGTCGAGATCGACGCCGCGGAACTGGTCCCCGGAGATCTGATGCTGCTGCGGGCCGGCGACGCCGTGTCGGCCGACGGCCCGATACTCGAGGCGCACAGCCTCTCTATCGATACCTCCACACTGACCGGTGAAAGTGTGCCGACGGTGTTCTGTCAGGGCGAGCGGATCTGGGCAGGCACGCTTGTGACCGAAGGCGAGGCCAACGTTCTGGTCGAGCTGACCGGCTCACACACTCGGCTGGCCGGTATTTCCCAGATGACGAGCGACTCGCCTATCGGTGACACTCCCCTCGCCCGTCAACTTCGCGATGTGGTTCGTATCATTGCCATCATCGCTGTGTCGGTCGGCGTTGGGTTCTTCGCCCTGAGTTTGCTCATCGGCACACCGGCGGCCGACGGGTTTCTTTTCGCGGTCGGCGTCACGGTTGCGCTCGTGCCCGAGGGTCTCTTACCCACCGTCACTGTATCGCTGGCCATCGGCGCGCGACGCATGGCCGCGCGTAATGCCGTGGTGCGCCGGTTGGAGGCAGTTGCTACCCTTGGCTCCACAACGTTCATCTGCACCGACAAGACCGGCACACTCACCCAGAACCGCATGGAAGTCATCGCGGCCTGGACACCGGTGGGTGAGGTTGCCATTCACGGCGACGGCTATCAGCCCGACAGCGCGCACTGGGAGGGGTCGGCCGAAGCGGTCACGCTGCTTACTCGCGCTGCGACCGCCGGCCGAGCCTGCTCGCTCGGGCGGGTGGTGGAATACAACGGTCAATGGCGAGCCCAAGGAGACCCGTTGGAGGCGGCCCTCGACGCGTTGGCCCGCCGGCTGGGCGACTCCGCAGAAACCGATTCGGTTGCCCGTTTCCCGTTCGACGCTCGCCGTCGCTGCATGTCGATCGTGGTTGTGTCGAATGGTGGCTACGACGTGCTCGTCAAAGGTGCGCCCGAAGCCGTTCTCGCCCTGTGCACCGGAGATCTAACAGGCCCGAGCGAGGCCATCCGCTCCTTCACTGAACGAGGACTCCGCACCCTCGCACTTGCAGTTGACCACCGGCCGGACATGCCGACATCGGCCACCGATGCCGAGCGCGACCTTAAGCTCTTGGCGATCGTCGGCCTGCAGGATCCGCCGCGGACCGAGGCCGCGCCGGCGATCGCGACCTGCCGTCACGCTGGGATTCGCGTGGCGATGCTTACCGGCGATCATCCCGCCACAGCCCGCTCCATCGCTCGCGAGGTCGGCCTCCTGACCCACGACGTACCGGTCCTCATCGGGGCGGAACTTCCTACTGACGACGAGGTGCTCGGCGCGCTGGTTGACCGTGACGGTCTCGTCGTGGCACGGGTGTCACCAGAAGACAAGTTGCGCATTGCCCGTGTCCTTCGCCAACGAGGACACATTGTCGCCATGACCGGCGACGGCGTGAACGACGGTCCGGCGCTCAGCGAGGCCGACATCGGCATTGCCATGGGTCAGTTCGGCACCGACGTCGCACGCAATGCTTCGGACCTCGTACTGCTCGATGACAACTTCGCCACCATCGTCGAGGCGATTGTGCAGGGTCGAGCGACATTCGCGAATCTGAAGCGCTTCCTCACCTACCACCTCACCGACAACGTGGCCGAGCTCGTACCGTTCGTCCTGTGGGCGCTTTCGGGAGGACGATTTCCACTCGCCATCGGCGTCATGCAGGTGCTGTCGCTCGACATCGGCACCGACCTGTTGCCCGCCCTTGCCCTCGGGGCCGAGCGTCCCGCAGCTGACGTGCTCGATCAACCGCCGTGGCAGGGACGACTTCTCGATCGCGTCGTGCTGCGACGTGCGTTCGGGGCCCTCGGTCCCACCGAGGCCTTCATGTCGATCGCGGCGTTCGTGACCGGACTCGTAACCGCCGGATGGCGTCCGGGTGATGTTGCGCCAACCGGCGCACCGCTACAGAGTGCCTCAGGTGCAGCATTTACCGCGATCGTGGTTGGTCAAATGGCCAACGCCTACGCGTGCCGATCGGCCAGTCTCACACCGCGCCGGCTCGGATGGCGTTCGAACCGGCTACTGCAGATCGCAGTCGTGAGCGAGATGGTTGCCCTCGTCGGCTTCCTCTTTATCGGGCCCGTCGCGCGTGCTCTCGGTCAACGACCGGCAGGCGGGTGGCCGCTTGTCGTCGCCCTCGCCAGTGCACCAGTGGTACTCGCCGTCGACAGCCTCGAAAAGAGGCTGCGAACTCGCCGCGGGCGATCTGACACTACGCGACTCACCTGATCAGTCGAACTCGGGGTTCGGCAGTGGACGGGGTTCTTTTTCTTCGATTTCAACCATCGTTGCTTCGGCGAGGAGCAGTGTGCTGGCCACCTCGACCGCGTGTTCGAGGGCGAGGCGCACGACCTTGGTCGGGTCGATGATGCCGCGTTCATCCAGTTCGGCGTACTGGCGGTCACGGGCATCGAAGCCAAAGAATCCGGTGCCGGCACGGACCCTTTCAACCACTGGCCCCTCATCGATACCGGCGTTCCTGGCGATCTGGCGGGCAGGGATTTCGAGCGCGACCCGAATGACGTGGACTCCGGTCCGCTCGGCTCCCTCGCACGCCTTCTCCGCGGCATCCACGGCGTCGATAGTGCGCAGCAGGGCGGCACCGCCACCGGGCACGATACCTTCGGCCACGGCAGCCTTGGTGGACGAAATGGCGTCATCGAACGCATCCCGCAGCCTCTTCAGTTCCGCCTCGGACAATGCACCGACACGGATGAGCGCTACGCCACCGGACAGCTTCGCGAGCCGTTCCTGGAGCTTCTCTTTGTCGTAGTCGGATGTGGTTTCGGTGATCTGTTTCCTCAGCTCCTGGCAGCGACCCTGCACCGCCGCCGAGTCGCCGCCCCCGCCGATGATGGTGGTCGAGTCCTTGTCGCACACGACACGATCGGCCTGGCCGAGATCGGCGAGGGTGATCGATTCAAGCTTGGTGCCGAGTTCTTCGGACACGACCCGGCCACCGGTGAGAATGGCGATGTCTTGAAGCATTGCCTTGCGTCGGTCACCGAAGCCGGGGGCCTTGACCGCGCACGCCGAGAACGTGCCGCGCAAGCGGTTCACGACCAGCGTCGCCAGCGCTTCGCCCTCCACGTTCTCGGCGATGATCAACAATGACCTCCCGGTCTTCACAATCTCCTCCAACAGCGGAAGGAGATCCGGCATGGCCGAAATCTTCCGGTCCACCAGCAGTATGTAGGGGTGGTCGAGTACCGCCTCCATCGCCTCGGCGTCGGTTACGAAGTAAGCCGATAGGAAACCCTTGTCGATCTGCATGCCTTCCACGATCTCAAGTGTGGTTTCGGTTCCTCTGGCCTCCTCCACTTCGACCACGCCTTCGGTACCGACCTTGTCGACGGCCTCGGCAACGAGCGCGCCGATGTTGGCGTCGTTGTGGGCGCTCACGGTCGCGACATGGGCGGTATCCTCGGCGCCAACGGGCCGGGACAACGCGCGGAGCGCCTCAACGGCGGCAGCCACGCCGCGCCGCATGCCCTTGCGGACCTCGACCGCGCTGGAGCCGACCATCACGTGCCGCAAGCCTTCAGCGAACATCGCGTGGGCGAGCAGAGTCGAGGTTGTGGTGCCATCCCCGACTGCGTCGTTGGTCTGAACCGCAGCATCACGCAGCAGCTGCACTCCCAGATTCTCCACGGGATCCTTGAGCTTCAATTCCTTGGCGATGGTGACGCCGTCGTCACAGACAACAGGAGCTCCATACTTCTTTTCGATGAGTACCGCCCGCACCTCGGGCCCGAGCGTGCCTCGTACGGCATCGGCGAGAGCGGTTGCTCCCTTCAGCAGTTTTGTACGGGCGGCGTCGTGAAAGAGCAAGTCTGTATAAGTGGCCACATCGTCATCATGGAGCCGACCCGGGTCAGGCCGACAGGGTCCTTATGCCAGACTTCGAGGGACCAGCGAAAGGACTTTCGACCCTGCTCCTGTAGCCGGCAAGGTTGGGTCCGCCGAGG
>JANMCE010000350.1:0-70161 GCA_031360915.1 Actinomycetes bacterium | reverse complement strand
AGGTGTTCGCTGAGGACCTCCATGACGCGCCCATCGGCGGCGAGGTGGTTGTCCGACGGTGAAGCGTCGGCCTGCCAGGCTTTGCCCGTCACTTCGTAAACGGCGCTAAGCCGGTTGGATTCGGTTTCGTCAGGCCCGAAGATACGGAAATTTCGGGCGTCCGTGCTGAGCCGCATTACGTCGCGCAGCAGTCGTCCGAGTGTGCGAGTCGGTTCGTTGCGTGTGGCTCCTGGTTTTCGGCACGTCGACTGCATGGTCGCGCCAGTTCGGCATGGCCAGATCGGTGAGGAGGGTGCCGCCGTTGGCGTGCGGGTTGGCACTCATTCGCCGTTGCCCGGCTGGCGCAAGCGCAGCGATGTCGGGTGCAGGTCGTCCGTCGTAGTCGAACAGTTCCTCGGGGCGGTAGCTGCGCAGCCACTCCTCCAGGGCGGCGAGGTGTTCAGGGTTGGTGCGCACGGCGGCGATCGGTACCTGATGCGATCGCCAGGTGCCCTCCACTGCAAGGCCGTCGACCTCGGCCGGTCCGGTCCAGCCTTTGGGCGAGCGCAGCACGAGTACCGGCCAACGCGGTCGCTGGGACGTCGTGCCGTTGCGGGCTGTCGCCTGGATCTCGGCGATGTGATCGCAGATGATGTCGAGTGTTGCCGCCATCTGTTCGTGCATCTCGGCAGGGTCGTCACCTTCGACTCGGTACACGGTGTGCCCGTAGCCTTCGAGGAGTTTGGTGAGTTCGTCGTCGGGGATTCGGGCTAGCACGGTGGGATTGGCGATCTTGTAGCCGTTCAGGTGCAAGATGGGGAGCACGGCCCCGTCGTGGACGGTGTCGAGGAATTTGTTGGAATGCCAACTGGCGGCCAGCGCACCGGTCTCGGCTTCCCCGTCACCGATCACACACGCAACAATGAGGTCCGGGTTGTCGAACGCTGCTCCGTAGGCGTGGGCGAGCGAGTACCCGAGCTCTCCTCCCTCGTTGATTGACCCTGGCGTTTCCGGTGCAACGTGGCTCGGAACGCCACCCGGGAACGAGAACTGGCGGAACAGCCGTCGCATCCCAGCCGTGTCTTGGGAGACGTCGGGGTAGGTCTCGGTGTAGGTGCCTTCAAGCCAGGTGTTGGCCACCACCGCTGGTCCGCCGTGGCCTGGGCCGGCTACGAACAACATGTCGAGATCACGAGCGCGAATGACTCGGTTCAGGTGGGCGTACACGAAGTTCAGGCCCGGCGTCGTGCCCCAGTGGCCGAGCAGCCGGGGCTTGACTTGAGCAGCGGTGAGCGGCTCGGCGAGCATCGGGTTGTCGAGAAGGTAGATCTGCCCGACCGAGAGATAGTTGGCCGCCCGCCACCATCGATCAAGCCCGGCGAGGTCCTTTTTGGCTACGGGTGTATGTGCGTTGGACGTCATCGGGATGTGACTCCTTGGACAGGATCGGGGCGGTTTGTGGGTTGTTCCGTCGACGGCGGGTACTGCACCTGAGCGCGGCCGGCCGTCGAGCACATTGCGTCGCAGAGTTCCTCGGCGACGCATTCGCGGCTGAGCCACGCGCCCGCACCGCGATGGAGCGCAGCGTGGCGGTAGGCGGGATCTGGCTCGGGGCCGATGACGATGACCCGGCCGGGCGGGAAGCTTGCGGGTAACCGGCGGCAGCACGCGGCGAAGTCGGCGGTGTCCACGATCACGAGGTCTGGGCGGGCTGAGACAATGCTCCCGAGGTCCGACACGTCGTCGACTGCGGAAACAGCCCAGCGGTCATGGTCGCGGTCGAGGAGGTCGACGACGAGTCGGTGCATGGCTGGGTGAGCGATTGCTACCGCGACGCGCCGCTGACCGGGTGGCACGTCGCGCGCCTCGGCGGGCGTTGTCGTCATGACAGTCATGATGCGCCCTCCCTTGTGGGCGGGCATCCGCGCTGGCTACTGAGCGGCGCTGCGGACGGTCACCGACCGGGCTCGTCAACGTCGAGGAGCCCGGCATCCTTGGCGCGGCGGACCAACTCGGCCCGGTTACGAACATTCAGTTTCTGGTGGATATGGGACCGGTGGGTTTCCACGGTGCGCACCGACACATACAGCCGCTCACTGATCTCGGTATTGGTGAGCCCGAGAGCCATCATCCGTAACACTTCGAGTTCGCGGTCTGACAACTCGCCACCGGGTCCGCCGAGTCGGGCGGGCGGGGCGTCGGGGGCGAGCAGGGCAGCACCCAGGGTCGGATGTACATACTGTTTGCCGCTGGCCACTTGTCGAACGGCTTGTACCAGTTCGATGTCGGCTGCTTCCTTGACCAGATAGCCGACTGCGCCGGCCTCGAAAGCGCGGCGCAGGTACGCGATGTCGTCATGCGCGGTCAACACGAGCACTCGGGTCGCCGGGCTGACCCGCAGCACCTCGGCTGTCGCGTCGATTCCGCTCCCGTCTGGCAACCCCAGATCCATCACGAACACATCGGGTAGGCAGCTTGCTGCCAGGGCAATGGCCTCCTTCACGGTTCCGGCCTCGCCGACGACCTCAAGGTCATCTGCGTCGAGGATTCGTCGCAGCCCGCCGCGAACGACGGCGTGGTCGTCGCACAGCGCGATCCTGATCACGTCAGGCAACGGGTATCTCCAGTAGAACGGTGGTGCCCGAACCCGGCGTCGAGGACAGTTCAACCGTTCCACCCACAAGATCGGCCCGTTCGACCATGCCTTGCAGCCCGAGGTGCCCCCGTTGCGGTCCGGGACCGGCGGTGAAACCGACGCCGTCATCCTCCACGAGCGTCCGAACTCGTCCATCGGCCGCGACCACGGTGATGCTGGCGGTAGCCGCGTTGGCGTGCCGGGTGATGTTGGTGAGGGCTTCCTGCACGACCCGGTAGACGACCGTCTCGACCTCGGTCGGCAAACGGGACTCGAACAGCCCGTCCGAGGCGACCGCAACGGTGACGCCGGTGCGGACGCTCACGTCCTGGGCGAGGCGTTCCAGCGCAGGGAGAAGTCCCACGTCGTCGAGGACGGTCGGGCGGAGGTCAAACGCGAGTTTTCGGGTCCTTCGAAGAGCGTCCGCGACGAGCTCGCGAACATCCTCGGTCCGGCGTCGAGCGTCGTCGAGCTCGACCTCATCGGCGGCGAGACAGGACTCGACCAGTCTCAGGCCAAGCAGCACCGAAGTAAGTGCCTGCCCGACGTCGTCGTGGAGGTCGCGCGAGACCCGGGCGCGTTCCGCTTCTTGGGCATTCAGGATTTCGCCCAACATCTCTCGCTTGAACGCCGCCCGCTCCGCTGCGGCCGTGAGGTCGGCGACTGCGTCGGCGCGGGCCCGCTCGGCCCGCTCGGCCCGGGCGCTTTCGATCGCTCCGACTGCAAACGCTGCGAAGGCAACCACAAACGCTTCATCTTCGTCGCTGAAGGGCGCACCGTCGGCCTTCTCCGTCAGGTACAGGTTGCCATAGCGCCGTCCGCCCCGACCGACCGGCACGCCGAGAAACGTGCGCATCGGCGGGTGGTTCGGGGGGAACCCGCCGGAACGGTGATCAGCGCCCAGATCGTCGAGCCGGATCGGCCCGCCGGCAACGATCACCTCACCGAGCAGCCCGTGCCCATCAGGAAGACTCCCGATGAGCGCCGCAGTCTTATCATCGATGCCGTGGTGGATGAACGACTCGATCGCTCCGGTCGCGTCGTAGATCCCGAGTGCTGCGTACCTGGCCCCGGCGATCGTGGCGGCGCCCGCAACGATCCGCCGGAGCACGGTGTCCAAGTCGTGCTCGCCAGATAACACCAATACAGCCTCAAGCAGCGTCTGGACCTTGAGTGGCCAGCCTGAAGCGCCACCGTCGAAATCGGGGGTCGTCGTCCACGGCATCAATGACATAGTGTAGTAGTACCCGATCTGCAGGAAAACCACACCGCCAGTTTCGGGCGACCCGAAGCCAGATTCCGTAGTCGATACCGATGATGACTGGCCGCATGCAGGTCACTATGGCAGTGGAGCGCCGGAACTACCCGCAAGCCCTCCTGCAGGAGAACCAATGACCAGCACCAAGGTCGTCCACGACCACCACGCCACCGCTACGAGTGCAGTAACCGCTGTGTTGCACGTCGGCAATCTGCATTGGGGATCCGAGAAAGCGGTGGCCGAGTCGCTCGTCGGACGTCTTCCCGGTGTCCTGCAGGTAGAGGCCAACCCTGTCGCGCAGACCGCGACCGTCTCGTACGACCCGGCTGTCACGTCGGTCGCCGCGCTGCAGAAGTGGATCGAGGACTGCGGCTATCACTGCGCGGGTAAGTCCGTGCCCGGTCATGTGTGCATGCCGATGCAGGAACCCGGCCAGCCAGCCAAGCTCGAATTGGGTGCCGCCCAACAGTCCGAGCACGCCGACCATGCGGCCATACATCCGGCCGGGCACGATGAATCGTCGCCGAAGCGTTCGCCGCACGATGCGATGGGGCACGGTGGGCACGCGGGCATGTCCATGGCGTCGATGGTCGCTGACATGCGCCGACGTTTTCTTGTCGCGGCCGTGCTGTCGATCCCGATCCTGTTGTGGTCACCGATCGGGCGCGACGTCCTCAAGTTCACTGTGAGTGCACCGTTCGGCCTCCGTGACGACATCTTCCAGCTGATCTTGAGTCTGCCGGTCGTGTTCTGGGCCGGCTGGATCTTCTTCGACGGTGCCGCCCGGGCGTTGCGGGCCCGCACGTTGGACATGATGGTCCTTGTCGCGGTTGGCGTCGGTGCCGGATGGTTGTACTCGCTGATCGTCACTCTCACGGGCGGGGGCGAGGTCTTCTACGAGGCGGCATCGGTGTTGGCGACCTTTGTGCTGCTCGGCCATTGGTTCGAGATGCGCGCCCGCGGCGGCGCCAACGAAGCAATCCGCGCTCTCATCGACCTGGCGCCTCCCAAGGCCACCGTTGTACGCGACGGCAAGGAGGTCGAGATACCCACCGCGGAGGTTGCGGTTGGCGATCTGTTGTTGATTCGACCGGGCGCCAAGGTTGCCGTCGACGGGATTGTTGAAGAGGGTGACAGTGATCTCGATGAGTCGATGGTGACGGGGGAGAGTCTCCCGGTTCACAAGGCGTCCGGCGATCAGGTCATCGGTGCGACTATCAATACAACCGGCACGCTGCGGGTCCGGGCTACCAAGGTTGGGGCCGACACGGCGCTGGCCCAGATCGTCAAGCTGGTCCAAGAGGCACAGAACTCCAAAGCCCCCGGGCAACGTTTGGCCGACCGGGCCGCGTTCTGGCTTGTGCTTGTTGCCCTGCTGGGCGGCGCCGCGACTTTTGCCGTGTGGTACCTGCTGGCCGACCGTTCGGTCGGTGAGGCGATGCTGTTCGCGATCACGGTGGTGGTTATCACCTGTCCGGACGCGTTGGGTTTGGCGACCCCGACGGCAATCATGGTTGGCACCGGCCTCGGTGCCCAGCGTGGCGTGTTGTTCAAGAACGCGATGGCGCTCGAAACCTCGGCTCGTATCGACACGGTCGTGATGGACAAGACCGGCACGCTCACCAAAGGCGAACCGGAAGTCACCGACATCGTCACCGACGGTATCGAGGAGACCGACATGCTCGCGCTCGTTGCGGCTGTCGAACGCGAGTCCGAGCACCCCCTCGCTCGGGCCGTTGTGGTCGCGGCCGAAGGTCGCGGCGCGGCCACGTTGCGAGCCGAGGACTTTGACAGTGTGCCCGGGCACGGCGCGATTGCGACCGTCGACGGACGACGGGTAGGTGTTGGTAATCGCCGACTGATGGAACGCGAGAAGATCGACCTCGGTCCACTCGCTGAACGGCGCCAAGAACTGGCGGAAAACGGTCGCACTGCGGTCATGGTGGCCGTCGACGGTCGAGCGGTCGGACTGATCGCGATGGCCGATGCGCCGCGTGAGACGGCGGCGGCGGCCGTGGCGGCGCTACGAGCGCTTGACATCGAGGTCGTGATGCTCACTGGAGACAACGAGGCGACCGCCAAACGGATCGCCGGGATCCTCGGTGTCGACACGGTGATCGCCGAGGTCCTCCCGGGCGACAAATCTGCCAAGATCGCCGAACTGCAAGCGCAGGGCCGCAAGGTCGCCATGGTCGGCGACGGCGTCAACGATGCCCCCGCTCTCGCCCAAGCTGACATCGGCATCGCGATCGGTGCCGGCACCGACGTGGCCATCGAGACCGCCGATCTGGTACTCATGCGATCCGACCCGCTCGACGTCCCCGTCGCGTTGCAGATCGGACGCGGAACACTGCGCAAGATGCGCCAAAACCTCGGATGGGCCGTTGGCTACAACGTCATCGCCCTTCCGATCGCCGCTGGAGTTTTCGAGCCCGCGTTTGGGCTGGTGCTGCGCCCCGAGATCGCCGCCCTATCCATGTCGGGTTCGAGCATCATCGTCGCCGTTAACGCAGTCATGCTGAAGCGCATCAAGCTGCCCTCGGCGCAGCCGCCCGCTCAACCTCAAGCCCCGGCGGCCGCCGTTCTAGCCGCGGCCCGCACCGAATCGCAGGAACCAACAGCCCCGACAGAGACCTCCCACGACTCGGCCTCGGAACATTTCGCATGAACGCGCGCAGCGTACGCACCGCTGGGATCGCCACCGTAACGTTGCTGGTCTTCTATGTCGGTGTCGTCTGGGCTGCGTCAGGCTCGTTCAACCACCTCGTCGATCAGGCACGCCGTGATTGGTATTACCTGGCCATGATCCTGGGCGGATTCGCAATCCAGGTCGCGTTGGTCAGTGAACTTCGCCGTCGTCACCGCCTTCAGCACGCTGCCGCCGTTGCCGGTGGCGCTGGGATGGGCGCATCAACTGCTGGCATGGTCGCCTGCTGCGCCCACCACATCGCCGAACTCGCCCCGTTCATCGGCGCGACCGGCGCGGCGACTTTCCTCATCGAATACCGCATTCCGTTCATGATCGTCGGCATCGGAATCAACATCATCGGCATAGCGTTCGCCGCCCACCGATTGCGCCAAACCACCCCGATCAAACCGAACCACAAAGCCGTCCCATGGGTCCACTCGTGATTGCGTCCTACATTCGCGGACAGAAACGGAACGCCATCACGGCAACGACGGTCGCGTTCGTCGCGAGCGCGGGCCTGGTGCTCATCCTCGCCGGCTGTGGGTCATCGACCCGTGCCGACAATGATCCGGCCGCCACCTCCTCTGCGGATCGCACCGTCCAGGCGGGCTCGGTCACCGTCAAGATTCACCGTGGTCAACTCGACGCCGGCGGCGCGGTTTTCAAGATCAGCTTCGACACACACGAAATCGAACTCGACCAGGACATCGTCCGCCAGGCCCGCCTCGTTGTCGGCGAAACCCCGTGGCCCGCCATGGCATGGTCAGGTGATGGCCCGAGCGGGCACCACCGTGAAGGGGAACTTCGCTTCAAGGCGGCCGGCGCCGCAACAGGTACAGCGACGCTCAGCATCGACGGACTCCCCAAGCCCGTCAGCGCGACCTGGGACCTAGGGTGACCGGACGGCGCGCTTCATTCCAGGGCGCATCATTTGGTTTGACGAGACCCACGATATTCCGTCGAGCCTCGCTGGTCGCGATAATCGCAGTTGTCGTGCTGTGGGCTGGAGTTGCCCCGGCGTTCGCACAGGGCGGCGACGGCAGCGACAACGGTGGCACCCTATTGGCCGCGTGGCTCTTGGGGCTGGAAGGCCTCGTGCTCGCTGGGATGGGAATCTTCTTCATCTTCGTTCGGCCTGCACTGCTTCCTGAGGATCTGCACTTCTTACAACAACAGGAAAAGGAGATCGACACAGCCGTACCACGCCTACACCCATGGCTGCGCCACGTCTTCGTCGTACTGGGCGGCCACGCGCTCTCAGCCGGGCTACTCACGATCTTCGTCGCAGCAACGGCTGTCCGCAACGGTGACCAGACGGCCGTAGCGGTGCTCGCTGCGGCCGGTGGTGGATCAGTAGCGCTCATGACCGCTGTCAACTTCTCAATCCGATCTCAGTTCCGATGGTTGCTGCTGGTCGTTGTCGGGCTATGGCTTGCCGGTCTCATCGCGGCGCTCTTGTCGTGACCTCCGACGTGACCATCGCCGAGCCACGACGGTCGATCGTGGCGTGGAACACCGAATACCTCGAACGAGCCGAACTCGACCCACCGGCTACCGACCCCTCCCTCACCCAACCCGACCTTCACCTCCGTGACCGCCCGGGCTGGCGTGCTTGGTTCGCCGCGATCTTTCGCCCACTTGATCGACAGGATCACCAATGAACAGCGACCCCACCGATCTCACCTTCCGGAACAACGGCACCGAGCTGTACGGGCGGCTCCGCAGGATCGACCTCACCCGCCCCTCGGTCGTCCTGCTGTGCGGACTCGGCTTTCACACCTTCGAATACGAGCCCCTCGCCACCGAACTCGCCACCCGCGGCATCAATACCATCACTTTCGACTATCGCGGTCACGGCCGCAGCACCGGACCACGCGGCCGATGGACGCTCGCCGACCTCGCCAACGACACCCTGGCCGCGATCTCCTGCGCACGCCAGCACGGGCTCGACCGCGTCCACCTCGTCGGCAACAGCCTCGGGGGAATGATCGCCATCCTCGCAGGCGAACGCGACCCCCACATTGACAGCGTCATCGCCTCCAACACCCCCGCACACGTCGCCGACTTTCTGCTCACGAGACCACGACGACTGCTCTACCGCATCGCGCTCCTTCTTTCGAGGATCGTCCCGATTCGCATCAGCGTGAACCACTTCTACGCCTACGAACAGCTGACCGACAACCCCGCCTGGGTAGAGCGCATCAACCGGGATGCCACTATCACCCGAGCACGCCTGCTTTCCATGCCGACCTACCGGGAGCTGCTCGACACATGGGACGGGCCAGCCGCCATCCATCGACTCCACCGCCCCGTCCTGCTGATCCACGGCAACCACGACAAACTCCAACCTCCGGCCCAGACCGACCAGCTCTACACCGCCGCCAACGAGCCAAAGACGCGCCGCGTGATCGAGGCCGGACACCTCCCACACCTCGACGCCACCTCAGAGTTCGCCGACCTCCTCACCGGCTGGCTCGAACGCATCACCAGCTGAGCTGCCGCCCGGCCGCGCCAACAACGATGACTGCCGACCGCTTCGGCCGCCGCGACTTCGTGACGGCACAACTGCAGCAGATAGGTGAGTGTAACGACGGGTTCGGTCTGGGTCGCGATAGCTGCGAGCAACGCTGCGAGCCGGTCTGCTGGCGAGTTGAGCTGGGCCACGCAAGGCATGCATGCTGTCCGGCCAACCCGTGCATGAACCGATACAGGCGTCAAGGCCATATCCGGCTGTCGAACTCAGAGGCTGTTGGGGGCGGACGGGACGGGATGACCGAACGCGTCCCTGACCCGTTCGATGGTTGCGTCGTCGAGGTTGGCGTACACCAGTTTGGCACCGGTGAAACGGGCAGCTTCGGCGACAAGCGCGTCCCTGTGGAGATCCTCCACCAAAAGCGCGACGGTCGCCGTGCCAGGTTGCACCGCGTCCTTGAACCAGGTGACCCACTCGTCGGGAACGCCGAAGTCGATGACCTTGGCCGTGAGGGCGCCTGCGCTGGCCCCGACGGCCAAACCCGCGATCCATCCGACAGGCCCACCGAGGATCAGCCCGAACAAGCCAGCCCACATCGCGCCCGAGAGCGCCGAACTCAACGGTGTGGGATCGACCGTTTCATGCACGACTGTCTTGCCGGAGTCATCTTTGATGACAGTGACTGCGTCTTTCAGCTTCAGCTTTCCCGCTGCGGCAAGACCGCTCGCGGCAACGAGGAACTCTTGGGCTCGGAAGGCGCTTTCGAAGGAGATCCCGACCAACGTCTGAGGGATGTTGGGCTGGTTCGACTGGTGCATGGGCATAGGTCCAGCATCATCGATCGACGCCCCGTCCGCATCCGTGCTGAGCGGCAGTCGTGTTGCGGGCTTCTACGCGTCACCAGGATCAGGTCACCGCTACCAGGTGTCGACCCGTGCGCTATCTCTACGGGATCGCCGCACTCGGAATGCGTAGCGGCTGCGGATGGCACACGACACCACGAGGTTCACGATGATCACATCAAGCAATTCTTGATCACTGACAAAGGAGCGACGCATGGCAAACGAACACGCTGGCTGCTGCTGCAAGCACGACGATCAGCACGACAACCACGATCATCACGACAAAGATGCTGACACAATCGACGTCCCGACGGTCATCGAAGCTGCAGGTTGCTGCGGCGGCGAAGCCAAGGATGAGGAGAAGTCCCGGTCCAACGACCACGCCGGACACGTCGCCGCAGGGCGGAGGTCATCATGACCACCAATCCGACCCATCACGTCGGCCAGTCTCCGCCCCCAGGGGACACGGGTGGCGGATTCGTTCGACAACGCAGGTTCGCGGTGAACATCACCCCGATCGAGCGCGGCGGTCGAATCGTGATCGGCCTCGCCGCCGTCATCTTCGCCGTTGGGCTGCTTCTTACGGCAGGCTCAGCACTCGCAGTCGTTCTTGAAATACTCCTCATCGCTGCCGGTCTCGATCTCGTCGTGACTGGAGCCCTCGGACATTGTCCGCTCTATAAGCGCCTCGGGCATGTACCGGCATCACTGCGGGGGCCGACATGATGGACCACCCGAACCAGCACAGCCAGCCGCCGCCCCCCGCAGCGAGGAAACAACGAAGTGGCGGTCATGGTTTGATGATGATCGCCTGCTGCATTCCGATGCTGGTCCTCGCGATCGTTCTTGTCGCTGCAGGAGTTGTCAGTGCCAGTTTCATATTCATAGCGGTCGGCTGCACCGCGATGATGGCCCTGATGATGCGAGGGATGAATCACGGTGGCATGGACCACGGTGGACAGACCGATGCTGGTACCGATCATTCCGGCATGGACCACAGTGCAAAACCACCGGCCACGCCGTCTTCGCGGCCGTTCCGCGGTCGTCCCGACGATCGATGACCTCGTTGGTGTCCGCACACGCCAGCCCGGCCGCGGTGTTGACGAACTTCGGTGACGAGCAGACGGTGCGTGTCGCCGCATGACCGGAACCGCTGTCGCTCGGCCGAGACCGACCCGGATGCTCATCATCACCGTGGCATGGGGTTCGTGCTTCGTCGCGATCGACTGGGGGTTGCGAGACGCGCCTGTCCTGTGGTTCGCGGCGTTCCGGTCGTTACTCGCAGGGACCGTGCTCGTTGGTGTGGCCCTCACGCAACGCCGGCCACTCCCGCACGGCCTCACAGCATGGAGCCAGATCGGCGTTCTCGCCCTGTTCAACGTGACGATTGCCTTCGCCGCCATGTTCGCTGCTGCCGCCGCTCTCTCCGCTGGAGTTGCGGCCGTGTTGTCGAATGCCCAGCCGCTCCTCATTCTCCTCCCCGCATGGTGGCTCTTCGGGGAACGCCCTCGCCGTTCTGCCGGAGTCGCCGCGGCTGTCGGGTTCATCGGCTTGGCCATCACCGCTTCCAGGTCTATCGGGACCACGAGTGGAGCCGCGCTCGCATTGCTGGCCGCAGCGGCTATCACCACCGGGACATTGCTCGCACGCCGAATGCCTAACGTCGACGTCGTCGTCGTCAGCGCATGGCACTTCCTCATCGGCGGTGCCGGACTCTCGATCCTTGCGTTCATGCGCGAAGGAGCACCGTCGGTCAGTTGGACACCCCGATTCATTGCAACACTGGCGTTCCTCGCGCTCGTCGGCACAGCCGGCGCATCCGTTCTGTGGTTCACCGAAGTCCGACGGTCGCCACTTGCAGCGGTGGCCCTCTGGACATTTCTCACGCCCGTGTTCGGTCTGACCTTTAGCGCCATCGCGCTTCGTGAGTACCCATCAACCCGAGAACTGATAGGGATCGCTCTCGTCCTCGCCGGCTTGGCAGGTGGCCTCGCCTGGCCTGCTCGCCATTCACGCAACCCGACTAACAAACAAAACCCCGGACAGGCACAAGACTCGCTCGATCACGTCACTCCCGTCGAGATCGCATGCGGCCCTATCGATGCGGCGAGAGGACCTTAGTCGTGTGCTTTTCTGCTACCGCGAGTTTTACTGCGGGCGCGACGCTCAGCATTGTCGGGGCCGTAACCGTCCACAAATCACAAGGGAAAATCGAGCTCCCGATGGCATTGGTACCATTGCTGTTCGGGATCCAACAGCTCACAGAAGGCCTCGTCTGGGTCAGTCTCCGCCACGATCTTCCAACGCTGCAGACCGTCGCCACGTACATCTATTCGATGTTCTCCCACGTCCTGTGGCCGATCTTCGTACCGTTCGCGATTCTGTTGGTGGAAACCAGCCGGCGGCGAAAGCAAGCTCTCGGGGTCTTCCAAGCACTCGGACTAGCCGTCGGTCTGTACCTCCTCTACTTCCTGCTCCGCTTCCCAGTCACAGCCCACGCCCACGGGCGCAGCATCACCTACGACTCGCCGCACTTCTACATCGTCGCGGTACTCGCCGTCTACCTACTCGCCACCTGCGTCAGCGGCCTGTTCTCCACTCATCGCTGCATCAACGTGTTCGGTGTGCTCGCGTTCACTCTCGCCATCGCCGCGTACCGAGTATCGGTGACGACATTCGTGTCGGTCTGGTGCTTTTACGCCGCCATTCTCAGTCTCGTCATCTACGTCCACTTCAGCGGACCAATGCAGGCATGCCGGACCAGCCCCGCCGCATCGCGCGACGAGTCGCGCACTGACCGGACACCCGGAAGCCTCACGAGCCGAAATCGCGCCGCGGACAGACGACCCGGACGCTCTGGTGGTGTCCGTAGTCAGCCGCAACCTGTTCCGGGATTCGCCCGGATGGCCCGGTCCGCAAGAAGCGCGATCCTTGACACAGGCGACAACTACCTGAGGATGACTCATGAGCAACCCCACCACGCTGAAACCGAATGACAAGCCCGAATCAAGTCCCATTGGGCCCGTCGCAGGATTGACTGCGATGGGGATCACGAAGTCGTACGGTCGAGGCATCTGGCCACGTCGGCGGGAAGTGCTCGTCCTGCGCGGTGCCGATCTGACGGTCGGCCCTGGGGAGGTCGTTGGCCTGGTCGGCGAAAACGGATCCGGCAAGAGCACGCTCATGAAAATCCTGGTCGGAGCCCTCGCCGCCGATGCTGGCACGGTGGCCGTTTCAGGGCGGATCGGGTATTGCCCGCAGGAGCCGGTGCTCTACGAGCGGCTGACCTGCGCCGAGCACCTCGAATTGTTCGGCGTCGCCTATGGCATGGACGAAGAAGCAGTGAACGCCGCCGCCGACTCGCTGTACGCCACGCTCGGTTTCGACCGGTGGCGCACATCTCAGGTCGCGGAACTCTCCGGTGGCACACGCGCCAAGCTCAACCTGGCCATAGCACTGCTCGCGGACCCCGAGGTACTCCTGCTGGATGAACCGTATGCCGGTTTCGACTGGGACACCTACCTCAGGTTCTGGGACCTCACCGCCGAACGGCGTGCGAGCGGCCGCAGCGTCGTGGTGATCAGCCACTTCGTGGCCGACCAAGAGCGCTTCGATCGCATCGTGCAGCTACGCGACGGACGAACAACACAATGAACACGATGCCTGCGCTTGTCGGCAAACGAGCCGTTGCCGACTACTCCCGTCGACCCCTCAACGTCGTCCTGCTCATCGTCGTTCCGGTCGTGCTCGTCTATGTGTGGGGCTCGTCGCTGGCCGACTTCTCCAAACTGTTCGGTGGACCCGGCAATCGCCCTCAGATCGAAGCCGCAACCGCTGGGTGGGCAGCGGCCGCACTGGCCGGTCTCGCCGGGTTCTTTCAAGTCACCGGGGCACGCGCTACCGATCGGCGACTTGCCGCCGTCGCCGGACGCCCCGCGTCCGTCGTCGCCGGACGTCTAGGTGCATCCTTGTGCCTAGCCATGCTGGCCGCGACCGGAGGTCTCGTGGCCCTGGCGGTACGCACCGGGATCACCAACCCGTTTCGGGCAATCTCGGCGACCGTACTCATCGCGATCATCTACCTTTCGCTCGGCGTTCTCGTCGGAACCGTCGTGAAGACCGAGATGAACGGCGCCCTGCTCGTCACCTTGGCGTGGGTGTTCGACGTGTTCCTCGGGCCGGCGATGGTATCCGGACCCTCATTCATGACCAGGGTCTTTCCGTTGCATTTCCCGACGCTTCTCCTCACCGGCCAGGTCACCGGTCACGCGGGCCCCCTTGGCGACGTTGGGTGGTCGTTCGTTTGGGCGGTAGGCCTGTCGACGCTGGCCATCGTCCGTTTCGCCATCATGATCCGACCAGCACCCGCACCGCGCGCCGCGGGAACCGAGACGCCTGTCCACGCTCTGACAGCAACGCCAACAGGCGTGCGAACCGTCACGCCCGCTGTCCCACCGATCCCGTCTGCCACCATCGCGCCGGTGGCGACCACCCAAACGACCTCCCCCGTCCGACCCGCTTCCGTCCACGCGGGCCTAGGTGCGGTGTTGCGTGCCGGGATGCGTGAACACCGCCGCAACCGCGTCCTGTGGACGCTCCTCGTCGTTGTCCCAGCCGTCTTCATCGGCATGGCCATCATGGTGACCCTCGATATTCCCGGGCCGATATCTGTCGTCGACGGTGGCCGTCATTTCACGGCGTTGCTGTCGCAGCGTCGCATGCACGCGGCCACCATGGTTCCGATCACATCGGCGTTCCTCGCCGGCCTCACCGGTTTGTTTGTGGTGACCGGATCGGTTGGCGGCGACCGACGGCTCGTAGTGGCCGGATTCCGACCTCGCGTGGTACTCGCTGGCCGTATCGGTGTCGTCGCCGCCGCGACGGTGCTCACCACCGCCATCGCCGTCGCCATTTCCGGGGTGTGGTACCCGCCCCGCCAATGGGTTGTCTTCGCCGCCGCCAATCTTCTCATCGCGCTCACCTACGCCATGCTCGGCATCCTGATCGGCCCGCTCACTGGCCGTATCGGCGGCCTGTACCTGATGCTGCTGCTCGCATTCATTGACGTCGGAATCGGTCAAAGCGTCATGTTCCCCGCCGGCCCTCCAGCATGGGGCGCCTTTCTACCAGCGCGCGGCGCGTCGCGAGTGATGATCGACGGAGCCTTCACCGAACATTTCGATCAGACCGGCTACCTCCTACTTGGACTCGCATGGCTGCTCACCCTGACCGCCGTCACCGTCGAAGTGTTCCGGCGCCGAACCATGACAGCACGGCGGTAAAGCACTCTCAAACGTCGAAATGTCGGCAAGTGATCTCGTGCTCAGAAGGAGAATCGTCACGAAGGTCGAACGTTTCAAGTGGGGATAGCGTGCGCCCTTTGCGCCGCCCATGCGAACCGCTGACTGCGTCAGGTCCATCCCGGGTTCGTTCCGGGGTCGGAGCAACGATGCGGTTGCAATACCCCCCGGTGGTATGTATCTTGTTGACAGATACCCATAGGGGGTATCTGTCAACAGGAGGATGCAGCCATGGTTGTTCAGAGCTACAAAGTTGTCGGCATGACGTGTGGGCACTGTGTTTCAACCGTCACCGCCGCGATTTCGGCACTCGAAGGAGTGGAGAGCGTTGATGTCGATCTCAGTGAGCGGCTGGTCACGGTGAGGGCGAAGCACGCCGTCTCAGAGAAGACCCTCGCCGCAGCGATCGACGACGCGGGCTACGAGTTGGTGTCATCATGACCACCGCGCACCGTCTTACCGCCTTTGCGGTCGCGGTTGTGGCTACCTTTGGTGCAGGGGTCGCGATCGGCACGCTGGTCGGCCCCGTCGGCCCGACGACGCCGATGAACCACTCGACCGGTCTCTCGCTGTCGCAGACGAACGGGTTGGGTCGCTGAGATGACCCTGCACACTGATCCAACCACCGATCCGACCGGTTATGCCGGTGTACCGAACGCGGTGAGCCTCGATATTGACGGCATGACGTGCGCATCGTGTGCGGCTCGCATCGAGAAGCGGCTGAACAAGCTCAACGGCGTTACTGCATCGGTGAACTACAGCACCGAGAAGGCGAAGGTAACGATGGCCGACCCATCGGTCACCGTCGCCGATCTCGTCGCCCAGGTGAAGGACATCGGCTATGTTGCCCGCCCACCGCAACCACCCGCTTATCGTCAGGTCGAAAATCTGCACGATGGTTACCACGAAACCGTAGGAGACGAGCGGTACGCACCAGACTCATCCGGCGGCGCGACGGTCACGGCGAAAGAGGTGGGACTTTCGGATCCACACGCCGAGCAGGCACGACTTCTGCGCAACCGGCTACTCATCTCTGCCGTCCTTGCGCTGCCGGTAGTGCTGCTGGCAATGGTCCCGGCGTTGCAGTTCGACTCTTGGCAATGGCTGTCACTCACCTTGGCCGCGCCCGTTGTCGTGTGGGGCGCCTGGCCGTTCCACCGAGCAGCGTGGGCCAATCTTCGCCACGGGGCCGCCACGATGGACACACTCATCTCGGTCGGCACCATTGCTGCTCTCGGCTGGTCGCTCTACGCGCTGTTCTTTGGAACCGCCGGCGACCCTACGATGCGGCATCATTTCTCCCTCCGACCTGTGACTGGCATGGGTGCCAGCCAGATCTACCTCGAAGTTGCCGCTGGGGTAACCGTCTTCATTCTGGCGGGCCGGTACTTCGAGGCAATCGCCAAGCGCCGGTCGGGAGCGGCCCTTCGGGCGCTCATCGAATTGGGAGCGAAGGAAGTCTCAGTGCTACGCGACGGTGCAGAGGTACGCGTCGCCATCGAGGCGTTGACGGTCGGCGACCGTTTCGTGGTGCGACCCGGCGAGCGGGTTGCGACAGACGGCGTCATCGAAGACGGAGAGTCAGCGATCGACACCTCGATGCTCACCGGCGAGCCGGTCCCGGTTGAGGTTGGGCCGGGCGACGCCGTGTCCGGCGCGACCGTGAATACCTCTGGACGAATCATCGTCAAAGCAACCCGCGTCGGTTCCGACACCGCACTCGCCCACATCACCCGGCTTGTCGAAGATGCGCAAACGGGGAAGGCCGCTATTCAGCGGCTCGCCGATCGCGTGTCTGGGGTGTTCGTTCCTATCGTCATCTTGTTAGCCGCCGGAACCCTCGGCTTCTGGCTGGCTGCTGCCCGTACCGATCGGGCGACAACTGCGTTCACCGCAGCTGTCGCCGTACTCATCATCGCGTGCCCGTGCGCCCTTGGTCTCGCAACCCCGACTGCGCTGATGGTTGGAACCGGGCGGGGAGCACAGCTCGGCATCCTCATAAAGGGACCCGAGGTCTTGGAATCGACACGTCGCGTCGACACGATCGTGCTTGACAAGACGGGTACGGTTACCACCGGCAAGATGACTCTTGTCGACGTCGTTCCTGCCGGCGAGAACTCCGCCGATGAAGTTGCCCTTCTTGCCGGGTCGCTTGAAGACGCATCCGAGCATCCAATCGCTCAAGCCATCTCGGCAGGTGCCCGAGCGCGAGGCCTTCGACTCGCCGAAGTTGAGTCGTTCACGAGTACACAGGGTCTCGGGGTCAGCGGCGTTGTCGACGGCCATGCTGTTGTCGTGGGCCGCGAACGGTACCTTGCCGATTGGTCAATCGAACCGGACAGTGCTCTTCGTGCCTCGGTCCACGCCGCAGAGGCGCTTGGCAATACACCCGTGCTGGTCGGATGGGACGGCGAAATCCGTGGCATGTTGGTCGTCGCCGATACCGTCAAAGACGATGCCGCAGGCGTCATGGCCGATCTTCGCGAACTCGGGTTACGGCCAATTCTGCTCACAGGCGACAACGAACGCGCCGCCCGCCATGTCGCGACACAACTCGGTATCGATGAGGTGATCGCCGAGGTGCTACCGACCGAGAAGTTCGACGTGATCCGACGCCTCCAATCCGAAGGTCGCGTCGTCGCCATGGTCGGCGACGGGGTAAACGACGCCGCCGCGCTCGCCCAGGCAGACCTCGGCCTCGCCATGGGAACCGGCACCGACGCCGCCATCGAGGCCAGCGACATCACGCTCGTCGGCGGCCAACTCCGCTCCGTCGTCGACGCCATCCGGCTCGCCCGCCGCACGCTGGCCACGATCAAGGGCAACCTGTTCTGGGCATTCGCATACAACGTTGCCGCCCTCCCGATAGCTGCTGCCGGCTGGCTCAATCCAATGCTCGCCGGTGCCGCTATGGCTGCGTCTAGTGTCTTCGTCGTCACCAACAGCCTCCGCCTCTTCCGCTTCCAACCGACACGAAAGGCGCACCAATAATGGCCGCGTACGAGATGCAGAAAGCCGATATCGCCAAGCGGCTTGCGCGGATCGAAGGACAGGTACGCGGCATTGCCGGAATGATCGAGAACGACCGCTACTGCATTGACGTGCTCGATCAGATCTCAGCAGTGAACAAGGCGCTCGAAACCGTAGCCATCGGCCTTCTCCACGACCATCTTGGGCACTGCGTCACCCACGCCATCGAGGCCGGCGGCCCAGACGCCGACGCGAAAATCAATGAAGCCACGGCGGCTATCGCCCGACTCATGCGCGCTTGATGAACCGTCCACCGGACCGACGTGGTGGCCCCCAAAGAAAGGCAATGGCGGTGAGACACGTCACCTACACCAATTGGGAAAGTAGCAACGGTCCACAAGTCTGCGACGTGAGCGGAGCCTTGTTCGGGGTGCCTTGGTCGTCTTCAAAATTAATCTCGGCCATATCCGCTGGAAGAGGCCTCGGCCGCTGCCACCGTGATCTCACAGTCGGGCAGGCGCTTGATCGATCTATCCAAGAGATGCGGCGACAAGGCTGCTGGCAGGGCGGCCGGGTTTGCGCCAGATGAAAGCCAAGCCGCGAGAATCGGTACTGAACCTTTGGTTGTGAGGCTCCCCAACCACGTCGTGGCAATCCGGGCACCCGGCTTCAACATCAGTCTGTGGCGAACAGCGATAACGTTCTTTTGGTCACACGGACCTAAGCAGTCGGTAAGTCGTACGCGCGCCCCGTCCACGACATGGGCCGCTGCTCGGATCGCAGCCAACTGCGCGGCACCGAGTTCCGAGAGGTCACCGGTCGCGCAACAGCAGCCACGACAGACCAGCGCCGTGAACGTGTCGGTGGCCGCTCTCAGCGGACTCGTGTCGTCGTCCAACGACCCGTCGGGGCGCGACGCGGTTAGGTCCTTCGGGTCATTGCCGGCCGGGCCGCCGACAAACGCCGCTCGCAGCGCGTTCCAGACATGCAAACGCGTCCAGTCAGGGTCGAGCAACGATTGATCGAAGTGATTCAACCACGGGCTCGGCAAACGAATCCGTATCTGTTCTTCGCCAACTGCTGTTCGACACTGGATCCGAAAGCCCACGATTCAGCGGGACGCGAACGTGCCAAGGCACCGGCTCTGCTGGTTTTCACAGGGCTTCTCCTGCTCAGGCACGCAGTGGGGGTATGTTGGGTTATGGCTTATTGGTACAACGTGAAGTCGGGTCAGGTGGAGACAGACGAGAACCGCAGTCCTGATACTGATGTTCTTGGTCCGTACGAGACCCGACAGGCAGCCGAAGGTGCGCTGGCAACGTCGAAGCGACGCAACGATGCTCAGGACGCAAATGACACTGCGTGGAATGGCGACGACCAAACACCTTCGTGATGGATCGGCGCGTTTGTGCTCGCTCGTGGCGTTACTGCTTCTTGGTTGTCTTTGCCTTGCTCGCCGGCTTCTTTTCCTTGGCAGCCTCGCCCGTACCCGTGCTCTTGGCAGCAGTCTCCGGAGCCGATCCCTTCTTCTTATTGCTGTCCTGGTCCGCTAAAATCGCCATACCGTTCTCCTCATCATTTGGATGTGCGCCTAGATGCGCGCCCGTAATTCAGTACCCGCAGCCAACGTTGGCTAAACCCATCTGGCAAGGTGATTTCGTCTAATCGAGGCCCCGTCCTCAAGGCTTGGGCCAACGTGCTCGGTGCCGTCATCTAGCGACGCGTCTATGTCACGAGTGAGGCAAACGCACTCATCCGTCATGCCGTCGATCTGGGGGTGACCCTGTTTGACACCGCTCAGGTATACGGCCCGTTCACCAACGAACGTCTCGTAGGCGAGGCCCTTGCGCCCGTCCGTGACCGGGTGTTGATTTCGTCCAAGTTCGGGCTTGTCGATGTCGAAGGCAACCCGCAGCATTCGAGCCGACCCGACCTCATCAAAGCCACCACCAACGCGTCGCTGCAACGCCTCGGCGTCGACACGATCGATCTGCTGTACCAGCACCGTGTCGACCCCGACGTTCCGATTGAAGACGTTGCCGCCACCGTCAAGGAACTCGTTGCCGACGGCAAGGTGCGCTACTTCGGGCTGTCCGAAGCTTCCGCCAGCACCATTCGCCGGGCCCACGCGGTGCACCCGGTCACGGCAGTGCAAAGCGAGTACTCGCTGTGGTGGCGTCGCCCGGAAGACGAGGTACTGGCGACGTGCGAGGAGCTCGGGATCGGTTTCGTGCCCTACAGCCCGCTCGGGCGAGGTTTCCTCACCGGAGCGATCGACGAGAACACGGTGTTCGACGACAACGACAACCGCAACACTCTTCCGCGCTTCACAACCGAGGCGCGCGCCAAGCGAATCAGATTGTGGTCGATCTGCTGAGGTCGATCGGCGAGGCGAAGGGTGCGACCTCTGCACAAGTCGCGCTGGCCTGGGGTTGCTTGCCCAGCGTCATTGGATCGTGCCCATACCGGGTACCACGAAGATTGCTCGTCTGGAGGAGAATCTCGGTGCCTGCAACGTGCACCTCTCCGCCGAGGACCTGGCCGGAACCGGCCGGGCCGCTGCGTCGCTCACCGTTGAGGGTGACCGCTACCCGGCCGCTACCGAGGGCCGCACCAACCGCTGAGACAATAGACCCTAGAGGGTTTGCCGGCTCCGGCGGTGCGCATGCTCGCTCCTACCCTTTCAGGAACGGAGAGGGGACTTCCATGAACCAGATCAATGCGGCGATGAAGCGCCCCGAACGGAGACCTGATGAGGGCTGCTTCGTGCTGGGATTTGCTGACATCGACCGGACACCGTTGGCGGTCGTTGGTGGGAAGGGCGCGCAGTTGGGTGAGAGCTGTAGCGGATCGAAGGCATCGCCGTACCGTCGGGGTTTTGCGTGAGCGACTCGAGACCTGCGTTTCGGAACTGCGTTATTGGGGTACAACTGCCTTCATGGAGAACGATGATGACTTCTTGAACGCTCGCATCCGCGAACGCCGTGATCGCGAACCTTCCCGTGACCCACTACCGTCAGACGGTAGCCAGGGAACGAACGCTACGGGTAACGCACCGACCGAAGGAGACGAAGGTGGTGCAGGAACCCAAGACCGTCCGCATGCAGAGCCCGAAGACGATTGAGGCCGACGAGGCGCTCCGCCCGTTCCACGCTGGGTTGGTCGATACGTCCACCGCTCAGAATGTCGGGCGTTGGGCGCTGGCCGGGATGCTCATCGTTGCCGGTACGAGCCACCTGACCTGGAATCGGCAAGCGTTCCGCGCCCAAGTGCCAAGGTGGGTTCCGATGAATGCCGACGCCGTCGTTCTCGCTTCAGGCGTCGTAGAAATCTTGCTTGGCCTGTCGCTGGTCGTCCTTCGTACAAGACGGATTCCGGTCGGCTGGATTGTCGCGGCGTTCTTCGTTGCCATATTTCCCGGCAACATCTCGCAATTGATGACCCACACCGATTCCTTTGGCCTCGACACCGACGCGAAGCGGGCGACTCGCCTCGTGTTACAGCCACTGCTGGTCGTCTGGTCACTATGGTCAACCGGTGCGTCGGCGGCGCGATAGTTCGCCGATCACCCAGAGCCGCGCCAAGGGCGCAAGAATGCCGAGTCGGGCGGCTCCGCTTGAGAGCGAGCCGCCCGCAGGACGCGGGCACCTGAGGTGGGTCAGGCCGTTGTGGTGGTCGCAGCGGCGGGCGCCGTTCCCTTGACTGGGCGCTGTCCGCCGGGTCCACCCTGGTGCGCGTTTCGACCTTCTTGACGCTGAAGTCGGCGTTGAGTTTCACGGTGGATTGCGTGCCATCGGCGTCTTGATGTGAACTTCGAAAGCATCGCCGTCAGCATCGGTCTCGGCTCGAACAACCGCCGACCCGGGGGGCGGTAGTGGCGGCTGCGGTGGCCTTTACTAACTCATCGCCGACGAGTGGGTTTCGGTGATGCCGTTCGCCTGGTGCGGCCCCGACGGCTTGGTTGCGTCGGCAACCGGCGTGGTCGCATCGGCAGTCGGTGCAGCTGCAGCGACTGTGGTGCCGGAGGTATCTGCGGCATTGGCACTGGTGCCAAAGGCCATGAGACCGGCGGCGCCACCAGCCACCACAACGGCAGCGAAGCAAGGGCGGTACGGATAGTGCGGTTCATTTTGTTCTCCTTGTGTAGTGGATCCCCGACGATGGAAGATCGTGGTCAACCCAAACAACGCCAAGCCTCTGTGCGTTCATCTCTGAAGCCGTCAGGAGTCGCCGATCAGTTGGGGCCCCTCCTCACGAGGCTTCTCGGAACCCAAACTCCGGTTCACTTCGGATTCTGGGACGGAACATCGATAGGCCCGCCCACCTCGCAATCCGTCGTGCGCGTCAACCCACCCAATGCTTTGCGTCGAGTCGTATGGTCTCTGGGAGAGCTTGGCGTCGGCCGGGCCTACGTCGCCGGAGACATCGAGGGCGATGTCTTTGCCACTCTCGCCGCACTGCGAGACGTCGCTCCAAGCCATGTCCGCTTTGGGCTCGCTGCTGCTGTGCAAGCAGTCATTGCAGCGAACCATGTGAACGCGTTCGGGAAGCCGTTACCACCGCCTCCGGAGGAGATTTCAGTGAAGGGGTATCGGCACAGCCGACGCCGTGATGCGAGAGAAATTTCTCACCACTACGACCTCAGCAACGAGTTCTACCGACTACTGCTCGGCCCATCCATGACGTACTCATGGGGACCACCTCGACGAGTGGTGTGGCCCGCAAGCCACATCTTGGTCGGTACGTCGGCACGCGCGGGCGGTGGTCAAGGTACTGCGTACAGTTAATTGACTCTTGAGCATATTGTGCCGCTCGATTAGTTGATTTGGCCACGACCGCAGCAGGACGTCGAGGTGCTCGATCGCTCCAACGAGGCCCGGAAACGGTTAGAGAAAATGTCTAAGGCTCAAACGGCTTGGGTAAATCACAGGAGCTCTCATAGAACGAAGGATCCATCATGATCAACCCCGAAGACTCACCACTGCCGGAACCGCGAGTACGGCCATGACATCACTTGCTGCTGTCCAGTGGAGCCGGGGTGTGAGGACGTGTGGTCCACTTCTTGCATCCTCGCCCCACCTCGATAGTTAGCTCGTTGAACGCTTGGGCGACATGATCCGCACACGCGCGTACGTCAATGGCATCCTTGAAGAGGCGGACTTCCAGGTCATTCAAGTCTCGGACCACCTCGCCCGCGACGGCGTGGTCGTATGGGTCGACTTCTGCGGGCCCTCCGCCGACGACCTTCACGAGCTTGCCGAGGAACTCGGGCTCCACGAACTCGCAATCGAAGACTCTCTCGAAGCACATCAACGCCCCAAGCTTGATCACTACGACACCCACAAGTTCCTCGTCTGCCATGCCGTGCGGCTTGACGATGTCGGTGGTCTCGTCGTCGCCGAGATCGACGCGTTCATCAACGATCGCTGGTTAGTGACCGTCCGAAAGAATGCGGACTTCGATCTTGAGCCAGTACTTGCTCGGTGGGATCGATCCGGTGGCCTTGCTATTCACGGAGTGGGCTTTCTCCTGTACGGCTTGCTCGACGTGGTGGTTGATGGCTACTTCGACACGGTACAAAGCTTTGACGAGTTCTACGACACCATTAGTGAAGGAATTTTCTCCGAAAAGCCGATCCCGCCGTCGGAGCAAAAGCACTGGTTCCAAACCCGTCAGTCCCTCATTCGCTTCCATCGCTTGGTGGTGCCCATGCGAGAAGCGGTAAGTGCCCTTATGCGTCGAGAGCATTCCGCCATCGACGACGACCTATATCCGTATTACCAGGACGTGTATGACCATGTCCTTCGTGTGACCGAATCGACCGACGCATTGCGCGATCTGATCGCGACCATTGTCGAGACCAACTTGAGCTTGCGGGACTACCGTACCAATCAGATTGCGAAGCAGGTCACGAGCTGGGCAGCCATCATCGCAGTCCCCACACTCATCACCGGCTGGTACGGCATGAACCTACCGTACCCCGGCTTCAACCAAACCTGGGGAGTCTGGGCGGCCGCTGCTCTCGTCGTTGTGGTGTCGGGAGGGTTGTATGTGGTCTTCAAGCGAAAGGAATGGCTGTAGTCGGTCGCTTATGTTGGCCCGCAAGCCCATGGCCGGTACGGCGTACCGTGGCATCTGATGCTTCGGGCAAGAAGGCCACCCTTACAGCGTTTGCTACGAACATTGCGGTGGCGCTCGCCAAATTCGTCGCATGGCTGCTGACCGGTTCGGCCTCAATGTTGGCTGAGTCGGTTCACTCGGTTGCCGACTCGGCTAATCAGGGTTTGCTGCTGCTCGGACGTCGGAGATCCCGACAGGAAGCCAACAGGCGACATCCTTTCGGCTTTGGTCGGGAACGCTTCTTCTGGGCCTTCGTGGTGGCCATGGTCTTGTTCAGTGCGGGCGGACTCTTTGCACTGGCCGAAGGGATACAGAAGGTCCAGACACCGCACAAGCTGACCTCGGGAAGGTGGGCGATCGGTGTGTTGGTCTTCGCATTTCTGATGGAATCGTTGTCCTTGCGCACAGCAATGGTCGAAAGTCGGGCGCTGAAGCACAGCGACGAGTCCTGGCTCGGTTTCGTAAAGCGCACCAGCGCACCGGAGCTTGCCGTGGTGCTGGTGGAAGATACCGGAGCACTCCTCGGCGTGGTCATTGCCCTGGGCAGCACCACTGCCTCTGAGTTGACAGGCAACTCCCGCTTTGATGCCATCGGCAGCATCGCTATCGGCGTGCTGTTGATCGTGAGTGCGTTCACGCTCGCCCGAGAGATGAAGAGTCTGCTCATTGGTGAAGCGGCGCAGTCGATGGATGTACACGCCATCCGCGAAGCGATTCTGAGTGAGCCAATCATTGCCGAGATCGAGGACCTGCGCACCGAGCAACTGGGTCCTGATGACATTCTGGTTGTAGGGACGCTTCGGGTCGACAGCATATCGGCGGCGGAAATCTACGAAGCGCGTACGCGGGCCGAAGCAGGGCTTCGCTCAGCCGTACCAGCGGCCCAGTTGATCTACTTCCGGATGCGGCCCACCGACCCTGTAGAGGAGCGCTGACGGAAGCGCTATAGAACGCCCATTTCGTCCGATACCTGACCGTGCATTTGTTGGCCGCCGGTTTGTAACTGGAGCACCAGGATCGCCGCCTCGGTCCGATTTCGCACATGGCATTTCAGTAGCATCCGCGTCACGTAATTCTTCACGGTCTTTTCCGACAAGAACATTTCGGCGGCGATTTCACGATTTGTGAGGCCCAGTGCAATGAGGTCGAGGACGTTTCTCTCCTGTTCGGTGAGGGTCGACAAACGTTCGGAAACGCGATCAGAGACGGGCTCTTCCAAGGTCGCAAGTGCGCTGTCCGCCAATGCGGCACGACTGGTCGACAAAGTCATGGTAGCTATATACCCAACGAGTTCAAGAGCTATACGGAAAAGCTCGCCGAGCCGTTCGACACACCGCTGCGGCTCAACACACGAACATGTTTGACTTTCGGGCTTCGTGGGGAGTGATCCCGTGTGCGCTACCAAATTGGGAACCCACTATCTTCCGAGAACTTGGCAAAGACGAGATCCGCGTCATGACGTACCTCGTCGTGTTTTTCGTAGTCTTCGGCATCAACTTATTGCCGGCTTTTGGTCCGCCGACCTGGTCAATCCTTGTTTTGTACCGGCTCAATTCGCACCTGAACACAGTGGTGCTCGTCTTGATCGGGGCTGTTGCCGCAGCATGCGGCAGGTACCTGCTGGCGCTTGGCTCTCGTCGGCTTCGCAATCGATTTTCCGAAAAGCGCCGCAACAGCCTTGAGGCGGTGCGCAAACGCCTAGAGGGTGGTCGTGGCAAGTCCATCGCTGCACTTGGGCTCTTCGCCCTTTCTCCGATTCCATCGGCCCAGCTCTTTGAAGGTGCAGGCATCACGGGTCTCCCTCTTGGCCGAGTAGTACCGGCGTTCTTTGCCGGTCGACTCGTGAGCTACTCGCTCTACGTCGCCGGTGCAGGTGCGGTTGGCCGATCGTCGGTGGGCGAGACGTTCCGACATTCACTCACCGATTGGCGAGGTATCGCGGTGCAGATCGTCTTTCTGATTGCTGTGGTGCTTCTGGTCCGAATCGACTGGTCTCAACGGCTCGGAGCCAAGAATGAGACTGCCGTCTCCGCCTCTTGAAAGGTTGTTGTGCACATGATCGAAGATGTGGATGCCGTCGTGATCGGCCTAGGCCCCGGAGGCGAAAAAGTAGCGGGTGACCTTGCGCAGGCCGGGCTCTCGGTCGTCGGTATCGATTCCGGCCTAGTAGGGGGTGAATGCCCGTACTGGGGGTGCGTGCCGTCCAAGATGATGATCAGAGCCAGCAACCTCATCGCCGAAGCAAAGCGTGTCAACGGTATTGCTGGGTCGGCTCACGTCACCTCCGACTGGGCGCCCGTGGCAGCCCGCATTCGGGAAGAGGCCACCGACGACTGGAATGATGACGTCGCCGTGAAACGTCTGGTCGATAAGGGCTGTCGCTTCGTCAGAGGCCGAGGTCAATTGACATCTCCAGACACGGTCGTTGTTGGCGACCACACGTTTCGTGCCTCCCGAGCCGTTGTTCTCGCCACGGGGAGCTCTCCTGCTGTACCACCGATTCGTGGGATCGGAGGAACGAAGTACTGGACGAATCACGAGGCAATCGAAGCGGAGAAGTTGCCCGACTCTTTGATCGTCCTCGGAGGCGGCGCCATTGGTGTCGAGCTGGCTCAAGTGTTCGCTCGCTTCGGAGTGGGCGTCACGATTGTGGAAGCTACCGACCGGCTCCTGTTTCAGGATGAGCCTGAAGTGGGGGAGTTGTTAGCAAAGGTGTTCAAACAGGAGAGCATCATAACCATAACTGGCATCGGTGCGACTGAGATTTGGCACGACGGAGTGGCTTTTCACGTCGCCCTTGCCGATCAGCGAAGCCTGTCCGCCGAGCGCCTTCTTGTAGCAACGGGACGGAAGGTGGACCTGGCGGACATTGGCGCTGATGTTCTCGGAATCGATCCCAACGGAAAATCTCTGCCGGTGGACGAGCGGCTGCGTGTCGCTGATGGTGTCTGGGCGGTGGGTGACATCACCGGCAAGGGTGCCTTCACCCACGTCGCCATGTATCAGGCTGCCATCGTTGTAGCGGACATTCTCGGCAACGCCCATTCGACCGCTGAGTACAACGCCGTTCCTCGCGTCACGTTCACCGATCCGGAAGTCGGAGCCGTCGGTCTGTCGGAGGCGGCGGCCAAAGAAGCAGGGTACGACGTCCGGGTGGCGATGGCGCTGGTGTCTTCCTCAGCGCGAGGTTGGATTCATAAGGTTGGAAACGAGGGCTTCATCAAGCTGGTCGTTGACAGCAAACGTGACGTGTTGTTAGGGGCAACTTCCATGGGTCCGCATGGGGGTGAAGTACTCGGCCTACTCACACTGGCCGTATACGCTCAGGTGCCGATCGCACGGCTCCGCTCCATGATCTACGCCTATCCGACCTTCCATCGTGGCGTTGAGGACGCGTTGCGTTTGCTTGACTGAACGCGCTGAAGCATTGTTTCGAATCTGCAGCCCGTGGGTAGTCAATCACCAGTGTCTGGCCACTCCGAACCCCACGATCTCATGCCCAGCGATCTTTTGTTGCCGAGCTTGCTTTCAGCGTCCGCCGGTCGTCGGGCGGAAGAACCCGGTAGTGGCGGGGCCGATGCCGTCCCACGTTCCCAGCCAGCAGAGCAGTCGTGGGCCGCTGTCCCGTGGCGCACGATCGTTGCGACAATAGGCAGTGTCATCGCTTCGGCCTTGGGCCTGGTGGTCGTTTATCGGGCCTCGCGAGTTCTGGTGTGGGTGCTTGTCGCCGGTTTCTTCGCTCTGGTGTTGGCACGGCCCGTCGGCTGGCTACAACAACGCTTTCGTGTCCGTCGCGGCGTTGCGGTGGGTGTCGTCGTTCTTCTCGCAGCGGTGTTCATGGTCGGCCTTATGGCGCTCTTCGTGTTTCCACTTCGCCGACAACTGGTCACAATTGTGACCGACCTGCCAGGAACCGTGCAGCAGGCCGCCGCTGGTGAAGGGCAGTTCGGCAAACTGCTGGTGCGCCTCGGTCTTCAAAAGATCGTGCAGCAGAACGAAACCACACTGATCAATGGCGCAAAGTCCATAGAGGACGCTGCTCCGACGTATCTGGGATCGGTGGTGCAATCGTTACTCGCAGTCGTCACCGTCGCTGTCACGACATGCCTGATGCTCAGCCAATCGATGTTGTTGAGTCGCGCCTGGCTTCGCATGATGCCCGTACGACATAGGGCCCTGGTCAGTCAGGTGGGGCGTGACGCCGCATCGGCAGTCAGTGGCTACATGAGTGGCAACCTGTTGATCAGCGGCTGTGCTGGGGTAGCGGCTTTTGCGATACTGGCCATACTGGGCGTTCCGAGTGCGCTGATCCTGGCCCTTTGGGTGGCGTTTGCCGACCTCATTCCTCTGGTCGGCGCAACGCTTGGAGCCATTGCGGCTGTCATTGCCGCCTTCTTCGTTAGCCCCACGGCCGGGATCATCGCACTCGTGTTCTTCGCCCTGTACCAGCAGTTTGAGAACAGCGTCTTGCAGACCGTGATCATGTCTCGCACCGTGCGAGTGAACCCGCTCGTCGTGCTCCTGAGCGTGCTTATGGGTGTCGAGTTGTTCGGCTTCGTCGGCGCATTACTGGCGGTGCCAATGGCTGGCGCAACGAGCGTCATCATCAAGGAGATGTGGCTGCATCGGCCGAGCGCTCGCGACGAATTGTTGATTGTGACCAAACCCGAACCTCGGCAGTCGGCTCCGGTCGGCACGTCGCGATTCCGTAGGCCTTTTCAGCGCCACTAGAGCGTTCGACGGAGTTCACGGTGATGGCCAAGCGCTGGAGTGAGCAGGGTCAGCTCGGGTAGGCAGGGTCTCGGCTGGCGGGATGGAGCGCAAGGAGGCGCCGAGCTCTCAGGTTGTCAACGGCACGGACCGGCTCGAGAGGCTGGCACGTGGGGCACCATGTCGAGACGCGATTCCAGGGGCTCTTACCTTCGGCCCATCCGTCGAGCCGAGTTCCACAGAGCGGGCACGGGCGGCCACGTTTGGGATAGATCCAGTGATCGTCGGTTGTCAGCCTGCGTCCGGTTGTGTTCTGCGGGCCACGACGGGCGTTGGTTCGAATGAGTGCCGTGCCGAAGCCGACGAAGTCGTCCAGGCCACCCACGGTTTCGATCGGTTGATTCGGTGATACCCCGACAATGAACGGGACCTCGACGGCGTACAGATTTCCGAACCCAGCGACGTTACGTTGATCCAGCAAAGCCGCAGCGACAGGTACACCTGGTATCCGCAGAAGGCGATCGGTGATCTCTTGGACGTCGGGTGCATGGTCGGCGCACAGGTCGGGCCCCAAGTGCGCGATCAGCGTGTGTTCCTGAGATGTAGGTAAGACGTCAAAAAGGGGGACGTCGAGACCGGTGAGTCTGCCGGTTTCGAACCAGAGTTCCGCCCGTCGCCGCCACGCTGGCTCGGTTGCGATTGGTCCTACCTTCCACGATCCGGTCATCAGCAGGTGGGCGTGCAGCGTGCGCCCGTCATCGAAACGGATGAGTAGGTGTTTTCCGACCGCATCAGCCTCGAGCAACGTGGTACCGCTGAAGTCGACCCCCACCAAGCGAGGGTCCCGTGTGACCGTCCTCAGACATCGTTGCCCGGCGAAGCGATCGTGAATTTTGTTGGCCAGTCGCCTGATGGTGTCGCCCTCAGGCACGACATCTCCCTAGATCAGCGGTATGGTGGTTTTCGCAAGTCTGCTGCGCTGAATCACCGCCGGACGAGTCGCCCGAGCTGTTCGAGGTCGCGTTCGGCATGGCATTGTCGGCGATACAGATCGGTCTCGGTGAGGATGCGGTGGAGGTCTTCCTGGTGAGCGAACGGCGACGGACCAAGCGCTCGAAAGATGCGAGTGGTTACGTCCGACACAGTCGTGTCAACGATGTGGCGCACGCGCAGAGCCCGCCGTTGGCCATCACTGCGGTTTTCGGTCACGGTGTCGATCTCGTCAGCAGCGGCGTGAAGGACCATCTTCATGGCGCTCAGATCGGCATCAATCGCTCCGAGGTGCGCCAGCGCGTGAGGATCATCGCGCCACCGGGGAAGGGCTCGATCGACCAGGCCCTGCGCGCATCCTGCCCAAGCGGCAGCGACGCCGGTAGCACCATTCCAGAATCCGGGCCGGCCTCCGTACCAACCGTCGGGTCCGATGATTTCTTCGTCGGTAAGAGCGAGATTGAACGAGACGGAACGCGTGTCGGCTGCGGCGAAGGACGACGACTTCCACGAGGGCGCCTGAAGCCTCACGCCCGATCGTGACAGGTCGACCAGCACGAGCGCCTCAGAGCCGTTTCGGTGAGCGACCACGAGCGCGTGAGTGACGAGTGAGGCGCCGCTGCACCAGTCTTTCTGTCCGGTCAGATGCCACGTGCCGCATCGAAAAGTGAGTGCTGGCGGGTTGGCTCCACCGGCCGCCCACACACCGTAAAGCGCCCCGTCTTGGGGGACGCAAGCAGCTTCTCGAAGAATGGCCACACCATCGTAGTGAGCCTCGGCGAGACGTCCGAGGGTTGGGTTGAGTGCGGCAATGCGGAAAAGTTCGTCGAAGCGCGTACGCGTGCGGCCGCTTCCGGGCGGCGGGAGTTCGTCCGGAAGGTTTCGAAAGTGATCGAGCAGCGTGTTCATCGATTGTCCCACCGGTCGATCAGAAACCCACTTCGGATGGTAGATCGATTGTCGTGCGAAGCCATCGAGATACTGGGTGTGCCAAACCTGTTCCGCATGATCCGATGGACATCGCTTCCGTGTAACAAGTGATCAGCGGACGTTCCTAGCCAGTGCACCGCAATGAGGTCGGCCCCGGGGCTGAGGGAGGTGGCGAGTTTGTCGAGCACAGTTCCAAGCCCGTCCTCGTCCCAGTAGTAACCCAGCTCTGAGAAGACAATCAGATCAAACGTGCCCGTTGGCCATTGCTCCGGAAGGCTTGCAACAAGGAGTTCAACGTTTGATGTGCCCGCAAGATGCTTACGCGCCCGTGCAATTGCAGCGGGTGATGAGTCACAGGCAACGACACGGTCGGCCCAGTCGGCCAAGTCGGCCGTCAGGACGCCGATGGAGCACGCTGGTTCAAAGCACCTGTGATAGTGGCGGGGGTTTAGGTAGGCAATGGTCGTCTTGTACTTCTGTTGTTCATAAGCGGATGTCGCAAAGGCCCACGGGTCGTCGCTTTTGGCGTAAGCCCGTTCGAAGTGGCGCAGATCGACCCTCATTGCGCTTGGCTCGGATCGACGAGCGTCTCGAAGTCACGGTCGAGGCGTTCCAGCATCCATTGCGGGACGACGGGATTCTCGGTTCCGATCTGCGACTGAAAGCAGGCAATCGCGCGCTGCTTTCGTCGTCGGGCCGTCTTGGTGAGCGAGAGCCTCTCGCCTTTCAGCAGCGACGAAGAGGACGCGTCGTGATACCGCCAGGCCCAGATCGGGAAACAGCGCACGTGCGCGCTGGCTTGATGAGCTGCCTCGATAGAGGCCGTTGCTGTCGCGGCGTGATCGGAGTGCCCGTCGTCCACGAGCGGGCATAGGACCAGATCACCCGGAACCAAAAGATGTCGAACGATGTTGCGCAACTCTATTTCGCACCCCTCGACTTTTCCGTCCGGTAGATCAAGGTAATGGTGCGTAATGCTTCCCTCACCGCCAAGAAATGCGAGTGCGTCGGCTAGCTCCCTGCGTCGGACACTGGCCAGGTCGTCACAATAAAAGGCCGCTTCACCATTCGTCACACATAGCACGACGACGGGAAGAGATCGGTCTACCGCCATGGCGATGAGGCCGCCCACGCCGAGCGTTTCATCGTCGGGATGCGGACTCACAACGACGATTCGGTCGGTTCCTGGCCACCGAAAGGGCGGCGCGTTTCGCAGCGCCTCGTCCCATATCGCCGCGGACGGACCGGGGTCGGTGGGACCAGTCGCGGCTGGACGATAAGGGCTGGTCACGTTCGACTCAGTTCGAGCGTCAACGCATCGACATTGCCTTGGCGCTTGCGCAGCGCGAACGCAAAGCCCTCCTCCACTCGACCATGCAGACGAGCGCTGGTGGATACGCGCAGCCGATTCGATGCATGACAGCGATACCCGGACGCAAGAAGTGAGTTCCAGAGCTCTCGATCTTCGGATGCCGACAGAATGGGGAAGCCTCCGGCGACTACGTAGGCGTCAGCGCGTACGCCGAGGTTTGCGCCATGAACATGGGAGTGACCGTGTCTAGGTACCTTGTACATGTCGCCAAAGATCTCTTCGGTGGCGATAGTTAGATCTGCATCGCGGCGAAGGTCCACGATACCGGCAACGGCATCCAGCCCGATCTCCGCATAACGAAGCTGCCGAGACAGCCAGTCCGGTCCAACGGTGGTGTCGGCATCGGTTGTGGCGATCCAGATTTGTTCGAGACGGAGGCCGGCGGAAAGCAGTGAGTCGAGGCCGTGCTGTACGGCGGCTCTGCGCGCTCCACCCACTGACTGCCACACGCCCTCGACGATCAGCACGTCTGTCCCGTGATCCGGTGTGCGGCCTACTTCGGCAACGGTGCCATCAACACAAGAGTCGCAAGCTACGCACATGACCGTGGACATCGACGCCGGCAGATCCTGGAGAGCGCACAGGATCAACGAGAGCGCGAGGCCGATCGACGGCGCTTCGTCTCGTGCAGGAATGGCGACCACGATCCCCCGTAGTGGGGGGCGGGCCGAGTCATCAAGCGGAACTTCGGTGGACGAATTCCTTCTCACGAGTCGGGGTTCTCCCCGTTTGATACATCTGCTTCCCGCATTGTGTCCGGCTTTGAAACTAGCGCACCAGCGGCGTTCGAACGGGGCTTCTTCTTGACCATCCGTCCGGGGGATTCCGAGACCCTTGGCCCGCCCGTTTCGTTCGCTTGCTTCGGCATGAAGTTTCACTACCCATGCGACCGAAGTGTTATACGTCGGTTGCCCGCACGTGCGATGTTTCGAAACGTGTCAACCGGGGAACTATCAGATGTCGGCGAGCGTCGACTGACGTTGAGAGGCGCTCGCCCTACACCGTTCTCCTCGGTTATGCCTGGTTTTGTATGCCCGTTCAACGTAACTGGCGACGATAAAACGGCTACCTCGAAGTAAGACTTGACACCTTGTGGCCAGCGACGTCGGCGGCTTCCGACATCGTCTCTGCTAGCGAATGACCGAGTTGCGTCGCCGTCTTAGTGGCTTGCTTACTGAAGCTGGCAAGGTGGTCTGCGCCGATGCCTGCTGCTCGGCTTGTCTGATCGGCACCAACCGATGCGGCGTGCTCGACAGCCTTGCGCGCCTTACGTCCGAACAATGCCGCAGCGCTCAGTGCCCCGGCCTCCAGCTTCTCCAATTTCGACTTCTTGCCCATCATGGCTGCGGAGGCTCGGTTCAAGTTCTCGTTCGCACTCACTGCAACTCGGTGGGCGGCCTTGTCGGTTCGCCAGCGCAACGACGGCGCGCCGTCCTTATCGACTGCGGCGAGAAGAAGCCCGCCCACCATCGCACAGTTCTTGAGAAAGGCGGTACGTTGTTGTGCTCGAACGGCAGGATCGGTCTCCTCCCAGAATCTGTGTCCGGCAAGAGTTGTGGGAACGAGACTGGCGGCGAGAACGGTGGAGGAGAGCCGAGGGGCCCATCCCAAGATGAGGAGGGTGCCAGCAGCAAGTTGGACACAGCCATTGATGCGGACGAGTTTCACCGGGTCGTCTGTCGTCCCCAACATCTTGGCAAGAGGCGCGGCAACATATTCGGCTTTGCCCGCCTTCGACTGCGGGTGCCGCACGGCATCCATTCCTCCGGCAAGGAATATCGGGGCGATGGACGAGCGAGCAATCGTTCTGGTCATGGTCACGTCGATGGTTTACCCGAATACGGAGCGGCTCAAACCTGCGATGTCGTGGAATCGATTTCTACGGAAATCCGTTGCTCGGGGCGACGCTCCTCCTGCATGGCCATTGTCACCAACATCTGCTTGTCGGGGCCGGTCAGCGGCGGTTGAAGCAACGAGCGAGGCCACAACCGCTGGGCTCGTACCACGGTCACCTCAAGGCCGTAGATAACCACCTGGGTTGCCAGCAGGAAGAAGGCGATAAGTCCAAGCGCAGCTCCGATAGTCCCGTAGAGCTGCGAGCTGCGGCGTAGTTGGTGTGACACGAGACGCAAACCGATCGTTTGCAGCGCCACCCAACCAACCGCTGCGAAGGTCACGCCCGGAATGAGATCGAAAAGCCGGAGGTTACGCGGGCTCATCAGCCAGAAGAGGGAAAGAAACAGGCCGAACACGATGGCGAACGACCCGACCAAACCAAGCGTGCCTGCGGCAGGAGAGTTGGAGATGAGCGAGCCGAGTGCGCCGAGGACGGCGCTGGCGACGACGCCAACACCGAGAAGCGCGAACACGCCGATGCCACGAACGATTCGAATAGCGAAAGGCGGTCGATCCTTGTGCGGAATGTGCCACACCTCTTGGAACGCGTACTGCAGCGTCTGGGTTGCCCCGAGACCGCCCCATAACAACCCGGCAATGCCGACGCCGAGACCAAGACCGCTGCCGTGTAGCGCCCTTTCGCCGCTTGTCAGCTCGGTACCCACCACAGGGAACTGCGACAGACTCGAAGCACGAAGCCGCTCAGCGAGGGCAGGATTTCGATGAGCGAGAAAAGCAGTCGTTGTCACCACCACGAGGGTGAGCGGAAAGAAAGAAAGGAATGCATAGAACGATACGAGTGCACCCAGCTGACCGCCTCGATCGTCCCCGTACTTTTTCACCACACCGACGACGAATGCGACTGGCTTTGATCGCTGCTGGACGCTGTCGATCGTGCGAAGCGCCTGCTCAAGAGGGTTCATGTCATGACTCAGCCGTCGACAGCGATGCGCGCTTTCACCGGTAGGTAACCTTGCGAGTCGTGATGGTGGGCATCAACAAGTTGGCGAGCGCCACCACAACCCCAATGGCGATCACGAGCCAGCAGTACGCCGACAGAAGCGAGATCGAATCGAATCGCTCCGGTGCAGCCAACCCGACAACGCCTCCGATGGCGAGAAGTACGCCGAAGAACACTGATGAGTTACGGGACGTGAACGCTGCGGCCAGAAGGATCAGGCCGGCGCCTGCGCTGATCAACGCCAGGAGAGGGGAGTACGTCAATCCAGCCAGCTTGGTGATGGGAAGTTTGAACCCGTCACTAAGGCCTGTCTTAGCCAAGGCGATCAATCCGAGAACCAGCAGTGCAACGCCGCCGATTGCGGTGATTGCCTGGGCTGGGGTAATCCGGTTGTAGCGGTCGACGCGTTGGGCGCTGACAGGTAGCTCTTCGGCCACATAGCTGACAGGTAGCTCTTCGGCCGAATGTAGGTTGACATTGATGTTGGGATCTGTCATTGAAAGACTCCATTCTCAGGTGTAGTGACGAGGTTTTCTGGGTACACAAAATTTGCTGTCGCATTCTGCACCTACCCGGCCGTGGCCTGAAGCAAACATGTGGTCGACCGGTAGACGACGAAGATCGGATCGTACGAATGAAAAACTTGATGGCGTTCGATCTCGACGGCACTCTGGCGGTCAGCAAGTCGGAGATTGATTCTGAGATGGTCGTACTGTTGGAAAGCCTCCTAAAGGTGGTCCCTGTCGCCATCATCTCGGGCGGCGACTGGCCACAGTTCCTCACCCAACTCGTCGCCCAGCTTCCCGATGACGTCGATTTGACCAGGGTCATCTTGCTTCCGACGTGCGGCACCAAGCTGTACCGGTTTGAGCAGTCGTGGCAGAAGATCTACTCCGAGGATCTCGCCGAAGACGAGCGGCGCCGCACGGTCGAAGCCATCACCCAGGCGGTAGCTCGTTCCGGCTTCAAACCTGAAGAAACGTGGGGTGAGCTAATTGAAGATCGCGGAACCCAGATCACCTACTCGGCGCTTGGGCAGCAAGCGCCCATCGAAGCAAAACGCAACTGGGACCCGGACTTTGCCAAGCGGAGGCAACTGAAGGCAGACATCGATTCCATGATTCCCGATCTGTCCGTCCACTTCGGCGGAACAACGTCGGTCGATGTGACCAGGCCTGGCATCGACAAGGCTTACGGCATCGGCAAGATCGAGGCGATCCTTGGCATACCAACCGCCGAGATGCTCTTCGTCGGCGATGCCCTCTTCCCTGGTGGCAACGATTCACCCGTACGCGAAATGGGGGTGGCCTCCATCCAAGTCCGAGATCCTGACGAGACCAAACGGGTTATCGAAACCTTCCTGGCTTGCCACACGTAGCGTTAGTCAGCGAAGACGGCTCGGCTCTGCTCGATGAAGAATGTGTGGTCGTGGCCGGCGTTTGGGTCGGTCGAATTGTACTTTTTGATGGTCGTGCCGTTCGGCACGTGCTCCTCAGCGTAGATAGCTCCGACGGGACACACGTCGGGCTGGTAACACGCCGTGCAGGAGGTGCATTCATCCATGTTCACGTACAGAATGCTGTCGGCAAAGATGGCGACGGCGTCCGCATTGGGTGTGTGGGAATTTTCGACTACACCGCTTCCCGCAGCTTGCTCGGAGAACAGCGTGTTCGTCTCGGGGTTGAATTCGTAAATGCACTGCACCGGACAAACGTCGACGCAGGCGCGGTCCTTGGTGCCGATGCAGGCTTCGGTGATTATTGCGATACCGGACATCAAGTCCCCTATCTCGACACAAGTTCAGACTGTGATGATGTGCCTGGCGCTGTACCCAGATCGACAAGCGGCGAAACGTCTCCCAGAATTCGGCGGTACAGGTCGACGTAGTCATCCACCATACGATTGCTATCGAACCGGCCTACTGCGATGCCGCGTATGAGAGGGCGGAGTAGACCGTTCGCTTTGTCGACAGCGGACACCGCAGCTGCGATGTCCTGAACGACGAATCCGGTGACCCCATCATCGATGAGCTCGGTCATCGAGCCTCGATCGAATGCGATGACGGGGGTTCCGCTGGCCATGGCTTCGACCACGCTGAAGCCAAACGGTTCGTCGAAGTCGATGAGGTGCAACATCGAATGCGCTCTCGCGAGCACATTGCGACGCTGCGTCCCACCGATCGGTCCGAGAAAGGTGACATTCTTGCCGTCAACATGCGGCAAGACCTCATTGCGAAAATAGTCCTCGTCCTGCACGATGCCGGCAATGATCAGACGCCGACCCGCCCGCCGTGCAACTTCGATAGCTACGGCCGTGCCCTTATCAGGATGAATGCGGCCGAAGAAGAGCAGGTCGTCACTGGGTTGATCACAGAGCTCGAAGTCTGACGTGTCGATGCCATGATGAATGGTGGCGGCGTAGTCCAGTTGTGGGTGGCGATCGGCCTCGCTGATCGAGACGTAGGATCCGATGGCGTTGTAGCGCTTGTACACCTTGACGATTCGTTCCGACGAAAAGCCGTGAAGTGTCGTCACAACCGGTGTGTCGACTAACGCGCTGTAGGTGAGTGGCAGGAAATCAAAGCTGTTGTGGATGATGTCGAACTCGTCACTCTGCTCAAAGACCGAAGCAATGTGCAGGCACTCGGCCACCTTCGGATCGATGCTGAGATCTTCTGACCAGCCCGTCATCGTCTCCGAGCGCAGACGCGCGTTGCTAATGGAATCAGCCGAGGCAAACAGCGTCACGTCATGACCACGTGCGACTAGCCCTTCTGTCAGAAGCGAAGCAAACAGTTCCCAGGGGCCGTAGTGCCGCGGTGGCACCCGCCAGGCCAAAGGTGCCAGCACGGCGATTCGCAGCGGGGTCGTTCTTGGCTGTACTCCAACTCCGGCATACGACACGATCGCGGTATACCCGATGTTGACGCGCATCAAACCGTGAGGTCACCATGTTTGGCCGAAGCAGGGGTCGGGTACCACAACGCCATGAAGACATACACACTGCCCGATTTGCCGTACGACTACGGCTCGCTCGCTCCGCATCTTTCGGCTGAGCTGTTGGAGCTTCATCATTCAAAACACCACGCGGCCTACGTAAAGGGTGCCAACGAGGCGCTTGAAAAGCTCGCCGACGCCGAACCAGCGCAGCTCCCTTCCCTTGAACGATCGCTGGCCTTCCATCTCGGTGGCCACCACCTGCACTCGCTCTTTTGGAAGAGCATGACACCGGGCGGCGGTGGCCCTCCCGAAGGAGAACTTGCCGCGGCGATCACGGAGTCGTTCGGTTCGTTCGACCGGCTGGAAAGCCGACTCTCCAGCCTGATGACCGGGTTGCAGGGCGTCGGCTGGGCCGCGTTGGTCTGGGAACCTCTCGCCGGACGCCTCGTCACCTTCCAAGTCCAGGATCACCACGGCACGCAGGTTGCCGGAACGATCCCGCTTCTGGTGGGCGACGCGTGGGAACACGCCTACTACCTCGACTACCGCAACGAGAAAGAAAAGTGGGCCAAGGCCTTCCTGCAACTGGCCGACTGGCAATCGGCATCGCAACGCTTTCGCGACGCGATCGCGCCTGCGAGGTCGGTGGCCGAGGTATCGAAATGATCTCCATCCCTAACCCGACCAGCCGCAACACAAAACCAAGCAAAGGAGCACACCATGAGTGGTAGCACTGATGACATCAAGGGTCGTATCAAGGAAGCTGCAGGCGACCTCACCAACGACGACGACCTGAAGCGTGAAGGCAAGGCCGACCAAGCCGGCGCCAAGGTCAAGGATGCGGCCGAGAAGCTGCAGGACAAGGTCGGCGACGCCGTCGACGCAGTGAAGAAAAAGATGGACGACAACTAAGTCGTCAGCAACTTCGAAGGAGGGGAGGCGTCGGGTTGGCGCCTCCCCTCCTTTGCTATCGGTGGAAGACAAAGGAACTCGTCGATGAAACAACAACACGACGGCGGCATCAACGTGCAGATTCAAAAGCCAAGGCGCAGCGCGACGGGACTACCGGCCATTGCCTCGTCAGTGTCCCGCTCGCTCCGCGAGCTCGGCCCGGTAGACGCAGCGCGCACGCTGGCGATCATTAACCAGACTGTGGGTTTTGACTGCCCGGGCTGCGCATGGCCCGAACGCAGAAACCGCCACGCGGTCGAGTTCTGCGAAAGCGGTGCCAAGGCGGTTGCCGATGAAGCCGATCACAGTCGATGCACGCCAGCGTTCTTTGCAAAGCACTCGATCCAAGAACTCGCGACTCAGGACGACTACTGGCTCGGTCAGCGCGGGCGGCTCACACATCCGATGATTCGACGTTCAGGGGCGACGCACTACGAACCGGTCGGTTGGCACGAAGCGTTCGCCCTCGTAGCGAGCGAACTGAGCGCCTTAGACTCACCTGATGAGGCGATCTTCTACACGTCGGGCCGCACGAGTAACGAGGCGGCGTTCGCCTATCAATTGCTGGCGCGTGCCTTCGGGACGAACAATCTGCCCGACTGCTCCAATATGTGCCATGAACCGACGAGCGTCGCTCTGCAGGAGGCCATCGGCATCGGGAAAGGCTCGGTCACCTTTGAAGACTTTGATGTGACCGACCTTGTCATCGTAGTTGGCCAAAACCCCGGTACCAACCACCCCCGCATGCTGACGACGTTGGAAGAAGTGAAACGGCGCGGCGCCCATATCATCACCGTAAACCCGCTTCCGGAAGCAGGGCTGATCCGCTTCAAGAACCCGCAACGAGTCAGCGGTCTGGTCGGACGCGGGACGAAACTGGCCGACCTTCATCTCCCCGTGCGTCTGGGTGGAGATCAGGCGCTCTTTCGTTGGCTCTGTCGGAAGGTGCTGGAGGAAAACCGGGTCGACACCGCGTTTGTCGAGAGCTACACCGAAGGGTTCGAAGCCGTCCAGGCAGCGCTGATGCAAGATCCCTACGACCTGTCGGGCGACATCGGCGTGTCGACAACCCAGCTCAACGCGGCGTGGTCACTCGTCCGGTCGGCGAAACGAATCATCGTCTGCTGGGCCATGGGTATTACGCAACACCGAGACGCCGTTGCCACCATCCGCGACATGGTGAACTTCGTGCTCCTCACCGGCAACATCGGTCGGCCCGGGGCCGGGCTCAGCCCCATTCGCGGTCACTCCAACGTGCAGGGCGACCGCACGATGGGTGTCTGGGACAAACCAGCACCTGAGTTACTCGATGCCATCCAGCAGAAGTTCGGATTCGACCCACCCCGGGCCAACGGATTCGACGCAGTTGCATCGTTGGAGGCGCTGCGGGACGCCAAAGCATCCGTCATCATTTCGCTCGGCGGGAATCTGGCACGATCGCTGCCCGACAGCGCGTTGGCCGAACGAGCCTTGGGGTCGTGCCGACTCACGGTTCACATTTCAACCAAGCTCAACCGGACCCACCTTGTGCCGGGCGAGGTTTCGTTGATTCTTCCAACGTTGGGACGGACCGAAGTTGACGCTCAGACCGGTGGCCCCCAGTTCGTCACCATTGAGGATTCCTTCGGTACCGTTCATCGTTCCGTCGGCAAGCTCGACCCGCCATCGCAAGAAGTCCGGTCTGAAATTGCGATCGTCGCGGGAATCGCCGGACGTCTGGTGCCCGATTGCGGGGTCCCGTGGAAGGCGTACGCTGACGACTACCGAGCCATCCGTGCCGATGTCGCCGCAATCGTCCCTGGCTTCGAACGATTCGAGGAACGCGTGCTGGAACCGGGCGGTTTTCTTCTGCCCCATCCGCCGCGTGATCGACGCGAGTTTCCGACACCGTCCGGCAAGGCGCAGTTCTCGGTTGAGCTGCTGCACACCCCCTACGGCCAAACCGGTGGGCTGGTGTTGCAGACGTTGCGCTCGCACGACCAGTTCAACACAACGATCTATGGGCTGGACGACCGCTACCGAGGCGTGTCCGGTGGGCGGCGTGTTGTCTTTGTGAACCCGGTCGACCTGTCCCGTCTCGGTCTTAAAGCCGGTGGTCTGGTCGATATCGTTGCTGGTGAACGGATCGCATCCGGATTTCGCTTGGTGCCCTACGACACGCCGCCCGGTTGCATCGCAGCGTACTACCCCGAGGCGAACGTACTGGTCGGGTTGGATGACCGCTCCTCGGAATCGGGCACGCCGTCTTACAAATCGATCTTCGTCACGCTGCACGCAAGCCGTCAGCCCAGCAGCCCGCCGACAACGTTGATGGTGAGTCCAACGATGACCGTGCCGAACAGGTAAGACAACGCGGCGTGCCTCAGGAGGAGTGCGCGCATAGAACGGTTAGATATGTCAGTGTCGGACACCTGAAACGTCATCCCGACGGTGAACGCCACATAGGCAAAGTCAAGATATGAAGGTTCATCGTCTTGGGGGAACTCGATGCCTCCGTTGCGGTCGTAGTAGCGATGGGCGTACTGCAGCATGAAGATCGTGTGCACGGCTCCCCATGCGAGCACCACGGCGATGACGGAAGCCACCGTGAGCACAGCGCCGGCGTTGCCACCAACCGCGCGGGCTTTCAAGATGCCGACAAAGACCCCGACCAAACTGGCGACACAGGCAACGATGACCACTCCGCGAGACGCAGCACGGCTGTCGTCTTCCCTCGTAGCCAAGAGTCTGGTTGCGTGAGCGTCAAGCCTCGCGATCGACACCCAAATCCATCCGACCAGCAAGCTTGAGCCGATATCCCAACCGGCTAGGATAGCCAACTGCCAAGGTCCCACCCACGCCGTGATGCCGCCGACGATCACCCCTACGGCGCACGCCGTGAGCACGCGTCGCCTCTCACTCAGGTGTCTGCCGATTACCTCTTGGGCGGCGGACGGTTGAGACACTGGTGCCTCTTACCCGTATCGACTCAATCCGAAACACCCGGATGGATCTGACGTATGTCACGTGGGACTTCTAAGGGTTTGACGACCGGTGTTTGTGGGTATCGGTGGAGCATGCATGTAGCCATCCTTGGTACGTATCCGCCTACCCGCTGTGGCATCGCGACCTTCACCGCGGATGTCGAGCAGTCACTACGTGAGTTCGGTACGAAGGTCACCATCATCAGGGTTGATCCCGACGATGTGAATGACGGCCCCTCCGTCCACCGACTCGACCCCTCGTCGTACAACGGCGCTGCTCGTTGGGTGAACAACAGCGACGTTGACGTTGTGTTGGTGCAACATGAGTTCGGTGTCTATGGAGGAGTCGACGGCGACATGCTGTTGCGTTTCACCGAAGCGCTCCGAGTGCCCTACATCGTGACGTTCCACACGGTGCTCTCGCCTTTCAAGCCCAAGCAAGCCGCTGTTGCGGAAGCACTCTGCTGCGCCGCTGCGGCCGTGACCGTCTTCACCACAACCGGCCGGAACATGCTGGTGGAGCAAGAAATCTGTTCGGTCAAGCTTGTTCGAATAGTGCCTCACGGAGCCCCTCTGGAACTCTATGCCCCGGTCGACAAGGCGGCTGCCAAGACATCGTTCGGGTTACCCGCAACCGGTCCCATCGTTTCCACTTTCGGGCTTCTCTCCGCGGGCAAGGGAATCGAGGTAGCCATACGCGCCATGGCCAAGGTCGTGATCGATGACCCCGATACCCGGTATGTGATTGCCGGTCGGACCCACCCCGAAGTCATCCGTAAAGAGGGAGAGCGCTATCGCGACAGCCTCGTTCGGCAGGTCTCGGAGTTTGGGCTCGAAGAGAACGTTGTCTTCCTGGACCGATTCCTGAGTGTGGAAGATCTCGCTCAGCTCCTGGCGATCACCGATGTGTTCTGCACCCCGTACCACGGCGAAGGTCAGATTGTGTCGGGTGCGTTGACGTTTGCGCTGGCCGCAGGCTGCCCTATCGTTTCCACTCCCTATCGCTATGCGTCTGATGTCCTGGCCGACGGAGCAGGCCTCCTGGTTGAATTCAACGACTGCGATGGCATGGCTGCGGCCATAAGCCGCCTGCTGGAGGACGGGCCGCAGCGAACGGCTGCGTTGGCGGCGGCCCAACGTTACGCTTCCGGCGCTTCCTGGCCAGCCGTTGGCCAGACCCTGCTCACGGTGTTGTCGCAAGCCCTCAGGCGAACTCAGTCGCTTGGTGCGCCATCAGGCAGGCCCGTGTTGTTCTGCAGCGCGTGAAGACGGTCCGCAAGGTTTGACTCCCCGAGACGCTGTAGCAGTTGATCGGGCGCTTCCTCGACAGCGATGAGCTGATTGTTGGCGCTTGAGCTACGTAGCAACTCATCGAGTTTCCGTTGCATGGATGAAATCTGTCGAGCTTGGGTGTGCTGAATGACGAACACCATGATCAAGGTGACCGTGCTTCCGACTGAATAGAGAACGATCTGCCACCACTGCGGAAACCCCGTCGCCGCCCCGGTGATTGTCCAGGCCACAATGCACGCTGCGACGGTAACCCCTGCACCCGGCTCCTCTAACACTGCGCCCGCTCGATGCAGGACGCGACTGGACAAACGGCGTCGTTGCCACTCGCCCAATTGAGAGAGTGGCTCGATGTCGGCACGGTTGCCGGACGAGTTTCGCTGTTTGGTTGTCATGTATGCCGCCTCAAAGGTCGCGTCCTGTGTGTCGACGTGCCCAGCCCGGCAGGGCGTCGGCGGGCTGGGCACGGACTTGGCATCGGTGGGGGGACGACGCCTACGCACGATAATGTGCCCGATCACAGCATCAACTAAACAGAGCGGCACAGAAATTTTCTGCGGAATCCGTCGTTTCGATTCGTGCCCAACCGGGTAACGATGTAGAACTCTTCGTACGCCAACGCACCGCCGCGGTGAACACTGAAATCGGAATCCGGTACGACTCGGCGCAACCATTAGGAAGGTCCCCCTAGATGACAGACTCCGTGAACGACGACGCACTGAGCGTCACGATTTCCGACGACGGCGCAATTGTGGTGCACGGCGACATTGACATCGCCGGCGGCCCTGTGCTTGAGGCAGCAATAGTTCGACCCGAACAGATTTTTCCGATCGTGATCGACCTCGAAGATGTCTTCTTCATCGACTCTTCGGGTCTGCGCAGCCTTTTGTCCGCCAGCCGCAAGGCGAAGGCAAGTGATTCGCACGTTGCCCTCCGGTCGGTCGGTCCGGAGGTCGCCAGGCTGCTCGAAATCACCGGAACGACCGGACAGTTTGTCATCGAGACTTCACGTGCCTGAACTCGCCCAGCTTGTTGTCGCACCTGTTGAGATTCGTGTCCCCGCCGTTGCCGAGTTGAGTCGGGTACTACGACTCGCAGCGAGCGGCGTTGCCTCTTTGGCGCAACGAACGGTAGATGACATCGAGGACATCAAGATCGCCGTGAGCGAGGTACTCCTTGCCTTGATCGAGCACGGCGCCGGGGGTCCCATTGTCATCACGTTGTCGTTTGCGGACGAGACTTTTCTGATCACCGGTCGTACCGAAGTTGTTTCGTTCGATATCGATCATCCAGACTTGGTGCTCTGCCGAACGGTCTTAGCTGGCGTATGCGCAGATCACACAATCAACCTGACGGACGGGTATGTCGAAATAGTGGCCGCGATTGGTGGCGGTGTCGATGGTTAGCCCGATGTATCGCGAGACCGAAGCTGATGAGTCGCTCCTGCAGGACCTTCTAACGAACTTCGCCACCTCCCGCGATGCTAAGGCTCGAAGCGAGATAGCGCTTCGCACCGATTGGTTGGCAGTGCGCGGAGCGCGCCGGTTCTCGGACCGGGGTGAACCGTTCGATGATCTCCTGCAGGTTGCACGCCTTGGTCTCGTCAAGGCAATCGATCGTTTCGATCCATCGCGGGAAGTGCAGTTTGGTGCCTACGCAACGCCCACGATCATGGGCGAGTTGCGAAGGCACTTCAGGGACCACACCTGGAGCGTGCATGTTTCCCGACGGGCTAAAGATATTCGTCCATCGGTCAACGCTGCATCTGATGAGCTAAGCCGCCTTCTCAAGAAGTCGCCGACGGCCGCGCAGATCGCCGATCGCCTGAACATTTCCGAAGACGCCGTGCTCGAGGCCCTTGAAGCGAACCACGCTTATCGAACGTCGTCGCTCGATACGCCGGGGGCGGAGCATGCCGACGCGTCGAACGACTGCTTTGAGGAAGTGCTGGACCGAGACATCATCGTCGGGTTGCTGGGCAAGCTTCGACCGCGTGAGCGAAAGATTCTTCATCTTCGCTACTACGAAGCTTTGAGCCAGGCCCAGATCGCCGAGCAGATCGGCACCAGTCAAGTCCATGTTGGCCGTTTGATTTCAGCCAGTCTGCTGGAGTTACGGGCGCTTCTCGATCGTTCACCGAACGTCCCTTAAAAACAGTGGCGTGTCGTGTTTGGGACTTCCTGTGAGTGGGTAGAGCTGGAGAGAACGTTTGATCTAGCGAGGAGTACCGCATGAAATCCGTGAAGACCCTGAAAACTGTACCCGCGAGTGGCAAACCAAAGCTTGTGAGTTCATCGCGAAGTGCGTCGTTCACCGTCCCCACACTCTCGCTGAAGGAGGGGAGCGCTGTTGCAGACATCCTGCAGGGGCGCTTGATGAGCTTGGTCGATCTTTCGCTCACACTGAAGCACATTCACTGGAACGTCGTTGGGCCCAACTTCATCGGCGTGCACGAGATGCTCGACCCCCACTACGCAGGTGTGCTGACCATGATCGACGACTTAGCCGAGCGGATTTCGACCCTCGGCGGAGTACCGAGCGGGCTACCTGGCCGACTTGTGCGGGATCGATCATGGAATGACTACGATCTTGAGCGGGCCGACGCTATCGCCCATCTGGGGGCGCTTGATCTTGTGTACCAGGGCGTCATTGCTGACCATCGGTCTGCGATCGATCGAGTCGCAGAGTTCGACAATATTTCCGAAGATCTCCTCATTGGCCAGACCGGTGTTCTTGAGCGCTACCACTGGTTTGTGCGTTCGCACCTGGAGGACTTTGCCGGTGGGATGGCCAATGCTGGAGCAACATCCGAAGCAGATGCTGCCCGAGCGGTAACAGCCAAACGGCGGTCGCCACGACGCGCCCCGTCATAGGGTTCCGAGGAACCTAGCGACCGTGACACAATTCGAACTACCGGCGGAAGGTCAGTCTGTTCGTGCCGCGCGGTCGAGGACAGGCCTTGATCAACGGGTCTTAGCCTTGAGCGACGCCGATCAAGCCGACGTTACGCTGATTGTGAGCGAACTGGTCTCGAATGCCATTGAAGCAGCGTCGTACGGGACAGTGATCGTTGTCGATATCTCGTCTGGTGGGACTGGGCTGGTTATCGCGGTCTCTAACCAGGGTGAGCGACGGCTGACGAACGTCACACCTGCGATGTCTGGTGGTGCTAAAAGTCGCGGTCGCGGCCTAGCCCTTGTCTCGATGCTGTCGCGTGAAGTGACCGTGACTGAGAAGCACGGACGGACAACTGTTCAGGCGCTCTTCTAAAAGTTTGATGCTGATCGGTCCGCGCTCGTGCGCTCGCCGGGTTCGTCCGTGCGGGCCGACGGGCGATAAATCAGCCATCAAAAGGTTCACGCTTCTGCCGACTGGGTCGACGGGTTTAGCAAACGAAGTCGGCCCGAACTCGCGTGCTGCCGAGCCTTTCGTCGATCGAGAGTCGGCTTGCGAGGGCTGCCACCAGGGGTAGCCCTCGTCCGTGATCAATTCCCGGGCGGGGCATTTCGGTGGAAGGGGGCGGGAAAGGCGTCGAAGTTTGGGTCGACCTTTTGTTCGTCACCGTTAGCTTGATGAGGCGTGGCCGTTGACAGTTGAGTTCGGCCGTCACCGTGCCGGCGGTTGCCCCACTGGCGAGCGCGTTTGAAAGCAACTCGCTCAAGGTCAACACGATATCGTCGGCGTTTCTCGGTGAGACAGCACTTTCGCTCAAGAACTTGCGAGCTTGGTCGCGAGTCCACTTCAGACGGTCGGAAGTCTCGATGCATGTAGACCAATGCGTATTCGTTGGGCCTCGATGCGCAGGAAATTTTTCTGATGCTGTCCCTTCGTAGGGTGTCGTCCGTCTTACAATGTTCATCACCTTCGTCTACCCCGAGTCGTGGTTGGTTAAACGCCCGGAGCTCGTGTCAGCGTTTCGTCGAGGAGATTTTGGGGTAAGGGCTACTCGTCAACATTGAGTAGCCAACGATTGGACAACCCATGTCTCAGCGACGCTTACCTCACAACCAGGATCTGATGATTGGGTCGCTGCTTGTGGTCTTCTTCGTGGTGTTCGGAATGGTTCTGTGCTTCGCCGTCATTCAGCCGGTGCTCATCGATGAGCGGGTGTTCACATTGTTCGGCGGAATTTTTCTCGGGTTCGCTATGACGTTTGGCGCAGTGCGAATTACACAATTTCAGGGTCGCGATCATGATGACCAAGCCGACATCCCCGATTGAGTGCGGTTCGTCGATGTTGTTGGCGCCGCCGCCTGACTGCTCTCGGTGCAGTTTGACCGTGAGGCGTAACGGGTAGTGCAAGTAGAGGTGCCCGCAAGGGCAAGACGAAAGGAACACCAATGGTTACGTTCATTGTCATTTTGCTGGTGATGGGACTTATCGCAGGAGCACTTGCACGAGCGATTGTTCCCGGCCACGATTCCATGGGTATTGGGGGCACCATCGCTCTGGGCATTGTCGGCTCGTTTGTCGGTGGGTTCCTTGGCTACGCCTTGCGAGGCAAGGACATTCAGGACGGTGCGTTCCAAGCGTCCGGTGTAGTCGGGTCGGTGATAGGCGCGATCGTCGTGCTGCTCATCTACCGGTTCTCGCGTCGGCACGCCTGACGCACCACCGCCACCGCCACCGCCTTCGCCTGGGTCTAACTCAGTTGCGAGGCGGTGGCACTGCGTAGGCGCCAACGATGCGCAGACAACGACGAAGTCGTCCTCCGGCGCTGGTTGCCTTGGGCCTCTTGCCGGGCCGGGTGGCCCGCAGACGAGTAGGTGAGGCGGCCCAACTACGAGTCGATGACGACGCATACTGCGGTAGCGAAGGCTGGCCCATCTGAGCCCGTCGGGTGCCACGGCGGCCGCCACGACGGTGAACCGATTACCGGCCGGTAGGGGGTCTTGGTGCCGATCGAGTCAGCTCCCGTTCAGGTTCGGTTCTTTACAATCGACTCAATCAGTCTTTGGATTGTCGAACGGAAGGACGCCAAATTGGCCCTGTCCACTGCGAAAAACAGCCGTCGCTGGACCAAGGCGCTGGTCGGACCGTTGCTCGTGCTGTCTGCTTGCAATGGTGGTTCCGCTGCCGTCAAGAAGGGCGCCTCGGCCACGCCGACCAGGGTGGCATTTAATCCGGCGAACTTCGTCGATCCGACGACGAGCACCAACAAGTTTCATCCACTTCGGCCGGGAGTGAAGTGGGTGCGCGGCGGGACCACCGAGGTTGGCTCACGCAAAGTTCCGCACCAGGTGATCAGCACCATGACCGACGTCGTGCGAGAGATCGACGGGGTGCCGGTAGTGGCCATGCTCGACCAGTCGACCGACTCTGGCGAGACGGCCCAGGTGGGCTACGACTGGTTCGCACTCGATAAGGACGGCAACGTCTGGCTCTTTGGTGGCTATACCGAGGACTACGAGGGCGGCGTGTACACCAACTCGGCCGACTCGTGGCTGGGGGCTGCGTCGGGGGGTCGACCGGGCATCCTCGTTCCGGGCCACGTCGAGCTCACCACACCGCGATGGTCCCTCGGCTCGACCGACGCCTCCAAACCCGGTTCGGTGGCGGAGCCGGCAGAAACGGGTGTGACTCGATGCGTCGCCTTCGGATGCTTCGAGAACGTGCTCGTCATCAGGGAGGGCGAGTTCAACGAGATCGACAACGAACTGAAGTACTACGCCCCGGGCGTCGGGATCGTCGACAACGTGCCTCACGGAGCCAGCCTCCACCAAGACACATTCCAGCTCCTCAATGTCGTGGAACTCAGCCCAGCCGGCCTGGCCGAGTCGAGCCAGATCGTTCTCGATCTGGAGGACCACGCACGCCAGACCACACCAGACGTGTACCGATCGGCGCCTCGCGCGAAGCGGCTGCCATGACGCCGGCTCCAGTTGTGTGCATCACCAGTCTGGCGAAATCGTATGAATCATCGACCGGTAGGTCAGCGATCCTCGAGGGTGTAGATCTGACTATTGAGGCTGGAGAAAAAGTTAGTCTGATCGGTCCGTCGGGCAGTGGGAAGTCGACGCTGCTGGCGCTCATCGCCGGGCTGTTACGGCCCGATGCCGGCACGGTGCAGTTCGATGGCATGGCGCTCGCCGATATGGATGACAGCGGTGTCTCAGGGCTACGGGCCCGGCGTATCGGGATCGCGCTCCAGTCCGGCAACCTCATCCCATTCCTTTCGGCACAGGAAAACGTGGAGCTGGCCATGCGCTTCGCCCGGCGACGAGGCACGTCGGCTCGGGCCGGGGCGATGCTCGAACAGATGGGTGTCGCTCACCGCAGGAATCACCTGCCAAGACAACTCTCCGGCGGCGAAGCACAACGCGTGGCGCTGGCGGTGGCGCTGGCCAACGAACCGGTGCTGCTGCTGGCCGATGAGCTGGTGGCGCAGCTCGACACCGCGACCGCGGGCCAAGTTGTCGACGCAGTTTTGGACTCGGACATGGCCGTGCTGTTCGTCACCCACGACGTCGACTTAGCCGACCGAGCTGACAGCCGGCTGCGTCTCGCCGATCGCCGACTGGTGACCCGATGACCGCCGGCAACTCGATTTTGGTGGACGGCCTGGTCGTCGATCACCGAGCCGGCGCTGACACGGTCCGGGCCCTCGACTGTCGTGCCCTGTCGGTCGGCAGCGGCGTGAGCGTTGCCGTGACCGGACGAAGCGGCAGCGGGAAGTCCACCCTTATCGGTGTGCTCGCCGGGCTGACGGTACCGACGGCGGGATCGGTGACGATTGGAGAAACGGAGATCACAACGTTGTCGGAATCGGCGAGGACAGCATTTCGTAAGTCGGCGATCGGCGTCGTGTACCAAACCGACAATCTGCTCCCGTTCCTCACCGTGACCGAAAATGTGCTGCTGCAGCTCTCACTGAGCGCAGCCGGCGCGTCGAGCACCGATCCCGCAGAGGCGGCAACGCGCGTCCAGGAGCTGCTCACGCGGCTCGGGCTCGGTGACCTCGGGGACCGGCTTCCCGATGAGCTTTCCGGCGGTCAGCGCCAACGGGCTGCGGTGGCCCGAGCCGTCGTACACCGGCCGTCGCTGGTACTGGCTGACGAACCGACCGGTGCCCTCGATGAGGCCAACGCCCGTAGCGTGATCGAGCTCCTCGCCCAGTTGCAACAAGACCTCGGCGCAACGCTCGTCGTGGTCACGCACGACCCGATGGTGGCGGCGCGCATGCAGCGGATCGTGCACCTCGAAGACGGATCCATCATCGAGCGCAACGGAGTCGTTTCATGATCGCTAGATATGTGTGGGCCGATTTGGTCCGTAACCCCCGTCGCACCCTGTCGACCATGGTTGGGGTGCTGCTCGGTGTCGGGCTGTTTAGCGCGGTGCTTTTCTTCGTCGACGGGCTGTCGGCATCGATGACGCAACGGGCGGTCGCGCCACTGGCCATCGATATGCAACGGGTCGTCACCCTCCCGCTCGGCAGCAACATCGAACTCACACAGCGTTTGGACCGCGAAGGCCAGCTACTGGGCGGCGACACCGTGCGGGTCTCGCTCCAGGTCCGCAACATCGGGAAACTGCCGACCAACGAGGTCGTTGTACGCTCGGTACCGCCGACAAGCCTTTCTTATCTCGCCCGCTCCGCGATGATCGACGGGTCATCGATGGCCGGTGGAGCACAGGAAAACCCGTTCGCGGTCGGACCGGCACGAGTCGGTCACAACCTCGGCACGCTGACAGCCGGTGAGACACGAACGATTGAGTACACGGCTGCGGCAACCACGGCTGTGGACCTCGCGTCGACAACGGTGCGATCGTCGTTCTCGACCCGTGAGTCGTTGACGCCCACAGAGGCGAACGGTGCCCGGCCGAGGTCAGCCGCCGATCTGGCCAACGACATCAAAGCTCTGCCGGGCATCGAGTTCGCCGAGCCTTTGTCGTTCGCAGATCTTGCCCCGCGCTCGCTCGTGAGTGGCACCCGGGTGGCGCAAGGCCCGGTTCGAGTGTTCGGCTTCCGGCCCAGCTATACCGAGCGGGACACCACGATCGAAGTCGTGCAGGGGACCCAGCAGCCGGACCAGGCCTTGATCAGTGCCGAGGCCGCCGCGGCGCTTGGTATCGCGATCGGTGATTCGGTAACGATTGCGCTTCCCGATGCCAGTTCGTTCTCCGTGCGCGTGAGCGGCACCGTCGACCTCAGCCGAGCTCGCGTCTTGTTCGCCAGTCGCAAGGGGGCCGACTTCGAGACGTTCGCCTACGTCTCCAACAGTGTGATCCTCGACCCAAGCACCTTTGGTGACAGGGTGGTGCCGGCGTTCGAGCGGACCGCGACGACGCGTGGCCAGCCGCTGAGAAATCCGCCGGTCAATGAGGTGGATGTCGGCGTACGACGCGACCTGTTGAACGTCGAGCCGGGCGCGGCCCTGGGCGAAACTCGGGCAATTGCCCTCGCAGTCACGGCGGTCGCCAGCCACCAGGACTATCTCATTGACAACATCTCGAACACCCTTGCCGTCGCCCGCGACGATGCCGGGTTGGGCAAACGTATGTTCATTTTCCTCGGCGTCCCGGGCGCACTACTGGCCGCCATGCTGGCCTCATACGCCGGCTCCGTACTCGCGGTAGCTCAACGAAAGGAACAGGCGACATTGCGGGTCCGGGGAGCCAGTCGCCGCCATCTCCTTGCGATGCTCGGGTGCAGGGTGGGAGCGATCACCATTGCCGGCTCCCTCGCCGGTGTGGCGCTCGGCTACCTCTCGGCCGTAGTAGTGCTCGGCCATGCGACGCTGACGCAGGCGACGACCCGAAGTCTGGTGGTGTCGGGCCTCATTGGCACCGTGGGCGGCCTATTGTCCACTGGGGCTGCGCTCTACCTCATGGGGCGCCGGTCCATCGATCGTGGGATGAATGCGGACACGGCCGGGCTGGCCCCGAAGGCGCCCGTGTGGCGGCGGCTCCATCTTGATGTGGTCGGCCTGGTTCTCCTCGGGGTGGGAACCGCGGTGGCGATCAAGACCTCGGCGTTCGACGGGACGCCCGGATCGGTGTACTCCGGGCGGGCGACCAAGCTGCCCCTCGCTCTGCTTATGCTGCCGATTGCCGCGTGGATTACCGGTATCCTGCTTGCGTCTCGCGGTTTCGGCCGGCTCCTGCGCGCCCGACGCTCCAACGCTCCGACCAGCTTCGGCCGGCCGCTGCGCACCCTGTACCGCCTGAGTATCCGCCGTCGATCCTGGGCCGTCTCCGATGGGGTCGTTGTCGTCGCCCTCATCGTCGCCCTCGGCACAAGCCTTTCGTTGTTGACCACCTCCTACAACACTGCCAAAGCTGCCGATGCCCGCTATGTGGTCGGCTCCGACCTTCGTGTCTCGCCCAAGCCGACGAGCGACCCGGCCCTTCGCGCCGTCGACGCAGCCGGGCTCACGGTGGACGGTGTCGACGCGGTCACCCCAATCGTGTACGGCGTCCACAACGTCGTGCTGCGCAGTCGCCGCACCGAAGAACTCTCCAGCCTTGCGGCCATCGACCCCACCAGTTTCGCCAAGGTCGCGCCACTGATCGACGGGCACTTCCCGGCGGGATCGGCATCTGGCGCCCTTGATCTCCTCCGAGACGACCCAGCCGCCATCCTGCTGAGCAGCGCCATGGCCGACTTCCTTCGAGCGGGCGTCGGTGACCCGATCCGCGTCCTGCTGGCGAGAGGGACCGATGCACAAACCGAGACCGAGCTTCATCTGGTCGGTCTCTTCGATCGCCTGCCCGGCTTTCCCGATGGTGCCGATGCGCTGATGAACATCACCCGCCACAAAGCGACCGTGCCAACAAGCGACGCGAACTTCTATCTGGTGCGCACTGTCGACCGGTCGGACGCCGGTCTCGCCCGCGCTGTGGTGGCGCTGCAACACGGTCCGGGCGCCGGCGGAGCCATCCAGATCGAGACGCGGGCCGCAGCGTTGGCCAAGGACCAGTCGAGCCTTGCGGCGCTGAATATTCAAGGTCTGCTCCAGCTCGACTCGGGTTACGCCCTCGCCATGAGTATCGTCGCCATTGCCATCTTCGTGTTCGGCCTTCTGCTGCAGCGCCGACGTGAGTACGTCACGCTCCGGGCCCAGGGCATGCCGCCGCGATCGATCCGCTACCTCGTCGTTGCCGAAGCGGCCACGGTCGCCGTCGGAGGTGCCGTCTGCGGCGTGATCGTCGGCACCGCCATGGCCTTCTATTTCGTGAACGTGCTTCGGTCCCTTTTCGTCCTTGCCCCGCCGTTGACGTTCACCATCGGGCCGATTGTGACGCTGATCGGGTTGGTCTTTGTCGCTACGGTGGTGTCCTCGCTGGTCGCGACCTCTTTGGTTAACCGCTTGCGGGCAACCGAGCTGCTCCGAGACGAATGAGAGGCCGAGAGAACACAAGATGAAGATTCTGATCGTCGAGGATGACAAAAAGATCGCGGCGGCGGTGCGTCGCGGGCTCGAAGCCGAGGGATTCACCGTCGATGTTGCGCTCGATGGGCTCGACGGCATGTGGCGCGCCTCTGAGCAAGGTTACGACCTGTTGATCCTGGACCTGCTGCTGCCAGGAAAGAACGGGTTCGAGATGTGTCGCGAGCTTCGCGAGGCCGGCATCTGGACACCGATTCTCATTCTGACGGCAAAGGACGGCGAGTTCGATCAGACCGAGGCGCTCGACACTGGTGCCGATGCCTATCTGACCAAGCCATTCTCGTTCCCCGTTCTCGTTTCCCACGCCCGCGCCCTGCTGCGCCGCTCTGTCAACTCGGCCCCCGTGCCGATGACCGTAGGCGACCTGGCCGTCGACAGCACTCGCCGACGATGCCACCGAGCCGGCCAAGAGATCTCGCTCACCAGCCGCGAGTTCTCGGTTCTCGAGTTTCTCGCCCGCCGCGCCGGCACGGTAATGGCGAAGTTCGAGATCCTCGACGGCGTCTGGGACTATGACTTTGACGGCGACCCCAACATCGTCGAGGTCTACATTGGCCGCCTTCGCCGCAAGATCGACGAGCCGTTCCCCACTGCGATCATCGAGACCGTTCGTGGCGCTGGCTATCGGCTGGCGGACGGCACCTGACCTATGAGGCTCACGCGCCCACGACCGACGATCCGGACCCGCCTCACGGGCGCAGCCACCGCAATGATGATGCTGATGCTGTTGGTGGCGTCCTTCAGCATCATCGCTATCCAACGCCAGGAGCTGATCGCCGGAATCGATGAAACCCTCCGTCAGCGAGCCGACAACCTCGAGCCGATCAGCGACATCAACGCCCTGTTGCCAGCCGAGGGCGATCCGGAAGACTCCTTCGTCCAGCTCTTCGACCAGACCGGACTGCTGGTGGCGACGTCCGACAACGTACGCGGCTCGCCGGCGGTGCGGCTGCAACCCGACGACCTTCGCGTTGCGCACATCACGACGAGACGAATCGATCGTCCGGCCGGTGGCCGGTACCGTGTGCTCGTCCGACCGGCAACGACCGGGCAACAAACCCGGGTGCTCGTGATCGGCAAGAACGTCGATGACGTCGCCGCGAGCGTGCACACGCTCATTGTCACATTGGGCGTGGTATCGCCAATCCTGGCGCTCATCCTCGGCGTTCTCGCCTGGTGGTTGACCGGTAGGACGCTGCGCCCTGTCGCAGCAATACGAAACCAGGTGCGCGACATCGACGGGGGTGGGCTGCACCGTCGGGTGCCGGTGCCCGACATCGACGACGAAATCGCCGAACTCGCCCGCACGATGAACGGCATGCTGGACCGGGTCGAATCGGCGAGCATCCGTCAGCAGCAGTTCGTCGACGACGCGTCGCATGAGTTGCGCACGCCACTAACTCGAATGATGACCGACCTCGAGGTTGCCATCGCCCACCCCGACCGGGAACCGTCGCAGGCGACGCTGCGCCGAGTGCACGAAGACTCCATCGACCTTTATCGACTCCTCCATGACCTCCTCTACCTCGCTCGTACGTCTCACGACGCAGTAGCCGCCCAGGACGAGGTCGATCTCGACGACATCGCACTCAGAGCGGTCCTCGACCTCCGCGCCCGGACCACCTTGACCGTTGACACCACTGGAGTCACTGCGGCTCGGGTCATCGGTGATGCCCACGAGATCGACCGGGCGGTGCGGAACCTGCTCGACAACGCCAGCCGCCACGCCTCAACGACGGTGGCGATCGCAACATCAACCACCGACGGCCAATCTCAGGTGGTGGTCGATGACGACGGTGCCGGCATCCGACCGAAAGACCGGGCTGCGATTTTCGAGCGGTTCACTCGACTCGACGAAGCCCGCACCGACGGCGGCGCCGGTCTGGGCCTCGCCATCGTGGCCGCCATCGCTCGGCGACATCGCGGCCATGTCGACGTCGACGACGCGCCGCTCGGCGGCGCCCGTTTCACCCTGACCATGCCACGCGACACCCGGGACGAGCATTGACCACAGCCGGAACTAATAGGGTGCCGGTTCGAATATGGCTGATCACCTTTCCGATTTCACGTGAACTCGAAGTGACGCGCTGGTAGAGTGCTTGGTGAAGTCTCGGTGCTGGGCAATTATTTGACCCTGTAACGACGATGAGGAGGTCAGATGCTCGACAGTTCCATGTTGCCCGTCTGCTGGTCACGGCCCGCTATCCACTGACGTGCTTGACGTCCGGTAACCGACCGGGCACAAACCACCTTCAATCCACAGCCTGTTGGGCGCGCATGCGGCGACAGGCGTATCACTGACCACTTTGGAGGTCACTATGACGGACCAATCAGTACCATTTGAACTACCGGACGACACGCATTTCCGCGGTCATGAAGTCGTCGACGAGAATGGCGTAGCAGTCGGCAAGATCACCGACATCGTCTATGACCATCGCACCGAGCAGCCTCGATGGGGCGTCGTTGACACTGGCTTCATGAAGTCGACGCACTACGTGCCGCTCGTCGCCAAGACGTACATGAGCGAGAGCGGAGCGGTCGTTGTGCCTTACGACAGGCACACAATCTTGCACTCGCCAAAGGCCGCTCGCGATCACGTCCTTTCACCGATGAAAGAACGTGAACTCGAGCACCACTACGCGTTGGCGGAATAGCCAGCACCTTTGTGAAGTGCGATGGCCCAACCCACGACTCCTGACCCTCCACAAACGAACGATCGCCCACGCTCGCTAGTATCCCGTTTGCCGAGACGTTTGAACGATTTTATTCTTCGGTCTGAGGGTAAGGGGTGTGGGTGTCCGGTCATTCTGAATCCCGCGAGAAGCACACGAGTGACCTGCTGCTGCCCACATTACTCGGGGCGGGGGCGGCGCGCGGGATCGGCGAGGCCAGAAGTGATCTCGCAGATGAAGACGGCGCAAAGCGCCACGCGACGCAGACTTGGGCCGATGTTCCGTGGCGAACAATCGTCGCCACGATTGGGCTTGTCATCGTGGCGGCCTTGGCCCTAGCCGTGGTGTATCTGTCTTCCCGTGTCATTGTTTGGGTGCTCGTAGCTGGTTTCTTCGCCCTGGTTCTGGCCCGCCCGGTAGGTTGGTTCCAGCACCGGTTTCGCGTTCGTCGAGGCCTTGCGGTCGCTGTAGTAGTGCTGCTGACCACCGCCTTTATCGCCGGCCTTATGGCTCTCTTCGTCGTACCCCTGCGACGACAACTTGTTGACATTGTCACCGACTTGCCGGGAACTGTTCAACAGGCATCTGCCGGTCAGGGGCAGGTCGGAAGACTGCTGGCGCGACTTGGTCTTCAACGGATTGTTCAGCAGAACGAGGCGTCGCTTATCAGCAGCGCCAAATCCATTGAGGATGCGGCGCCCGGTTATCTCGGCTCGGTAGTGCAGTCCTTGCTGGCTGTAGTGACGGTCGCTGTCACGACCTGTCTCATGCTCAGCCAATCGACGTTATTGAGTCGTGCGAGCCTTCGCATGATGCCTCTACGGCATCGGGCCTTGATGAGGCACGTTGGGCGCGACGCAGCATCAGCCGTCAGCGGGTACATGAGCGGAAACCTGCTCATCAGCGGCTGTGCCGGAGTGTCCGCCTTCGCGGTCTTGGCAATCCTTCGCGTCCCAAGCCCGCTCATCCTCGCACTCTGGGTTGCGTTTGCTGACCTGATTCCGCTGGTGGGGGCAACCCTCGGGGCAATTGCCGCGGTGATCGCCGCCTTCTTCGTGAGCCCGACGGCTGGGATCATCGCGCTTGTCTTCTTCGCCCTGTATCAGCAGTTCGAAAACAGCGTCTTGCAGACGGTAATCATGTCTCGCACCGTTCGTGTGAACCCACTGGTTGTGCTCTTGAGCGTGCTCATCGGCGTGGAGCTGTTTGGGTTCGTTGGCGCGATACTGGCTGTTCCGATGGCCGGTGCAGCGACCGTGATCATCAAGGAAATGTGGCTCCATCGGCCGAGCACACGGGACGAGTTGTTAATCGTTACGAAACCGGAACGTCGGTCCTCAGCCCCGGCACCCGCATCTCGGCTGCGCTCGCTCCTGCATCGAAAATAACCCCCCTCACCCGACGGCGGTTACCTCGGTGGTGATACGCCGACCACTGATGCTTTCCACGTCCATCGCGAACCAGTGGGATTTTTCGCCGGGGGCGAATACCGGAATGTGCGCAGAACGGAGGTCGTCATACTGCGCACCGAGCGCGCGGGTCACCTCGAGCGCGTGGCCGCGCGCGACGACGCTCCACGCAACCGATGCGCTCTCCCAACCGTCGATCTCGAAGGCCACTGACTTCATCGAAACGTTCGCGAGGACCGTTGTTGCATCGGTTCGAAAGACAATCTCGCCCTCCACGATGACGTAGTTGACCGGCAGGATCATTGGTCCGTGCTCATCGCAGAAACCGATTCGCCCGAAGTTGGTGATGGCGAGGAGTGATTCGCATTCGGGCTCGCCCAGCTGCTCGACAACAGCATCAGCGTGGACTTCGATCATGGTGATTCCTCCGTCAGAGTGGTGTCTCTATTACCGCGCTCGGGCGAGCCGCTTGCCAGGGCCGTTGGTCCTGCCGCCAGTGGCCACTCGTCCGAACTGCTCGGGGCGCTCGCCTCTGAGCCGGCCGAGTGCATCGGTTTACGGTGAACCTAGGACAACATTCGTTCTCAGGAGGAACCCGATGACTGCGCTCAGTACCAAGGAAAAGACGCTTCTCGATGATGTGATCGAGGAGTTGTCCGACGACCCGAGAGTTGATATTCACACGATCGCGGTTGCGGCTGACGGTGACGTCATCGCCCTGTCCGGAACGGTGTGTAGCTACATCGAGAAGCGAAATGCCGAACGTGCTGCCCTGCGGGTTCGAGGTGTCGGAGGCGTAGCGAACAATCTCGCGGTGCGTGCTCCCGGATCGCCAACCGATGTCGACATCGCACAGACCGCGGAGATGGTGCTCGAGTGGAATCCCAACGTGCCGAGGGGTGCGGTCAAAGTGATTGTGCGCGGAGGTCACGTAACGCTGGAAGGCCAGGTCCCGTTTCAGTACCAGCGAGAAGCGGCGGTGCACGGTGTCAGCAATCTGCGTGGAGTGCTCGGCGTAGTCAACCAGGTGGGCGTCCGCAACCCGGCACAGCCCAAACAAGTGAAGAGCAAGATTGTGGCTGCCCTGCATCGCAATGCCGACATCGACGCGAAGCACGTTGCCGTCACGACCGACGGAGGAACGGTCACGCTCACCGGGAAGGTTCGCTCGTGGTCCGAGCGAGAGGAGATTGCGCGGGCCGCGTGGGGCGCACCGGGCGTTCAAGAGGTCAGGAATGACATCACCATCGGGTACTGATCTGTCGTTCGACGGTCCGTGTCGGGGTCGAACGTAGACTTCGGGAGTGAACCAACCGAGGTCGTGGCCGCCCGGCTGGCGGATGCTTCGGCATTACCGCAGGGAACTGCTCCGGCACGACGTACAGGCTGGCGTGGCGCTCAGCGCGCTGTTGATTCCGGCTGGCATGGCCTACGCGCAGGCTGCCGGGCTCGACCCCGTCTACGGACTGTACGCCGCAAGTGTGCCGCTCATCGCCTATGCCGTCTTCGGTCCGTCTCGGGTTCTGGTCCTCGGGCCCGACTCATCGCTCACGCCACTGATCCTCGCCGCGGTGCTGCCGTTCGTGAGCAGCGACCCGCGTGGACGCATTGTGGTTGCGTCCGCGTTAGCGATACTCGCCGGTGTCATGTGTGTCATCGGGGGAGTGGCCCGACTCGGTTTCCTCACCGACCTATTGTCGCTGCCGGTTCGCTACGGATACCTGACCGGCATCGCCTTGACGGTCGCGGTTGGTCAGATCCCGAAGTTGCTGGGGGTATCGAGCCGTTCCGGCTCCCTGTTCGACACGATCAGTGATATCGACCAGGGCATCTTACATCACTCAGTTCGCTGGGAATCGGTCACGGTTGGTGTGGCCGTCCTCGCTCTGGTTCTGCTGATGCGACGATGGAAACCAACGGTGCCGGGAATTCTGCTGGCCGTCATCGGCGCCATCGCCGCCAGCACGGCGTTTGGTCTGCGGCAGCGAGGCCTGACGATGGTGGGGGATCTGCCCCGTCATCTTCCTCGTCTGGTGTGGCCCGCGCTGACCCTGCGTGCTGCCACGGATCTGGTGACCGCGGCCTTTGGTGTTGCGCTGGTGGCGTTTGCCGATACCAGCCTGTTGTCACAGTCGTTCGCTCGTCGCACCGGAAGTGACGTCAACCCGAACGACGAGCTCGTTGCCCTCGGGTTCGCCAACATTGCCAGCGGATTATTCCAAGGGTTTCCGGTGAGCGCCTCGGCCTCACGAACACCGGTTGCTGAGTCCTCCGGAGCTCGCACGCAGCTCACCGGGATAGTGGCCGCGATCGTGATTGGCGCAGTGCTGCTCGGTGCCCCTGGAGTGTTTCGCAATCTGCCCGTCGCTGCACTCGCAGGGATCGTCATCGCAGCAGCAATCGGACTCGTCGAGCTTGGACCGATGGTCCGACTGGCCCGCATCCGGCCGACCGAAATGATCCAGGGCCTGGTGGCCTTTGCTGGCGTAGCCGTAGTCGGGGCCATTCGGGGCGTACTCATAGCTGTCGCCGTCTCGTTGGTAACCTTCTTCGCCAAAGGGTGGCGGCCCCACATCACCACGCTGGTACGCGTCGACGGTTTCAAGGGCTACCACGACATTGACCGGCATCCGGAAGGCCGCCAGATCCCAGGGCTCGTACTCCTGCGTTTCGACGCACCGCTGTTCTTTGCCAACGTCGGCGCCTTCCGTCGGGAGGTGCTGCGGTCGGCGGATCCAAACGCTGGCGTGCGTCGCGTTATCGTGACCGCTGAGCCGATCACCGATATCGACTCAACTGCCACGGAGACACTGGACGATCTCGTTGTTGAACTGCAGCGCCGCGGCATCACCCTCGGCTTTGCGGAGCTCAAAGGTCATGTGCGAGAGATCCTTGAACGGGCCGGATTGGTCGAACAGATAGGGCATGAGCGTTTCTACCGGACCATTGGTGAGGCCGTGAGGGCCTACCTGGCGGAGGAGCCCGTCGAGTGGGTGGACTGGGAAGACCGGTGAGGCCAACGGTCTCGGTCAGGGAACGCTGACCTGATTCGGGCAGGGTCGCCCGGCAGCCAGGTCATCGAGGTTCGCTCGCGTCAACTGAGCGATGGCGGCGAGGGCCTCGGTCGTCAGGAACGCCTGATGAGCGGTGATGAGCACGTTCGGAAACGTGAGGAGGCGGGCGAAGACATCGTCGTCAAGAATGTCGCTCGAGCGATCCTCGAAGAACAGGGCCCGCTCCTCCTCGTAGACGTCGAGCGCAAGCGACCCGATTTGTCCGGACTTGAGCGCGTCGACCACGGCCACGGTGTCGATCAGCGGACCGCGTCCTGTGTTCACCAGCATGACCCCGCGTTTGCAACGAGCAATGGTCGACGCGTTCACGAGGTGGTGCGTTGCTTCGATGAGTGGGGCGTTCAGCGAGATGATGTCGCAGCGCGGCCACAGTTCATCGAGCGGCGTGTACTCGATACCGAGGTCGACGAGGGCAGGGTCGACAACGGGGTCCACCGCCAGAACATGGCAGCGAAAGTGCCACAACAAACGAGCGACGAGCGCCCCGATCTTGCCGGTGCCGATCACGCCCGCCGTCTTGCCTTTGAGGTCGAACCCAACGAGTCCTTCAAGGCTGAAGTTTCGATCCCGCACGCGCTCATGGGCGCGAGGGATGTGTCGGTTGACGGCCAAGATGAGCGCAATGGTGTGCTCGGCGACAGCGTTGGGGGAGTATGCCGGAACGCGCACCACGGTGAGCCCCAACTCGTCGGCGGCGGGAAGATCGACGTGATTGAAGCCCGCCGACCGCAACGCCACGTAACGCACACCTACGTCAGCCAACTGCCGAAGTACGGCGTCGCCCAGGTCATCGTTTACAAACGCGCAAACGGCTTGGCAACCTTTGGCCAGCGCTGCGGTTTCTGTCGTTAAGCGAGCCTCGATGAATTGGATGTGATGCTCGGATGCTGCGAACGCATCGTCAAAGCTGGCCCGGTCGTAGCTTCTGGTCGAGAACACGCAGACGTCCACACTCACCCGCCAATCCCGGCGCGTGCCGTGACGAGAACGTCCGGGACGAGGCGCTCAACATCGGCGGCTTGGCACAGGCCGGTGCCGGTTGCGAGGGTTGCGGCGGTGCCGGCCGCAACCCCGAATCGACAGGCTTCGGGCAGCGTTGCTCCACGTTGAAGGGCGATCGCAACGCCGCCAACCAGGCTGTCCCCGGCACCGATGGTGCTGTGGGTTTCCACGTGGGGTGCGTGGAACCAGAGCGTTGCATGGCCGAGTCGTACCAGGAGGACTCCCGCCGACCCCATCGATATCAAGGCCGCTCCGGTTGCCCCCGTGGCGAGAAGGTCAAGGGCCGCATGCTCGATGTCGCCGTGGCCGGCCAGCGAGCGACCGGCAAACTCCGAAAGCTCGCGCACGCTCGGCTTGACCAGCAGTACACCGACCGCCGACACCTCGGCCAGAGCGTCACCCGGCACATCAGCAATCACCTCACGACCAGCACGCCTGATGCGCCCAACCAGTCGGGCCAAGTCAGACGGCGAGACACCTGGTGGTGATGACCCGCTGAGCACCACGAGTTGCTCATCGGCGCAGTGGCCGACCACCTGCTCGATGCCTGCTGCGAATTCGTCTGGAGACAGGGTTGGCCCGGGGAGCACGAAACGGAACTGCCGGGACGTGGAGGCCTCCTGCGCCGTGAATCCTTCGCGCATCTGGCCTGACACGGGCACCACGCGAACCGGGACGCTCTCGTCGACGAGCAACGAGAGAAACTCAGCCGACGAGTCCTCTCGAAGGAAGACTGCAGCGGTGACCGATTCGCCGAATCGCACGACGACTCGAGCCACGTTGACGCCTCCGCCTCCGGGTTCGGTGGTGATGCCGGTGCAGCGCATCTTGCGCTCCGACTCCACCACCGGCACCGTGGCGCAGATATCGAGACTTGGATTGAGCGTCACGGTCAGCATGCCTATCTCCTTACAACCCCGCGAGGGTTCACCACTGCTCCAGTTAAGGGACTCGGATCTGATGTCCATAGAGGCCAAAGTCCTCCACTTCAGAATGGAGCCACCTGACCCGAGATGGTCTTTCGTCTGCTTAAGCACTGACCTAGGACTCTGCCAATCCCGGGTGTGCTCGACCAATCATTGCGTCATGCCAGCCCCAGTTGAGGACTCTCGGACAAACCTGCGATATTTGGTTTTCTAGGCCATGATCGTTCTGTCATCACCTCATACCATCGTGGGCACGTTCTGGTGCAATGTCCAACAGCGTGCCGATCATGTCGCACTACGGCACTGCGTGCATGACGTCTGGCAGACACTCACGTGGCGCCAGTACGGCGAGCAGGTGAGCGAGATCGCGGCCGGCCTCTTAGCGCTCGGAGTTGTCGCCGGTGACCGGGTCGCAATACTGGCCGACAATCGAGTCGAGTGGCATGTGGCCGACCTCGCCGCCCTGGCTCTCGGGGCGATTTCGGTGCCGATCTATCAGACCGATGCCCCTGCGCAGCTGCGCCACATTTTGAACGACAGTGGCGCCTGTGCCGTATTTGTCGACAGCGTCGAGCAGGCGGCCAAGGTCGAGACCATCCGCGCTGAGGTTCCGGCACTGCGCCACCTGGTCTCGCTGATTCCGGGGGTGCACAGCTCTGCCGAAGTGACGACCTGGAGCGAGCTCCGGAATCTGGGGCGGAACCGGCCGGGCGACGGCGCGTCGGTGGACGAGACTCGGCCCGATAGCGTCGCCACGATTGTGTATACGAGCGGCACGACCGGCCCGCCCAAGGGTGTGATGCTGACGCACGGCAACATCATGTTCACGGTGCAATCAGTCCTGTCCGTCGTGGCCGTCGGACCATCCGACCGCTTCCTGTCGTTTCTGCCGTTGAGTCACATCGCTGAGCGGGTGGTGAGTCACTTCGGGCAGATAGCCGGTGCCAGTGAAACTTGGTTCGCGCGCAGCCTTGCGACCGTTGCCGCTGACCTGAACGCCTGTCGTCCAACGATCTTCTTCGCCGTCCCGCGCGTGTGGGAAAAGCTCCGTGATGCCATCATCGAGCAGACCGCGAGCCGTCCCAGTCCCGAACGAGTTGTCGTGCAGCGCTACGTCGATATCGGCACCGCTCTCACCAAGCAGCACGGCCTGCGCTACACGGAATGGAAGGCGCTCGACCAAACGGTTGGTCGCATCCTGCGTCGCAAGCTCGGGCTCGATCAGGCGAGGGTACTCATATCGGGGGCAGCCCCGATCAGCCCGGCTCTTCTGCGGTGGTTCGCAGGGCTCGGCCTGCCGATCGGTGAGGCCTACGGCCAGACTGAGGACTGTGGGCCGGCAACGGTCGGACTGTTCGTGAAGGGCGTTCCGGGCAGCTTGCGGGTGGGTTCAGTAGGCAAACCGCTGCCGGGCGTCGAGGTCACCATTGCGGCCGACGACGAGGTGCTGGTTCGGGGCGGCAGTGTTTGCGCCGGTTACTGGCGCAACGATGCAGCGACCACCGAATTATTGTCACCCGACGGTTGGATGCACACCGGAGATCTCGGACGACTCGATCACGACGACTACCTGTGGATCACCGGCCGTAAGAAGGACATCATCGTGATGGTGGCTGGGCACAAGGTCGCGCCTCAGGCACTCGAAACTCAGCTTCGGGCCGACCCTCTCGTGATGGACGCCGTGGTTCTCGGCGAGAATCGGCCGTACATAACTGCGCTGATCACGCTGAATCCGCAAGCGCTCTCGACGTGGGCCGAGCAGCATCACAAGTTGTTCAGCCTGGAAGCATTGGCAGGCGACCCGGACGTGCAGGCGTCGATCTCGGCGACGATCGACCGAGTCAATGCCGAGCTGGCGCGATCAGAACAGATCAAACGATTTCATATCTTGCCCACCTCGTTTACTGCAGCGAGCGGGGAGCTGACCCCAACCTCGAAAGTGAAGCGCAACGTCGTTCTCCGGCACCACAGCGACCTCATCGATCAGATGTATGCCGCCAACGGTGCTGATCGGGCGTGGGTGATGGAATCCCGACCCGCCGAGTGAGTGGGACCTTCGTGGTCATTCGCGAGGACCACAGGTAGAAAGAACGTCCCGTCGGTGAGAGCCCTTCATTAGTGACAGCCAACGGCGCGTTGCGAACGAAGGACTTTCGTCCCGCCGGCTCGTGACCTCCCGCCGCTGACAAGACTGCGCGTTTGCGACACACTTAGCAAGAGATTCGGGTAGGAGTTGGGCTGATGAAAATGTACCGACATGAATAAAGCCGCTGCGCTCATCCGACTTGGCGAGGAGGAGCGGGACCTCCTTGAGTTACGGGAAGAGTTACAGCGCGAACGCTCCGATCTGTCCAGCACAACAACCCGGGGTGATCGGATGCTCGAGGAACAGGAGCAGGATGAAGGACTCGTGCGCGATATCGACCGGTCGCTTGAGGAGATCGCAAGCGCACGTGGCCGGGTCGAGAACGGCACGTACGGTCGATGCGAACGCTGCGCTGGGGAGATACCCCAGGAGAGGCTCTTCGCAGTGCCGTACACCCGACACTGTGCATCTCACGACGAGCAAGTCAACGACGATGTCGATGACATCGCGGGCGGTGATTGGGCTTAGTGGTCATACACCGACGCCGTGCCGCCATCCATCAACAACGCAACGCCAAGAAGTTCAGCGACTTGACCGGGTGTAGCGCTGGCACGGGCGGCACCTTCACATCGAACGCAGGCGAATCGCGTACTACCAGTATCCGAACCAATGTCGACGCCTGAAAGTTTCCAAAGTCCGCACCCCCACGATCCCTTGGCGCGTTCTTGGCGTCGCTGGTCAGTAGCGGAGGATGGCGGTTACTTGGTCGAGGCGTTCTTGGGGAATGACGGTGACATCGCCTCGGTGCTGCAAGGTGACACGTGCCGTGGCTGCGGTCGATTCGGCGTCGATGTCTTCGGCGATATCAGTCGGTCCGGCACGAACAGGGTTTCGATGCGACCCTTGCGGGCTTCGTAGTCGATTGCGGCGCCGTCTGAAAGGACACGACCCGAGCCTCCGAGTTCCGAAACCCGCGTGAGGGCGACGCGGAAAGAAGCCCGTCATCGAGATGCTCATTGGTGCCGCTGCCGCCCATAATGGCGCCTCGGCCCTGGCCACCTCGCGCCCCAGGCGAGCACACGTTCCAGAGTTTCGTTCATTGTCATTGTCGTTGTCCGTCCTTTGTAAAAGCTGTCCGGACGACTGCGACCGGGCACGTGGGATGTTCGACCATTGAGGCGGTGACGGAGCCGAGCACAAGTCGACCGAGTAAAGAGCGAGAATGGGAGCCAAGGACGAGCAAGTCGGCGTCGGCGCCTGCCTTTCGGAGCGAGTCACGAGTCGGCCCTTCGACAAGGATCGATCGCACGCTGACGTCTTCGCCCTTGGTTGCCCGGAGCCGATCGACGGCACCGCGCAGCGCCTCCGACGCGTCCTGCCCTACGTAGTCGCGTACCGGCAGTGCACTGGCCCGCATGCCGGAGTACGGATAGTCCCATACGTGCATGACCGTCAGGGACGCTCCCCAGCGTGCGCAGGTGTCGTAGGCCCAGGCCATGGCAACGTCAGTGAACTCGGAACCGTCGGTGGCTACTACGACGTTGCGGATGCCTGCTGTGAAGGCGGTCGTTGGGGGAATGACCTCAGGGTGCTCGGCGCAGGGCACGACAATGACCGGGCACCATGCCCTTTTCATTACTGATCTCCCGGTCGAGCCGAACGCCTTGGCTGAGAGACCGTGATGTTCATGATGGCCCACGACGATCAGCTCGGCGTCTCGGCTGAGGTCAACCAGCACATTGGCCGCCCACCCACGGCTCACCACCGAGTCAACCTGAAGATCTGGTGCGATCGCTTTTGCTCTTGCGACGACCTCGTCCATGTGGGCAAAGTGCGCTTCCTGGCCGTCTACCGGGCCTGTCTCGAGGTACACCATCCCGAGTCCTCCCACGTAGTACTGCTCCTCCCACGTGTGGACGAGCAGAAGCTGGGCACCCCGCTTGCTTGCCTCGGCGACCGCGAAGTCAACGACACCCGCAGACGTCGCCAATTCGTCGACGCCGGCCACGACGAGCCCGCGTTCGCCGTGGGCGAGAACTGGCAGTGGATGCAACACGACGACCGGACAGGCCGCCTTGCGAACCACGCGGTACGTGATGCTCGGCACGACCAGCCGGGCCTGGACCGGTACGCCGTGAGAGGCCATGGCTGTCAGCACGATCTCAGGCGACCGGTTGATGTAGTCGATGATCTCCGTCGCGGGGTGCGAGCCGTGCAAGACCTCGAAGTCGATAGGAGGGCCGTCCTTCGACCACTCCTCGGCGACGCGGCGGACGTCATTGCTGTCTACGGAGCGCAGCTCGTTCGGAACCTTGGTCGAGTCGACGACCTCCACAATCCGAATGCCCAACCGAAGCGAGCGGGCCAACGCGACCGCGGCCGGAAGGATGGCTTTCGATGCGCTGGTTTCATCGACAGTCACCAACATCACACCGCCATCATGGACGCGGCGATCCGCTCTTGGTCCGATGAGCACAATGGGCTTACCGGAGTCGCGGGCGAGATCTTCGCTCACGCTTCCGAGCAACGCCTCGATGACAGCCCACCGCGCGTGGGTGGGAACACACCACAACGAGTTCGGGTGGTGAAGCACGTCACCGAGAAGTTCGCCACTCACGTCCTTTGCCACGAGCACCCGCGTGGTTGTTTTCGCGACGGGCACTGCTGCCAGCGCCGCGAGCTCCGTTTCCTTGCGTGCCTTCGTGCGACCCGACGCAACCGTCACCAATTCGACACCCACCCCGAGCCGGTCTGCAAAACCGGATGCAATTTCGATGGCGGCCAGGTCGGGCTCAGCGGTGTCGACCGGGATAGTGACATTCGCATACATCGGCGTCTCCTCGTCAGATCGGATAGAGAACCCGGTTCCGACCTCCATCAAGTGTGAATGCCTGAAGCCCCGCGAGGAAGAGCCGGTTGTCACCACTGCTCGGGACAAACATCCCGTCGTCACCTGAGATGCGATCCTCCGCTCGTCGATGGTGTCAGATCGCTTTGTCCATCAGATGCGGGCACTTGGTCCCTATCGGGCTCGTGACCGAAGGGGAGACGCTGGTCGGGTGAGATTTTCGGTTGGCACCCGAGTCGGGTGCGAGGACCTCCTCGGAACAACAGCCATGAAATCTCGGAGGAGAGGTGCCGAATGAGTGCTACCGAAGTGCTGGTTCCGCCCAGACCAACTGTGAACAGCGCTGCCAACGCGGTTGAAGCGACCAAAGTGTACGGGGAGGGACAGAACGCGGTTATCGCAACCGCCAAGGTCACCGTGGCATTCGAGCAAGGCCGATTCAGTGCCATCATGGGCCCGTCCGGTTCGGGCAAATCGATGGGGAGCACCATCAACGTCACCCTGATCGACGGGAAGTCCCATCCGCTGACGGTGCAGGGGATCTACAAGAAGAAGGAACTGGCGGGTGCCTTCACGATCAGTAACTCCCTCTACGCCGCCAGCGGAGCCGATCTGCTCCAATTCGCCGTCTATGCAACCAAGGCGCCAGGTGTCAGTGATGCCACCGCTCGCGCTGCGATTGCGAAGGTGGCCACGGCGTATCCGACGGGCAAGTTACTGAGTCGGTCGGAGTACATCAATGAGCAACCAGTTCGTCAACCTGATCTATGGGCTGTTGGCGCTGGCCATCATCATTGCGGTCTTCGGCATCGCCAATACGCTCAGCCTGTCGGTCTATGAACGCACCCGGGAGCTCGGATTGCTGCGAGCGGTGGGAGCCTTTCGATCGCAGGTCCGCTCGTCAGTTCGGTGGGAATCGGTGATCACGGCGCTGCTCGGCACGGTACGGGGAATCGTGGTCGGCATCCTGCTCGGCTACGCCATCATCTTCGCCCTCCGCGAGCAAGGGAAACTCCTGTTCACTCTTCCGGTTGTGTCTCTCGGCGTGGTGGTCGTTCTCGCCATTCTGGCCAGCATCCTCGCAGCCGTGCGACCGGCTCGCCGCGCTGCTCGACTCGACATCCTCCGCGCCATCGCAAGGCACTGAGCAGCAGAAAGGAAGACAAATCTTGGTCACGACAAAACAAGCCGCAGCGGCATTCCTATGCAACAAGCGGATCGCAGTGAACCCGCCGACGAGGTGGAGGCTGACAAGTGCTATCACGAGTTGAAAGAGATGGCGGGAGGTGTCGAGGCTGTGGTCCTGGCTACCCGTCCTGAGACTGCTCCAGCCACCATGAGCGAGCCAACGGCGGGACCGTCATCGATGGCGGCTGCCCGCTGATGTACGAGCCAGCCGCCGACGGTTTCCACAAGGTCATGCGGCTCGCGTTCACCCCGTCAGGCCACGTCCCGAAGGTGGTTAGCTGAGAGCCGTCGGTGCCTTCCAGGTGGGGTGACGGCCAAGGAACGCGACCAGCTGGTCGAGGGCGGAGGCTTCCGACGCGATGATGACCTCTGGTCCGAACATCTGTGGCGTGCGCACAGAGTCATCCACCCACAGGCGAGCGCCACCGAGCGTAGCGACGGCGAGTTCGTTGTCCCCGACTGGTGCACGGTCGAGGGAACGAGCGATGTCCCAACCGTGAACGAGGACTTCGATGAGCTCAAAGCCCAGTAGCTGCGCGCCAGTGGTGTCGCCCCACGGCATCGCGAACGTCCGGGTCTCCATGCCAGGTTCGGCGAATGCAGCGAGCATTCGGTCGGCTGCCGCATGGAACGCCGTCGCCGGGTTCACGACGTCGAGATCGGGATCATTGCCGAACTCGAACGGGTTGCCTTCGCCCACATCAGCGAAGCCGCGAAGGCCGCCGATCAGATGGGCGGTGACCGTCTTGAGATCGAAGTCGGGGCAGGGGGTCGGGCGCTCGAACTCGGCCGCGGCCACAAACGCCACTACCGGCCCGACCTCGTCGACTGCCCTGCGAAGTAGAGGAAGCACAGATTCGTTCATGGTCTGATGGTTTCAACCGAAGCGACAGAACACCCGGGTCGAAAGACCGCTGGTCTTGCGACCTCTGTCACTTATGGACGCCGTGGCTTGCTGTGATGAGTCATATCGTCGATGACGGTGTCCGCGCGAGGAGTGGACTTACGGCTCTATGGCCCTTGGAGTCTCAGTGAGAGAGTTGAGCCAGAGATGATCGACTAACGAGGCGCGATCACACGCGGCTCGCAACGGTCGGCAAGGAGGCAGAGATGCACACGAGGGTGGATGTATTAGCTCCGATGGCTGAGATCTGGCCGGACACAACGACGTTGAAGCAGACGGCCAGGCTGGCCGGTCTTGCCTATCTCGGGCTTGCCATCTTTGGTCTGCTCGGCAATGTGGTGATCCGGAACCGGCTGTACGTGTCGGGCGACGCGGTCGCGACTGCCGCCA
>JANMCE010000265.1:0-5967 GCA_031360915.1 Actinomycetes bacterium | reverse complement strand
TCGTACTCTGGAGCGGCTGAGCGTAGCGGCAACTACGTGGTCAAAGTCATTTACAAAGGCGTCGAGAAGACCACTGGACCACTCCGGGTAGAGCGAGACGAATGCCATGTAAAACCCGTGACCGCAACGATTGTTTTTCCTGCCGCCTAACCTTGATCGTTCACGAGTTTTTGGTGGTGTAGGGCGCGTATCCGCGTAAAAGCCCTTCTGGGCTGGGAGTCTGTCTTTGCGAGAAGTCAGACCGACCCGACACGGAAGGGCACTTACAAAGTGGACGTTACCAGTACCAGAAAGATGGTTGTGGGAGGCGCCGGCACTCAAGTCGTGGCGCACGCCGGTCTGCACGCGTTGGGCCGATTCGCCGACAAGATCGGTGTCGGCGAAACCCTTTCACCGGCGTTTGCGTGGACCGGCGAACGATCCCCCGCACACGACCGGGGGAAAGTGTTGACGCATGTGATGTTGATGCTGACCGGTGGTGGGGAGTCGTGTGCTGATATCGAGCAGCTCCGAATCCAGGACCAACTGTTCGGCAACGTGTGCTCGGACTCAACGGTGCATCGCAGTTTCCATCAGATCACCCCAACCGTCCTAGCGGACCTGACAGCCAGATTCGCCACGGTCCGCAACCGGATGTGGGCGCAACTCCCGGCCATCGCCGGTGACAGCATGATCGTGTTGGATATCGACGCGTCACTCGTTCAGGTCCATTCCGAACGCAAGGAAGAAACCGCCGCGAACTATAAGGGCGGGTTCGGGTTCCATCCGCTGTTGTGTTTCGCCGACGCCACGGGTGACACGCTCGCTGCGTTGCTACGCCCGGGCAACGCCGGGTCGAACACTGTGACCGATCACCTCACCGTGTTGGACGACGCGGTCGCCCAGTTACCTGCTGCTATCTCAGCCGGCCACCATGCCAGCGACGACCCGACGTTCGTCGCCCGCCGAGTGCAGGTCCGCACTGATTCGGCTGGTTGCACAGACGGGTTCATCAACGGTTGCCGAGCACGAAACATCGGTTTCGCGGTCGTGGCCCGCACAAACACCCGAATCCAGTCCGCGATTCAGAAGATTCAGACGTTCGGCACCACATCGAACGAGCATTGGCAGCCAGCCCTACGAGCGAAAGGCGATATGGCTGAACGATCGCATGTCGCTGAGATCACCAACCTCGTTGACCTGTCCGACATGCCTTCCGGGACTCGACTGATCGTCAGGCGTGAACGCCTCCATCCGGGTGCGCAACGATCACTGTTCCCGTGCGCTCTCTACCGATATTGGGGTCACTACACCGACAACAGTGATCTCACACCGGTCGAGGCCGATGCCCACATGCGCGCTCACGCCCACGTCGAGGACCACATCAAACGATTGAAAGAATCCGGGCTTGAGCGTTTCCCGTTCACGAAAATCGGGGCGAACCGCGCGTGGCTTCAAACCGTGTGCATGGCCGCCGACGTGGTCCGCTGGTTCCAGCTGTTGTGCTGTCACGGGCCGCTCGTCAACGCGCAACCGAAACGGATGCGCTGGACGTTTTGGCACGCGCCCGCCCGTGTCATCCGCCAAGCCCGCCAACACGTCATCCGGATCATTGATGGTTGGCCAACCACCAGAGACATCATCGGCGCGCACCAGCGGCTGACCCTGCTCTGCTAACCGAACGCCACCCCGAACCAGCAGCACAAACGACATGAGGCTCACCCAACGCGGGCCGAAACACCCGCCAGCGCTGGGCAGCGCGAATAATCAGGCCAGCCGCAACTGATCAGCCGAGACAAACACCGGCAACCCGACGCCCGCATTCTCCTGAAAGATCAGGGCCTAGAAGTATACGAATCATTTCAAGCCCCCGAAGCTGCGTAACCGAACCGTCCGGGATCACCGGGGCAGTCCAGTAGCCGCTCGACTGGTTCAGTGAACAGCGCGCCGTCGAGTCGTCGCCAAGCCTGATCCTATTGCACATGCACTAAAGAAGGTATTGCATAAAGTGAATGTTCGTGGTACGGTTGGCTATCCAAATCGAATACCACGCAACGTTCACCGATCAGTTCGAACGCCTCGTCGACGACCCCGACACCTTCGAGGTTGCCGGCGAAGTGAACGGCCTCGTTGCCGCTCTCGAACGCCACGGACGCAATATCGAACACAGTGACATCAGCCATCCCATCGTGATCGCCCGCTACGACCTCCACACCCTGCGACGCACACCCCCCAACGAGATCTGCCCCTACGCCGACCAGCCACCAGTGATCCGGATCTTCTACGCCTGGTTCACCGACACGACCGGTGAAGAGTTCCCCGTCGTGTTCGAGATGGGCGACAAATCCACCGCACGGAACCCGAACCAGTGGTACCCACCAATCGTGAACCGGCTCGAAGCACAAACCATCCCAGCATGGGAACACACCCACCCCGGACACACGGCGCGAATCAGGAGAACACGATGACCAAACGAACCCAACCAATCATTCCCGAACCCGACCTGACCCTCGATGACCATCAGAACGCCAACGCCCGCGTCGCTGCAGTACAAGCCCGACTCAACGACAACCCACGCACCCGTGACCTCGCAGCAAACGTTGGCGCGCTTGCCGATGACATCGCAGCACGACGAGTCCGTAACCTCGCGGCAGTACGCAAAGCCCGCGAACTCACTCAAGCCCAAGTCGCTGAAACACTCGGTGTTCGACAAGCCGACGTCTCCAAACTTGAACAACGCCCCAACCTGACACTGCTCACCCTCGCCCGCTACATCGAAGCAACCGGCGGACGACTCCGCGTCGTTGCCGAATACGACAACGACAGCGTCGAAATCCAACTCGCCGACCTACCCGCGTAACCTTCGACGGCGCAGGCGAGCAATGGAGCTCGGGCAGTTCCAACGGTCGGTTCGGGTTACACGCACCGACCATCATGGCCGGAACCGTGCACCGACCGTTGGAACTGCCCCACCCCCCAATCGGAAGCGATCTGGGCACGCGGTTTCCTCGAGACACGCACCAACTCAACAGCATGCTTGAGACCGGCGTTCTCACAGCATGCTCCCGAAACTCCGAATCAAACCTTGACGGCCTTCCCATAACAAGTCCCTTCTACAGGACTCCGGTCACCGGGGGGAACTTCAGCCACCACACCGGGTCGGGCCGGATACCAATCACAATGGACCGACCCAACCACCGGCGACATCCACGCCCAAGCACGCAACTACTCACCCTCAACCGCACGATTCACCACCAGAGACAACTGGACCCTGCCCCCAACCAGCGCAGCAAACATCAACCGCTACACCTACGCCCAAGCAAACCCCATCACCGGAACCGACCCCAGCGGCCACGGTACCTGTACGCAGGACCCAACAATGGCCCTGAAAGCGCAACTTGGCTCAACGACAAAACCGCCATGCGACCCCGCAGGGCCCATCTGCAGGTTTGGTGACGGCGTTTACAACCCGTGCGGTTACCCGGCCCAAAATCCGTGCGACCACCCCGGTGCTGGCGCATGCGCGCCACCCTCCAGCCCACCCGCTGCTCCATCCAACCCATCAACATACGACCCGTGCGTCAATGGGGGTAACAGCCAATACCCCTGCTCCATCACTACGACTAGCCCGGCCACGGGTGGCGGCGGCGGGGGCGGAAACGGCGGTGGCAGCGGTTCGCACCAAACCGCGGGTCCGACCCCCACCGTGGTCACCGAGTCGAGGACCCCCAACGGCGTAGCAGCCACGGATCCTCGCATCGATCCTGACGGCGCCCAACACCAACAAACCGGAACCACCCCCATCTCCGCAACCATCTCAATCACCGCCAGCTCGTACGCGTTCACAATCACTTCCTCCCTTCCCACAGAGAAGGGCGCGAACGGCGAAGCCCAGGCTCGATGCAGATTTCTCCAGAACTGCCAACCGAGCATCGATCACCCGAACGACTGGGGTGACAGCGAATGGATATCGGACTACAACAAGTACAACGGCAACATGGGCAACGCCCCCCGCAAGGGAACAATTCCTGCTTGGCCCCGAGAGGTTCCGCCGGTCACGAATTTCATGGGTTTGACCGCACTCAGCCTTGGTGTCCCTGCAGTCGCTACTGCCATGAACATTGCTGCTTGCGCCAAGGGGAGCTGGCTTGGATGCGTCTTCGCTGCCATAGGCGTACGAGGCGGACGAAGCGCGGAGCCTGGGGCAACAAACACGGCAATGGCAACAGTCGACGATCTCAGCGGCGGTGCCCTTAGTAACTACAACCGCTTCGTCAAGAATCTTCCCGCCGCTGCGGAGACGCCGACGATCACGAAGCTTGCTGACGGTGCCCTCGAGTTCTCGGCGAAGGTTCCGGCAGCTAACATTCCAGGTTCGTATGCGACGTACACTAAGATCGTTGGCCCGGATGGAGTCACAACGTCGTTCATAAAGACCACAATTGCGCCGGATGGCTCGATTGTCCATGTGAAGGTGAAGTACCCATGAGTTCCGAACCCCGCTACCACGCGTTGCGAGACCTCATAACGGCCCGAGAACCGATCGAGCAAACTGTCAAGCGCCTCGGGACGTTTCCCTGGGATAGTGAACGGGTTCTTGCCCTCCTCTATCGGTCAGACGTTGCTCGGGTCCTGCGAAGGTACCTGCAGGCAGAACTGTCAGCCGAACGGTGCGTCGTGTGGGCCGATGCAATCGAAGCGCGAGATGACATTGGCTTCGAGCCACATTGGGTCGAACTGCTCAAGCAGTTCATATTCGAACTGGCGAATCCGGAGCTCGGCAGGCCGCTTTCGCACGATTCTGCTCAGGGTTGGCTCCGGCTGCTGGAGGATGCTGGGCGCGCTGACGCTAAGTCCGAATGGACTGATGGCGAAGTTAATCTGTCCGGAGAAGAGCCATAGCGGTGAGCCGCTTCCTGTCACCGTCCTTGCTCTGGGGACTGCCCCGAGTTTGGTTGTCTTAACTTAAAGCGCCGAGAGAGTTGCCAGGAGACTCGCCTGATGTTCCGTTCGTAGTGTGTGATAATTTCCGTTATCACCGTGTTGGTGCGTCGGCTTCGGAGCATCGCGTGCGGTGGGGGAGGGACGTGCGACGTTAGTCGTCGTCGTCGTCGTTAGTGTCGGTGTAGTCGCCCGCGTTTAGGTCGATGTCGAGTTGGATAAGTTCGACAGCGCCGTCTGATGCGAGCTGCCCAAGGACGGAGAACGCTGAAACGACGGTTCCCGTGGCGATGAGGAGCCGGTAGTCGGGCCGACCTGGTATGAGTTCGGGCAGCGTGTAAAATTGCTCGGCAAACGTTTCGACGATGCGGAGCAGCTCGAAGGTTTGAAAGTCGTTCGTTGATGGTTCGCCGCGTCGCCCGCGTTCGGCCGGCAACTGGCGATCAAGATCTTCGAAGAACCTGGCCGTTGCGCGCACGCGCATGGCACTCACTGCGTCGGGTCGGCTTCGCTCGCTTCGATGTGCTCGGCGGCGCGCTCTCGGACCCGAGCGAGGAAATCAGGTGGTACGAGGCTGAGATCTCGGACGATGCTCGCTTGGAACACGGCGTCTTGCTCGGCGGGGGTGAGGCGCTCAAGTTCTGCGGCTGACATCACCCTAGGTCCCATGTTGAAAGGCTATCAGCCGCATGCAGCGACGGGCATCAGGTCTTTGGTGCCGCACCGTTCGGGCCTGGTGGAGCCAGCACCGCTTGACAAAGCCAGACCCCGGAATTGGCGCCGAGCAGGCGGAGCCGGTTTGGACCCGCCCATATCCATACTTCGGTAAAGGCTGCCCCGCGCCAGCGTGCTGGAACGACCTTCATCATGGGTCAACGCTGTTCAACCCCACCCGCCGTGTTCTGGCGGTAGTCTCTCGGCCCAGGGCGACCATGCAGAGGGTGGGGATGATTGTGAGCACGAACTACGCACGGTTTGGGATCGTGCTGTTGATTCTTGCTGGGGGACTTACGGGGTAGCTGCTGGGCCAGCCCGGGCCGTAACATC
>JANMCE010000252.1:0-5905 GCA_031360915.1 Actinomycetes bacterium | reverse complement strand
TCGTAACGTTCGAGGACTCGCACCGGATCCCACGCAGCACCGGCCAATCCCCAGCTGAGGTCGGCTCGCAGCGCCCGGCCGTCGCGCTGCTCGCGATCGAGCGCGGCGTCCACCCACGATGCCAGGGCAGGGGCGATCTGCAGGCCAACCAACCCCGGCTCACCGAGCCGACGATCCTCCCACGGCAGCAGGTCGTAGGCGTTCGTCCACCGGGCATCCAGCTGAGGCAACGGCTCACCGTCGCGGACGAACGCCAGATAGGCGAGCGAGATGCGCCGTTCGCCTTGCCGGGCAGCAACCGGATCACGCCCGAAGTCACCGAACGTATAGAGCTGCTCGACGAACCCGAGCTTCAGACCCGTCCGCTCGTTCGCCCAGCGGCGCATGGCCCGATCGAGACTGCGGTCAGCATCGGGGTCGAACACGCCCGACGGCAAGCTCGGCAAGTCTGCCGACTGCACGGTCAGCACATACGGCACGTCATCGCGAACGGCCACGATCACCGCGCTGAGTTCCAAGACGACGTCCACACCTCCATCGTGTCAGCCGATGACCACTCAGGCCGCAATCATCTTGCGATCTTCCGATCGATCCCCGCCGTCGCACACTCTTCGGCCGGTATCGACACTCAGGAGGTAGCCATGCGATTCGAAGTCACACCCGACGCGCTCGACACAGCGGCACAACAGATTCGCCAACAGTCCGACACGCTCGGTCAGACTCCGAGCGCCGCTTCCTTACGCACGGTTCCTGCCGTGAACGGCGCGCTCGAGATGGTGGATGATCTGTTACGCGCCGATATGAACAGCGCGCAACGAAACCTGAGCGCCATCGCCGAAGCGCTTACGAGCGCAGCAAACACCTACCGCTCCAACGAAGACGCCCTCGCGTTGACCAGCCAGGTTGTGCCATGACGGGCTACCTACCTCTCACTAGCGACGACCCGTTCATCGGCGACGCCGACGCACTGCGGGACTACACCCACGAACTCCGAATGACGCACGACGCCTCGGCCAAGGTGGCCGCGGCCGTCAAAGACGTTGCGGCATCGTCACAAGCAAGTTGGGCGGGCGACGCTGCGGATGGTTTCCGAGCCAGCGCGGCCGACGGGGCGGCACCGCTCGAGACGCTGGGCGAGAGGCTGAGCAACACCGCCAGAATCATCGACGACTACGCAACGTCGCTCGGTCTGGCCCAATACTGCGGACGAGCCTTCGCCAACCAGGCCCATGATGCACTCGTTGCTCGGCGGTGGATTCAGCAGCAACTGGACGCCGCGACCTGGTCGGCTGCACCTGACCCGTTCGCCGTCACCAACCTGCGGATGCAACTCAATGACCAAAACAACGAATTCAGCCGACTGCGGCGGCGATTTGATGAACTTCAGGCCGACTTCGAGGAAAGCGTCGACAGCACCCGTGCCGCGCTGTTCGAGCTTTGCAGCCTTGACAGCCGCCTCGACCTCTCCGGCAAGAGCGGGGAACTCATCGAGAAGGCGAAGCCGAAACTGCACGCCTACCCGGGTCTGGGCGACGGGAAGGACGTGCGGCGGGGGACGAACGACAAGGGGACTCATGTCGTGCAGGAAACCGGCACCACGACCGGTCTTCTCGGTCATGGAAAGGGCACAACCCGTACGGTCACGACGACCAACAAGCCCGATCCGAGCTCCCGCGGACTTCCCGAACGCGGGGTCACGAAGAAAGTCGAGTATTCCCACGACGGCAAGATCCCACCAGCCGACCCGAAGAAGTCCGCAGCCAAGAAGGTCGCCGGAAGTACCAAGGCCACGGTGGCATCAGCTTCAAGCAAGGCCGAGTCGTCCCGCCGCGTCAGAGCCGAGAAGCAGGGAAAGAACTTCGGTGGCGAAGCGCACGCGGGTGTCAATGCGAAAGCCAAGGCCAACGCGTCATCGTCGGTCGGGGCGGACGGGATCACGGCAACCGTCGGCGTAAGTGCCAGCGCCAAGCTCGAGGTTGGGGCGAGTAGCAGCGTGACCAGTAAGTATGTCAACGCAGACGCCTCCGTGCATGCCAGTGTTGGGGCCGAGGCCGAGGCCAAAGCAACCCTGGGTATTGGCAAGGACGGCCTCAACGCCGGTATCGACGGCAAGATCTTCCTGGGCGGCGAGATCGGTGCCGACGGCAACATCGACATCGGCGGGATTGGGGCTGGAGGCCACGCCGGGGTCACCTACGGCGTCGGTGCCGAGTTCGACGTCAAGGCCAAGGTGTCCCTCGACAACGTGAGCGTCAAGGCCGATCTGGGAGCCACTCTTGGCCTCGGTTTCCACGCCTCGGTCAACATCAACATCCACCCGAAGGAACTGATCCACAACGTTGCCGACTTCTTCGGCCTCTAGGAGAAAACCATGACCACCCTTTCCTACCCAAGCGAAGCGTTCCCAGCCCCGGCTGAGTTCACCATTGATGTGCCGTCTCACTGGCGGAATGTCGAAACGCCTGATGCCTTGGTCGCCTCCATCGATCCGACCGGAACCGTCTTCCAATCCAACCTCACCGTTGCCGCCGAGCGCTTTGTGGTGACGATGAGCCTGCACCAGATCGCCGCCAAAGTGATCAGTGATCGCAACGAGCGGCTCACCCAGCACCACGCGGAAAGCCCAACCGCGGCAACAAACCCGGCCGGCCCCTCGGTGCGGTGGTCGTCGACTCTTGTGGTCGAGCTCGACGGCGAGCCGCTCGTGCTCACGCAGTGGACAATGCTGGTCGACCAGCCAGCCTCAACAACCCTGCGCTTTGTCACAGTCGCCACCCTCACTGTGCTGTCCACGGCAACCGATACGGTGAACGCGGCGCAAATCATGGACTCGCTCACCATGGCCTGACGCTCGGCGGTCCGATGGCTGGGAACAAGATGCGAACGAATCGCTGTTGCTCGTCGTCGTAAGTACCGTTCGTTCTGGAGGAACCACATGAAGCGTTGTGTCTTGGCCGGATTGATCGCCGCCACTGTCATGCTGTCGGTACCGGCCCACGCCCAAACCGACGGTACTGTCGAGAGCTTTCCGGCGGCGGTGACTACGACGGCGCCCACCGATCTCAACGGGTGCAACGAGCAGGTCTGGGATCCCGACCATCGCATCCAGGCCGACCAGTTGACCGACGCCATCACCAGCCTGACCAGCCGTGGTGTCGACGTGCATGTACGGGTGGAGGTCAAGACGGATGGGGGCGCGGACGAGCGAATGAAACAGCTCGAACGCACGTGCCCTGGTTGGACTGTGGCGGGCTCGTCTTCGTCGGGCTCAAGCGGCTCAAGCGGAGGCAGTTCGGGCGGCGGCTCGACATCGTGGTGAGGCCCCGGTCGCACCGGTAGGTGATTGGCTTCTACAGTCGCGCTCATGCGCGCTGCTCGAATTCATGCCATCGCCGGAACCCTCCAGTTGGACATCGATGTGCCCGATCCGATTCCGGCCGAAGGCGAGTCGCTGGTCGACCTGGCTTTTGCCTCGGTCAATCCGCTCGACATCTGGGTCTCCCGCGGCGCGCCAGGCACCGCAGCTGACAACCTGCCCTGGACATCGGGCACCGAGGCCACCGGGCATCTGAACGGCAAACCGGTCCTGGTCCGAGGCAGCGGATTCGGCGTGATGCGCCAGGGGCTCTACGCCGAAAAGGCGGCCGTGCCGACTGCTTCGATCATGACACTGCCCGAAGGCACCGACCTCGCCCAAGCCGCGGCGTTGGGCGTGGCGGGCATCACTGCGTGGCACGCCGTCCACACCAAGGGCGAGGTGAAAGCAAACGATCGAGTGCTGGTGCTCGGCGCGAGCGGTGGTGTCGGAGCGATGGCGGTGCAGCTTACTGCGGCCGCGGGCGCAACTGTGTGGGGGCAGACCAGCAACCAGGCAAAGACGGCCGGCATTCTCGCCAACGGTGCCGCCTCCGCCGTGGTATGCGACGCCGATTCGCTGGCCGAGTCGCTCGACGGCTTTGTGCCGACGGTCGTGCTCGACGCACTCGGCGGCCCATGGACCGACGCGTGTATCGCCGCGCTCGACTTCGACGGACGCCTCATCAGCTACGGCACCAGCGCAGACGAAATGGTCACGCTCAACATGCGGGGGCTGTACCGCAAGGGAATCACGGTGAAGGGCTACACGGGCCTGCGGGAAACCGCCGCGGAACAGGCCGACATAATGCGACACCTCCTCGCCGAGATCTCGGCCGGGCGGCTACGAGTACCTATCGACGCGATCCTCCCCCTCGGCGACGCGGCTGAGGCCCACGCCCGCCTCCTCGCCAAAAAGGTCGAAGGCAAACTCGTCCTCGATTGCCACGCCTGACGCCGCAGGGACAAGTCGGATCGGGTCTCACCCGTTGGAGACCGCCAGCCGTTGGACGCCACAGCGCCAGCTTCGAGCGCATCCGAGGCGACAAGGACCATCCGGCATCCAAGGGCTATACCTGCGAGAAAGCGCTTCGGCTCGACCACTACCAAAATGGCGGGCGTCGTCTCACCAATCCGTTGCGCAAGCGGGCCGACGGCACGTTCGAAGAGATCGACTGGGACACCGCCATCCGTGAGGTCGCCGCCAAGTTCGCTCACGTGCGCGACACCTACGGCGGGCCGTCGATCTTCTACTACGGAGGACCGATAGTCAGCATCGTGACCCGATTGCAAGCACACCGTTTCCACAAGCACGTACCGGCTCGGCTCGAACCGGTGGCAGTATGAGGCATGCGCCGAACCCGGTTTGACGACGCCCCCTGCCCTATCGCACGCACGACCGATGTGATGGGTGACTGGTGGACGCCGATGGTCATGCGTGAGGCGTTCTACGGCTCCCGCCGGTTCGAGGAGTTCCAGGAACGCCTCGGTGTCAGTCGCGCCACGCTCACCCAACGATTGACCAAGTTGGTGGACGAGGACTTCCTCACCCGCGTGGAGTACCAGGCGAACCCGTCACGGCACGAGTACCGGCTGACCGACAAGGGCCGAGCGTTTTTCAACGTGCTCGCCGCCATGTGGCGCTTCGGTGAGGACTGGCTGTTCGACCGCGACAACCCACTCCCCGTCACGCTTGCCCAAAAGGACACCGGCGAGTACATCCACCCCGTCGTCATCGACAAAAACACCGGCGAACAAATCGACATCCGCAGCATCCGCCTCCGCCGGAAGCGTTCCTAATCTCGCCGAGTTAGGCGTTGACGAGGTTTTCGTTTGAGGCTGTCTTGCTCGTTTCCACCCGGGGTTTGCGAAGGAAGGCGGTAAGGGTGGCCGCCAGGTAGGTGACGTATGTGGCCGCGCCGAGCCAGGTCATGGATGGGGTGAGGCTGAGGGTGCCCTTCAACAGGCTGCCGAACCACCCCTCTTCGCTGAACGAGAAGTTGTAGGCCAGCGCGTGGTCGCCGGGCAGCCATCCAATCTGCTGGAATTCGTGCATGGCATGGGCCAACACACCGGCCGCGATCACAATGAGCGCAACGCTGGTGTAGCGGAAGAACTTCTGCATGTTCAGCTTCACCGAACGTTTGTAGACCAGCACGCCGAGCACGACCGCGAGGGCAAGGCCGACGAACGCACCGATCACCGGGGCCGAACCATTGCCGGCGGCACGAACGGTGGGCCAGAGGAAGAGGGCTGTTTCCAACCCTTCGCGGGCGACGGCCAGGAATGAAGCGGCGCCAAGCGCAAATGCACCTCCGCTGAGGGCGGTGCCCACCGAGCCCTGCACCTCGCTGGTGAGGTGACGGGCGTGGCGACGCATCCAGAACACCATCCAGGTGACGAACCCCACGGCACACACCGACGTGATGCCAGCGAAGATCGCCTCACCGTTGCCCGGTAGTTCGCGGGCCGTGAAACTAAGGAACCCGGCAAAGCCAAGGCTGGCCACAACAGCTGCGCCGACGCCTGCCCACACCCAGCGCATCTGCGT
>JANMCE010000227.1:0-3149 GCA_031360915.1 Actinomycetes bacterium | reverse complement strand
TTTCCGCGAATGGTTTTGAACCCGAAGCGCTACGTGCACGAGACCATCGAACCGATCTGATCCTGGTCGACCTAACCGACCTCTACGCCAGCGACTGACCGCACGCGCCGGGCCGTGTCGAAGGCACCATCTATCGGTCTGATACAACGGGTGGATGACTGGGCTGTTCGTGGGGAAGGTTGCGCTCGTCACGGGCGGCGCGTCGGGTATCGGGCGGGCGACGGTGGAACGACTACTCGCAGAGGGGCGACCGTCGTCGCTGCCGACGTGAAGAGGGAGCGCTGGCCACGCTCGCGGACACCACCGATGCGCATCCGCTGCGCCTAGACGTGTCCGATCCCGATGAGTGGGTCGCGGCCCTGCAGCACATCGTGGATATCTACGGCCGGATCGACATCGCCCATCTCAACGCTGGCATCATGACCAAGTCGGAGGGCCGAGACGAGGACGCGGATGTCGCCGATTGCCTCACCTTTGAAGGCTACCTACGCATCCGGGGCGTGAACTGCGACGGGTTGGCCCTCGGCGCTATTGCGCTCATCCCGCATATGGAAGCCTCCGGCGGCGACATCGTGATCACCGCCTCCGTCGCCGGGCTGGTGCCGTTTCCCGACGACCCGTTCTATGGGCTCACCAAACACGCTATGGTCGGCTTCGCCCGATCGCTCGGCCCGGCACTCGCGCCACGCAACATCCGCGTCAACGCGCTCTGCCCGGGTGCTGTCGCCACCGGCATCATCTCGCCCGAGTACCTCGCGACCCGCAACGATTGGTCGCCCGCTTCCTATTATGGCCGACACCGCAGATCCTGACCTCCGGGATGACCGGCCAGGTGTGGATCGCGTACCGCTCCACCCAGAAGCCATGGCGGTATGAGTTCGCCCCCAGCCGCGAGCGGGTCGTGGCCGGCGAGGCCGTGCCGATCCTGCTCACCACCGATGTCGCGGCCGCGCTCGACCGCTACCGGGCACTCGGGTTCACTGCCACCGCCTACGGCGAGCCGCCGTACATCTACGGCTTCCTGGAATTCGGTGCTGCCCACTTCCACCTGACCGTCGCCGACCACATCGATCCGGCGACGTCGAACATCATGGCCTACCTATACGTCACCGACGCCGACGCGATCCACGAGCGTTGGACCACATCCGGCGTCGGCGGCAGTTTCCACTCGCCAACCGACACCCCGTACGGCCTGCGCGAAGGCGCGTACGTCGACCCCGACGGCAACTTCATCCGCTACGGCTCCCAGCTCTAAGCAGGAAGGCCGAGTGGCACGGGTTACATTGAGAGCAGGGACCGATGATCGCCGAGGTGACCGCGGGGTGGCAGGGCGGCCAGATGTCGAACTCGTCGATGTCCACGGCTCTACCACGGCTCGTAGGCGGTTTGGGTCACGGAACGAGGCCGCGAACTGGATCAGCGTTCGTCGTGGGAGTAGTCGGCGAGCAGCCCAAAGAAAGCAGAGGCGCTCCAGCCGCCGTCTCAGCCGTTGGCGTAGCCGTTGGCGTAGGCGTAGGCGTAGGCGTAGGCGTAGCGATTGTCCGCGCGAAACCAGTCCGAGCGGAGCGCCGCAAGCAGCAATCGAACTAGCCCCAGGTCGGGGAGAACACGTGGCGCGGCTCGACCGGGCCGGCAGCCGAGTGGCGGCGCAGTTCCATCTTGCCGATCTGGTTGCGGTGCACCTCGTCGGGGCCGTCAGCGATACGTAGGAGGCGAGCGGTGGCGTACATGGCGGCGAGCCCGTAGTCGTTGTTCGTCCCGGCGCCGCCAAACGCCTGGATGGCCCAGTCGATGACCTTGCACGCCATGTTTGGCGCAGCGACCTTGATCATCGCAATCTCCCGACGAGCTGCCTTGTTGCCGACGGTGTCGATCATCCACGCTGTCTTCAGGATCAGCAGGCGAGTCTGTTCGATGGCGATCCGCGCCTCGGCGATCCGCTCCATGGTGACGGTGCGCTCGGAGACTGGTTTGCCGAAGGTCGTTCGATGTTCGACCCGCCGACACATCATCTCGAGTGCCCGTTCGGCCAGCCCGACGAGGCGCATGCAGTGATGAATCCGTCCCGGGCCAAGCCGACCCTGCGCCACCTCGAACCCTCGGCCTTCACCGAGCACGATGTTGGTCACCGGCACGCGAACCGATCGGAAGATCACCTCCGATGCCCGGTCCGGCATGCCGTAGAAGTTGAAGACCGGAAGTGGGCGCACGACCTCGACGCCCGGAGCATCACGGGGCACGATCACCATCGATTGACGGCGATGCCTGTCATCGCCGTCGGGGTCCGACACACCCATAACGATGAACAGCGCGCAGCGCGGGTCGGTGGCGTTGGTCGTGTACCACTTGTGTCCGTCGATCACGTACTCATCGCCATCGCGACGGATACTCGTGGCGATATTGGTGGCGTCGCTGGAGGCGACATCGGGCTCGGTCATGGCGAACGCCGATCGGGTCTGGCCTTCCAACAGTGGCATGAGCCACCGGGCCTGCTGCTCGGGCGTGCCGTAGCGGGCGAGCACCTCCATATTGCCGGTGTCAGGCGCGGAACAGTTGAACGCTTCGGGGGCAGCATGGGAACGTCCCATCACTTCACACAGCGGTGCGTATTCAAGGTTGCTCAATCCGGCGCCGAAATCGGAGTCGGGAAGGAACAGATTCCACAGGCCTGCGGACTTCGCATGCGCTTTGAGCTCATCGACGACGGGCCACACCGCCCAAGGCCCAAGGGCCATCGATTGCTCGAAGTACGCAGACTCGCTCGGGTAGACGTACTCGTCCATGAACGCCTCAAGTCGGGCACGCAGTTCGACCACACGTGGCGATTCGCCAAGATCCATCAGCCATTCCTCCATCTCGTCAAGAGTGATGCTCATGACGAGCCTGGTCGGCCGGAGATCACTCCGCCAAATCAGCGGCAGACGTGTGGTGCTAGTAATAGCGCAGAACGCCGCGTTGACACTCAGGTCGTCGGTTCCAGCGGCGAACGCCGAGCAGATCAAGCCTCCCGATCATCTGCCCTGGTTTGGTTTAACGACGCCGTGAGACGGGTAAGTTGCAAAGCATGGCACTGGGCTACGCCGAGGGATGTCCGACCGTGTGCTCGCGCTCGTCACGGCTTTTCGTCGAGCGCATCGAATCGTTTCAGC
>JANMCE010000226.1:0-1720 GCA_031360915.1 Actinomycetes bacterium | reverse complement strand
GAGCATCACATCGAGGAGCACAAGGTCGGGTGCAACCTCATCGAAGCACGCCAAAGCCTCGGCCCCGTCACGAGCGACGACCACCTTAAAGCCCTCGCGCGTGAGGCCGACCGTGAGCGCGTCGATAAAGGACTCTTCGTCCTCCACCAGCAGGAGAGTTGCTTCGGTGCTCATGCCGAGCCTTTCGTGAGAACATCAGCGGACACTAGGCTGGGAAGCCGCAGGCGGAACGTCGAGCCGACGCCCTCAGTCGACTCAACGGTCACGTCGCCGTTGTGATTGCTAGCGACGTGACGGACGATGGCCAGGCCAAGGCCGGTGCCGCCGGTGTTTCGGCTGCGGGCCGGATCAACCCGATAGAAACGTTCGAAGATACGGCCCACTTCTTTGGCCGGAATGCCGACACCCGCATCGGTGACGCGAATCATGATGTCGTCCCCCACGCGCTCGGCGGCAATAGCGACGACCCCTCCCACTTCGGAGTATTTCGTTGCATTCTCAACTAAATGGGATACGGCCGAGACCAGTTGACGACGTTCGCACGGCACGACCAGGCCGGCTTCAACTCCGCTGGTATCGAGCGCAATGCTGCGAGATTCGGCCAGGGTACGAACACGCTCAAGTGCGTCAGAGACGATGTCGTGGATGTTCTCTTCGTTTCGATGCTTGGCCGCTCCGCCTTCCAGCACCGACAACTCGAGAAGGTCGTCGACGATGCGAGCGACCCGGTGGGATTCGTCTACCAGCTTGCCGGCGAAACGGGACACCACCTCAGGGTCGGTTTCGTCCTGCAGCGTCTCGGCCAACAACGCCAGCGCGCCGACGGGTGTGCGCAACTCGTGGCTGATGTTGGCTACGAAGTCTTTACGAACCGCCTCAAGATGGGCGCGGGCGGTGATGTCTTCGATGATTACCACGCCGCTTGCACCCTGTTCAGAGCGGCTGATCGGCACGGCCGAGATCACCAGCACACGGTTGGGTGGGCCCTGCACCTCGATCGTCTCGGTGCAGGTGCGGCCAACGAGAGCCTCGGCACGCTGGCGCTTGACCGCTTCATCGATCACCAGACCGGTACGGGTCGGGCCGAGCAGATTGCGGGCGACCACGTTCCGCCAGTCGACCGTGGCACCCTGTTCCATCACCACGACACCGAACGGCAGCGCGTCCATCGACTCACGGATGAGGGCAAGGGATTCCTTGATGGCTAGCGCGTCGTCGCGAGCAGTGGCCGAGGCGGACTCGAGACCGGACAGCGCATCGGGAAGCGTGTTTCCGCGCCGCAGCGTTGTGGCGGGGTACAACGAAGCCGTTACGGAACGAACTCGTCGTCCGGCCCATCCCGCCCCCAGGATGACTCCACCGATGAGGCCGAAGATGAGAACAGCGGAGGTAAGGAGCAGCGTCACGATCCCTGGGGTACCTGAGCCTCGGTCCGCGCTGCTGCTGCACGAGCCCGGAACTTTGCCGCTCCGGCGTGCTCAGGCAACCAGCCGGTGACGATGTAGCGAACCCGGTCGCCTATGTTCACCGCGTGATCACCGATTCGTTCGTAGAAGCGGGCAACGACCGCAAGCTGCACGGCCACCTGGAGGTCGATGCGCCCGGCATTGTGGCTCTCGAAGATAGTCTGGATAAGTTCGACCTGCAGGCGGTCAAGCATGTCATCCATGTCGTCAAGTGCGGATGCCACCGCGACATCGCTCTCGGCGTAGGAATCGAT
>JANMCE010000218.1:0-2916 GCA_031360915.1 Actinomycetes bacterium | reverse complement strand
ACCGTTGCATCGGCAACCGGATCATCGCCAAGCAGCCGCGAAAGCACCTTGGGGGCCGCGTTGGACAGCACGTACGAAGCACTCACCCGACGCCCGTCAGCGAGCTCAACCTCGGCCGTCTTGCCGTCAGTCCTGAGCGCGCTCACAGGAGCCGAGGTCTGCACCTCAACACCTGCCCCAAGACACGCCGTGAGCAGAGCTTCAACCAGCGCGCCCATGCCGCCGACGGGCACCTTCCACTCCCCCGTGCCGTTGCCCACCACGTGATAGAGGAAGCAGCGGTTGCCGAGGAGGCTCGGGTCGTGGGCGTGAGTGAACGAGCCGATCAACGCGTCGGTGAGCACCACCCCCTGCACCACGTCATCGGTGAAGTGCGCCTCGATGGTTTCGCCGATCGGGCGTTCCATCATCGAGTCCCACAGGGCGTCATCACCGAGTCGAGCACGCATCTCGCTGCAACTGCGGAGGGGTTCAAGCAGCGTGGGCGCGATCGTTTCGGCGACGCGCGTGCAGTCGTTGTAGAACGACTGCCACTGCTTCCACTCGGTGTCGCCCCCGGTCAGTGCTCGGAACGAGGCTGCCGTTTCGTCGTCGGTAGCAGCGCCGCGGCCGACGAAGAGCCCGGAGTCGCGACCGTCACGGTGCACGGGCGTGTAGGAAGAAACGCTGCGTGACGAGCAGGTGAAGGCCAGGTCGAGTTCGCGAACGATCTGGTCGGGCAACAGCGAGACCAGGTACGAGTACCGGGACAACCGGGCGTCCATGCCGGGGAACGTACGTACGCTGGCGGTGGCACCGCCAAGTGTATCGAGCGCTTCCAGCACCAGCACCGACTTCCCGGCCCGGCCCAAGTAGGCGGCGGCCACAAGGCCGTTGTGGCCTCCACCGACTATCACGACGTCGTAGCGACCTTTCATCGTGCCTCAGTGTACGGGTGAGCGACGTAGCCTGACGAACGTGCCGAGCATCCACGACCTGCCCACCCCGTCCCTCATCGTTGATGCCGATGCGCTCGAATACAACCTTGCCACTATGGCTGCGCTACGTCCGGGCTCGCTGTTGCGGCCTCACGTGAAGGCCCACAAATGCACGTCGCTCGCCGCCGAGCAGATGCGTCACGGCCATCGCTCATTTACCTGCGCCACGCCACGAGAGGTCCTTGGCATGGTGGAAGCGGGCCTCGGTCACGACCTGCTGCTTGCGAATGAGTCGGTCAATCCGTGGCGGCTCGCGGCTATGGCGTCTGTTCAGGATGAGGCGCGCATCACCATCGCGGTCGACTCCGAGGTAACGATTGATGCCGCGGCCAAGGCAGGAATTCGTGAGGTACTGATTGATGTGAACATCGGGCTCCCCCGCTGTGGTTGCCCGCCCGACCATGCCGCCCGACTGGCCGACTACGCCCGGGCCAAGGGCCTGACCGTGCGCGGCGTGATGGGCTACGAGGGCCACCTGATGATGGAGCTCGATCACAATACTCAGAAGGCCAAGGTCGATGCTGCGGTCGATCTTCTGATGGCCGCCCACGCCGCCGTCGGAGGCGAGTTGGTAAGTTCGGGCGGCACCGGCACCTATCATCTGCACGACCGCGTCGATGAAGTGCAGGCGGGCAGCTACGCGTTGATGGACGCGCAGTACATGATGCGCGATCAGCCGTTCCGACAGGCGCTCTATCTGTGGGCCACGGTGATTGCCGTGACGCCCGATTGGGCAGTGTGCGATGCCGGTCTGAAATCGCTTGCGATGGATCACGGGAACCCGACCATTGCCGACGCAGCCGTCTGGTTCTGCTCGGATGAACACGTCACCTTCGCCTCCGCTACCGGCACCGGGTCGATGCAGGTCGGCCAAGGCATAGCGGTGACCCCTGCGCATGTCGACCCGACTGTGGCCATGCACGAGTTCTTGCATATCGTCCGTGACGAAGATGTCATCGATTCGTGGCCGATCGACCTACGCGGCTGGTGACAGAACGGCCGCACGGTCGGCCACACCTCGCATCACCGCGGGGGACAGACCATTCTGCACTGGTTCATCATTCCGACCGGCAGCTGAGCGCCACCAGGAGCGTCCGGAAGGCTCGGCCCCGGTGACTCATGTGGTGCTTTTCGTCCTCGTCCATGGCCGAGAACGTGCGGCCACCGCCTTCAATTGGGATGAACAGCGGGTCGTAACCGAAGCCGCGCCCGGCCCGCTCCTCCTCGGCGATGAAGCCTTGACAGACGCCCTGTACGGCCAGTTCGTGACCATCGGGATACGCCACCAACACAACGGTCCGGAAGCTGGCCGTGCGCTGCTCCATCGGCACGCCTGCGAGCGCGTGGAGCATCTTGGCCCGGTTGTCGGCGTAGCTGGCGTCGGGCCCGGCGAAGTAGGCCGTTTCCACGCCCGGCTCGCCACCGAGCGCATCGACGAACAGGCCGGTGTCATCAGCGACCGACGGTAGACCGCTGGCCACGCAGATAGCCCGAGCCTTTAGTCGCGCGTTCCCGATCAAACTATTTGCATCTTCAACCACTTCGGGAACGCCGTCGGGGCGCGGCAGCAGTTCAACAGCGCCGTTCAGAATGATCTGTATTTCGGCCACCTTGTCGGGGTTGGCCGACGCGCACACCAACTGCATCATCGCTTGGCGGGCGGGACCGCGATCATCTCGGTCTGCAAGGCAAAGATTTCGTCCAGTCCACCCTCGGCCAGGCCGAGCAGTGCGTCAAGTTCGCTGCGGCTGAACGGCGCTCCCTCAGCGGTGCCCTGCACTTCGACAAAGTTCGACTCGGTGCCGCCGAACGGCCGCACCATCACCACGTTCATGTCAGTCTGGGCCTTCACATCTTCCACGTACGGGAGATCGAGACGGGCCTCACCGTCGATGACGCCAACACTGATGGCCGCGCACAGCGAGTGCAGCGGATGCTT
>JANMCE010000171.1:0-1858 GCA_031360915.1 Actinomycetes bacterium | reverse complement strand
TGAGCGACTGAAGATGTTGTGGGTCGATAGCGGTTTTAAGACTGCCTTTGCAGCACATTGCCGGGCGCATCATGTCGCGGTTGAGGTCGTGAAGCGTATCCACCCGCACGCCTTCGTGGTCCTACCAAGACGATGGGTCGTTGAGCGGACATGGTCCTGGCTGATGGCCAACCGCCGCCTTCAAGTCGACTATGAACGCGATCCTGAAGTCACACAAGGCTTCATATGGGCCGCGCACAGCCGACTCCCCCATCCCATCCCCGACGCATGTGGAACGACGAACAACAACGCCTCAACCAGCACCGTCAACAAGCCGCTTGACAAGGGAGCGTCCGACACTCCCGACCCCGGCCACCTCCAGCGCAGCTGATTGCATTTCTCGCCTCAGTGCGGTGCTCGCCGATCGGACACCGAGTTCGCTTCAACCGCAGCGAGGACCGGACAAATCGTCGCCCACCTGACTCGGTACATCCGACCTCGCGTTTGATGTCGTGTCCGCTGGAAGTTTGTCGGTTGTTGGCGTGCGTTCTGCTCCGGCCCGCGTCTGTATACAGCATCATGACTCCCCAGCACGTCAAACGTCGTCGGCCATCGCGACCATCGACGCCACCGGGCGGGTCCGACACGGATGCTCCGGCAAAGTCGGCGGTGCGCTCGGGCTGGTCGTGGGTCTGTATTGACCGTGACCGCAATGCGCCCGCCGTAGGTCCCGAAAGTTCGTCGCCAGGTTTGTCGCCAGATCGATGATCGTCAATGCGACCGCTCGATAAAAACCAGCCGTGAGCTGGTGCTTTGTTGTGCGCCCCCTGGGAGTCGAACCCAGAACCTGCGGATTAAGAGTCCGACACTTTCTGTCCGGCCAGTGTTGCGCAGTCCGCAGAACAGGGGTTTCGTCCGGGTCGCAGTCCAGGGAGTGCTGCCAAATCCGCCACAGTCCGGGGAGTTTGTCGCCAAGTTAGTCGCCGGACTTCGACCAACGTGGCGGCGACGGTGTCATCGCGCTTTGCCTCGTCGCGGCATCGAGCTGAGCGCTGCGCGTCGTCATTGCCTGCTCCTCGGACACGATCGTCATGGAAATCGGCACGCCCGAACTGGAAGGCCTCGAGGTCGTCAACGCCGGTGCCGCTCGACTGGCTGGCTATCGCTGGCGAATCTCTCGCTGCCACGCGGCGAACATTGCGGTGAGTGCGTGATAGTCGTCGTCGTTGAGGGTTGGGTACTCGTCGTCGCGGTCGTATGTCGGGAGGACGCCGAAGGCGTCGGCAAGGACATCGATGTTGAAGCCCTGGTCCTTTGATGCGGCAATCGCGCAGAGTTCGGACTTGGTGAAACGTCGTAGAAGAGCGGCGACATCGATGAAGTCTCGGGCCGCGGCACGGGAGAAGAGCGCGAGTAGTTTGTCGCCGGCGAGGTCGCTGAGGTGACGAACCGGTCCGATTGCGAACGCGACAGGCGCGTGCGAGGCAGGATCGAAGCCGAGGTCGACCTGAGTCCGCTGGTGCTCATCAGTGACGAGGATCTTTGAGAATCCGTCGGCCCGCAACATGAGCTTTGTCTGTAGGCCGGCAGCGGCGAGTGCGTCGAGCGTCGGATCGACCAACTGGTTCACGGCGTCGGTGGAGGGACCGAAGCAGTCGAGATCATTCGTGCCGCGATCGACGATCTCGTGGATGACGAGCGCGGCGCCTCCCGCGAGCGCGAAGCCGGCGGCTTCGGGTAGAGCCAGGATGATTGTGGCGGTCCGGAGTTGGATTTCAGACAGTGGCATGGCGGTGTGCTTCGATCCAGCTGTCCCACGCTTCATGGACGGCCGGGGAGAGCCAGAGTTCGTGCCATACGTCGATGAGGAGTGCGGGGT
>JANMCE010000129.1:0-4582 GCA_031360915.1 Actinomycetes bacterium | reverse complement strand
CCGTTGAAGCTGGCCGACGCCTGACCGGTCCAGCTGCCGGTGAGTTCCTCGACGTGCTTCATCAGGCGGCTCAGCTCGGCACTGATCTGGGCACCCGACGTCGTCATCTGGGTGGCGGTGTCACGAAGTTCGGTCGAGGTGACGGTAATGCGAGTTGACATGATTCCTCCTCCGTTCCGATCCCGTTGATCGGATACGCCACAAGAGTGTGCGTGGCCCGCGGCAATTCGGAAGGCTGATGCCATTGGTCACTCGGACCGCAGGATGAGCTGTTCGGCGTGGTGCGCTTCCATGCGGAACGTGACACGATGAGGCCCATGTCGCGTCAACCGTCTGAAGGCTGCATCCATGTTGTCATCGAAATCCCGCGTGGGAGCCGTAACAAGTATGAGATAGATCACGAGACCGGTCACGTCTTTCTCGATCGCCGTTTGTTCACGGCCACGACCTACCCGGCCGACTATGGCTTCCTGCCGAATACGCTCGGCGATGACGGCGATCCCCTTGATGCGCTTGTACTGCTCGAAGATCCCGTCTACCCCGGTATCTGGGTGGACGCTCGCCCGGTTGGCGTCATGTGGATGCAGGACGAAGCCGGTGGCGACGCCAAAATCATCTGCGTGCCGCCCAAGGAACCGCGTTGGAAAGAAGTGCAGGACCTGCGCGACCTCCCCGAAGAACTGCTCGAAGAAATCAAGCATTTCTTCGACGTCTACAAAGCACTCGAGCCGGGCAAGATGTCGAACACACAAGGCTTCGAAGGCCGCAAAGCGGCGTTGCGCGAAATCGAGCTATCGAAGAAGCGATTCGTCGACGCCGGTCTCGCGCCGCACTAAACCAGTCGGGCCAGGCCTTCGACTGGACTCGGTGTGGGGCGGCGGGACCGCCTGGGGAGGGTGCCGGGGGTAGCGGTGCCGCCGGTGCCGGCGTTTGTTTCGTTCCGCTTCTTTGCGACTTTTCATCGCGCCTCGTGTCTTCCTCTATCGTTCCCTTGTGACGATGAGGTCCTGGCTGCCGACGTGGATGTTCCTGCTCGGCGGGGGCTTGTGTGTCGTCGGCGCAAGTTGCTCGACGTCGACCGCGGTGCGGCGTTGCATTCGTACCGGTGACGCCGAGCTGTGCGGCAACCGAACTGGTGGGGGAATCGTGCTTGAGGCCAAAGGTCTCAAGCCTGGGTCCACCGTCAAACTGTCCTCGGCTGCGACCGGACCGACCGAAGCTACCATCGGGCCCGGTGGCCAGTTGGCAGGAACCGTCGGACTAATCATCACCCTTGCTCCTGCCATCGTCGTCACGGTCACGGCAAGCACCGCCACTGGCGAGCCGCTCGCAGGCGAGCTTTCCTTCCCGAAGCTCGGATAGATTTCTGTGATGCCCGACACGCTTACGGGGTCGAGACCGAAACGTAGGTTTCGTGACGGATGGTTGGTTCGTCAAGTCGGTCGAGCGATGCAGGCGTGGTGCTCGAACCGGTGGAACTGGCGCAACGCGCGACGCGGCCGAGTTGAACTCGCCCGACTCGAAGCGCTGACGATTCTGCTCGCCGACGTTGACTTGCCGATGACCGATTCGGTGCGACGCGCGGCGACGTTGTTCGAGCAGCTCGGCGTCTCGAACGTCGTGTACTTCGGTTATGGCATGGGCGAAGCGGTCGCTGTCGCGGCATCGATCGCTCCTGACCGTGTCGAGCCGCTCGCTTGTCGACTCGATGCATTTAGCGACGACCAGATCGTGGGCCGTATCGGCTCGCCCTCTCTGCTCGCGGTGAATGCGAGGAACGATCTTCTCGAGACCGTTTCGGAGATCGCTAGTGCCAACGCGAAACCCGCGGCTGTTCGGCCGATCTGAAGTCGAGTCCGTGGCACGGATCATCCGAAATTGCCGGTTTCTTGGTGGCGCGGAAGTCTCACCGCTCGGGCGTACAGCGATAGCCCTTGTTCAGTGAACAGCTGCCCTGTTCATCCCTCCCCGCCGAGTGGTTGGGAGAGCGACCTAGCTTCGCGCTCTGGCCAGCAACGGGTCGTGGAACTGCGGCGGCTCGCTCCGACCAGCAGGGACCAGAAGGGGCGCCGCCGGATGCGGGTCGGTGCTGTTTCTTTCGGGCATGGGCTCGGGCTCCCCGACCGGGCGACCGAACCAGCGGGGGCCGGAGCGCTTCGCGATCGGTGCTGGCGCGGCGGCGCGCTCCATCGGAATGAGCAACTGGCAGCCCGGACACCAGTAGGTGACCCGGGCATTCTCACCGTGACGGGCCACCTCGATCGATTCGCCACAACGAGCACACGGCTTGCGGTAGCGGCCATACACCGCCAACCCCCCGGGCACCCCACCAATAGTGGTTCGCTGCGTGAGGTCGAGATTGTCTTGCAGGAAGCGAGCAGCAGTCTCGATCAGAAAGGCGCGCTGTTCATCGATGATGGCACCGATACAAGTATCGGGATGCACGCCGCACGACCACAGGATCTCGCTCTTGAACACGTTGCCGACGCCACACGCAATGCGCTGGTCGAGCAACGTTTCGGCCACGGTGCGGTCCGGTTCGCAGAAGCGGTCTATGCGGTAGACGCAGTCATCGACATTGACGGGTGGCTTGCACAGGTCCGGGCCGAGGCGCCCCTGGCCAGGGTGCCAGTAGTAGTCGTGGGACCGGTACGTCTCGATGATGGGCGCATTGAAACATGCGGCCTCGAAACCAACGACCGTGATCACGACCCGCGCTTGTTTCGGTGGAATGCTCCACGTCTCGCCGACGCGAAAGAGGTGCCAGCTTCCGTTCATGCGGAGGTGGGTGTGCAGAACAGTGCCGTCGTCCCAACCGATTTCGAGGTGCTTGCCGGAGCTGTCGACCCGTTCGATGACCGAACCGAGCTGCGGACGCACGCCGAAGTAGCGGGTTGTCTCGAACGACAACAAGGACTTCCCTAGGAGCGCAGCGCGTAGTGCCGCGGCCACTCGATAGATGGTATCTCCCTCCGGCACGCCCGAAACGCTAGACCTTTGGTTGAGAGTTTTGGCGGATAACGAGCCCTTTGTAACCGTCCGTGAACCCCCGCGCGCGCAGACGGGCCGAAAGCTCGCTGTCATTGATCGACTCGCCGTTGATCTTTCGTATCTCCAGCACGCGCGACCGGCCGTCTTTCACGGTGGCAACCAACGCGTCGATCCAGTCGTCGGTGTCCTTCGCTCCATCGAACGCCAGGAGGTTGTAGCTACGTCGATCGAACCAAGCCACCGCGTCACCATCGACCAGCACGACGACCGCGGCCGCGATGCGAGAGGGGCGGCCGGGCGAGTCGGGCCAGCCGAGAGCGGCGCCGTAGGGCTGGGCCGGGTCTGTCGCAGCAAGCACGATAGGGGCAAGAGCTGGGTCGTCGCCGCGCGCGCTGCGGAGGCGATCAACCGCACCGGGCAGGGCGAACTGAGCGGCCCCAAGCCCGGCGATGAAATAGCCGCGACGGGCCTGACCGCGCTCCTCCAACACCTTCAGCATCCCGTAGACGCTGGTGAAACCGCCGTCGATACCTTCGGCGTTGACCGCCTCCCGGGTGAGCACACCGTGACGTTCGAGCAGCTGTTGTGCTCGGGCCAACGCGGCCTCGGTAGGAGACGGCTTCGGTTCCAGCAGGGACGCCACCAGACTCCATCGGCCCGATCCGGCGGGTGGTCCGAGTCGGGTCAGTCGCCCCGGCCGAGGCCGGCTCTTTGCGGTGGACGATGACGGCCGTTTGGTCGTCGCCCCACCGACAACGGCGCGCAACGGCGCGAGGGAGTCGTTGGTGATCTCACCGGCCCACACCAGATCCCAGAGGGCCGCGAGCAACTCAGCCTCCGTCGATGTCGCCGATGCACCAAGCAGCTGCGGCCAGAAGCAGGCACCCTGTTGTTGCAACAGCAACCGGATGGCGTCGTGCAGTGGATCGGTCGGTCGATCATCGAGCGGCACCGGTGCTGCCAGCAGAGCTATCTGATCACGGAAATAGAGACGCACTTTGTCGCGACCGGCGCCGGTCCACACGATGTCGCCCGACGTGCCGAGTGCATCGAGATCGGCACCGCGATACCCGCCTACCCGGGCAGGCAAGATCTCGCTTTCCAAGGACGCAACCGGAAGGGCCGCACCCTGCAATGTACCAATGGTTTCCACCAGCGAATCAAGGCCGCGACGGTTCGCGCCGATGCCCTGCCATGCGCCAAGGAACCGCACGAAGGCGGCCGGTTCTACCGGTTCGATCTCCTTGCGAAGTGTCGACAGCGAGCGGCGGCGCAGCTGACGCAGTACGTCCTGATCACACCACTCGCGCTCGCGACCTTCTGGACGGAACTCGCCGACGACCAGCCGGTCATCGTTCTCCAACGCCTGCAGCGCACCGGTCGCGACCGCAGGCGTGATGCCAAACCGACGCGCTACCTGAGTGGTGACGAACGGCCCGTGGGTGCGGGCGTAGCGGGCGACCAGCGATTCAAGCGGCCGATCAACCGGTTCGGTGAACGCCCACGGCAACCCCATCGGGATATTCGTACCGAGCGCGTCGCGGAAACGGGCGGCATCTTCTGCCGCGGCGTATCGGGTGTCGTCGGCCAC
>JANMCE010000128.1:0-2638 GCA_031360915.1 Actinomycetes bacterium | reverse complement strand
ACCAAGGAGCGGCTGCAGCACCGTGAGCGCCTCATAGCAGAGCGTGCCACCCGAGTAGAGGCCGCGAATCAGCGTGCGTTCCGGGGCGAGCTTCCTGATCGCCTGTTCTACATCTTGTTGCAAATGCATCCATTCGGACGGGGGCGCCCCGCCAAGAAGTTCCAAGGCTCGGGCCGCCCCTCCCTCCAAGGTGGACGTCACCGCCACCGGGCCAACCAGTACGGCATCGGCGGGCCAGCCGACAAGGGTCGCCACCAATGGCGTGTAACGAGCCTCGGCGACGACGGTTCGAGCGACCTCCACGGACGGGGGCTTTGAGACCAGCACGATGAGTTCGGTGTTGGGATCCTGTTCCAGCGCTTGCACCGCCAACCGGGCCATGCGTCCACCCACCGCCTCGGACAGATCGCGGCCGCCGACCCCGATCACCTGGCTCACGCCTTCGCCCCACTGATCGAGCAGGCTCATCACTTCCTGCGCACCCGTCCCTGCGGCCGCGACGATGCCAACGCGGCCCAGCCGGACCACGTTGGCAAAGCCAAGGCCGCACTGGCCGAGCATGGCGGTTCCGGCCCCGGGTCCCATCACCAGTTTGCCCGTTGCTCGACCGTGATCCTTCAGGGCGATCTCTTCCTCAACGGACACGTTGTCGCTGAACAACAGCACGTGTAGTCCGGCGGTGATGGCTTTATGGGCTTCCAGGGCGGCGAACGGGCCGGGCACCGAGATGATCGCAACATCCGCGCCCGGCAAACCCGCAGCGGCTGCGCCGGTTGTTCGGAATGACACCGCGGCCACGTTGGACGCCAGTCGTTCTCCGAACAGGGCATCGTCACCCAGCTTCAGCGCACTCTCGGCAACGCTGGCTGACCCGCCACGGACCACAAGCACGAGGTCAGCAGCGGTGGAAACGTCAAGCACCTCATCAACAAAGCCCTCGGTGCCGAGTGCTTCAAGATTGGCGGGCGTCGCCATGACTGCGGTTGCCCAGGTTACCCCTGGTGCTTCACGCATCGCCCGAGTGGCAGCGAGTAGCAGTACCGAATCGACATAGCGCTCGGGGTACCGGCGAAGGGCGTCAATCATGTGGAGCGGAACGCCTTCTTCGACTCGGGGGCCGACGGGACGATGCGGGTTCCGGCCGTCTTGTTTGACGCCGCAAGCGCTTCCCCGAGCTTCTCGGGGCTGGTGATAACGGCTAGGCGGCCCCCCTCGCGGACGAATCGGATTGCGCTCTCCACTTTGGGGCCCATGCTGCCCGGTGGGAACTGTCCCTCTGCGCTATACCGCTCGGCTAGGTCGACCGGCAGCTCATGAAGTGTCTTTTGCTGCGGTGTGCCGAAATCGATGGCGACGGCATCAACGCCGGTCACCATCACCAGGGCTGTAGCGCCGACGGTCGAAGCCAGGCGCTGGGCGGCGAAGTCCTTATCAACAACGGCGTCGATGCCTCGATAGCCCGTTGGTGTCAGCGCCACCGGTATGCCGCCCCCGCCGCATGCGATGACGAGTGAGCCGCTGGCGGCCAGCAGACCAATTGCCTCTGCTTCCAGGATGCCAAGAGGTTGCGGTGAGGCCACGACCCGTCGGTACCCACGACCGGAATCCTCCACCATTGTCCACCCAAGATCGTTGGTGATGCGCGCAGCCTCGGCCCGCTCGTAAAACGGGCCGATGGGCTTGGCCGGCGCCGAGAAGGCTGCATCCTCAACGTCCACTACAACGTGGGTCAGCACCGTGATGACCCTAGTGACATACAGCTTCTCCTGCAGAGCGAGGGTGAGCAAACTGCCTAATTGCCCCTGCGTCATGGCCACCAGCGAGAAAAGTGGCTGCGCCGGCACCTGCGACGCAGCTGCGATCTGTTGAACGGCAAGCGAACCCACCTGCGGGCCATTACCGTGGGTGACGACCACCTTCCAACCGGCATCCACCAACTCGACGATCGATGACGCCATGACGCGGGCGTTGTCACACATCTCCCGGTACGTTCCTGACTGGCCAGCCTGCGTCAGCGCGTTGCCACCAAGGGCTACAACGATCGTTCCCTTGTCGTTTGGATCTGGCACGATTACTCCATCAGAAGAGTTCGGAACCGCATGCGTGAGACTTCGCCGGTCGAGCAGATGGCATTCACGATAGTAAGCATCATCTTTACCATAGTCAACAGCAGCACATGTCTGCGGAAGCCGAGGTAGCACGGATGAACGAACATGACTTGGCTCCGCTGCGAGCGCACTGGCGGTCAGCCGAAGCCAAGATCTACCCGCTGGCCATGGTCGACACCACCACCTACAAACTGGCGATCACGGCTATCGCCACCATGCTCGCTGATCTTCGGGAGACCATCTTTTCCTACGAGGAGCTGTCGGCCTTTCACGCGTCCCCGGGAAACCCTTCCGACGACCTGGAGGAGGCGGGCAGACAGGACCTGTGGCCTGATCTCGTCGGTGCAGCGTGTGCCACAAGGGATCGTGAAATTGGCGGTCGGATCGAGCGAGATCGCCAGGTTGCAGCCCTTTCGGGGGCTGAGTCCGCCGGACTCGAGTGGGCCGAAGTGGCGTATGAGCGGCGCTTTGGGCTGCTGAGCACGGTGCCGGAGTTCCGGGTACATCTGGCCACCGGTCTTGGCATTCAT
>JANMCE010000121.1:0-4716 GCA_031360915.1 Actinomycetes bacterium | reverse complement strand
GGCAGGAAAGATCAGGGTCCATGAGCTCGCTAAAGAGCTCGGCCTCACGAATAAAGAGGCGGTTGACCTGTGCAATGTTCTCGGCATTGGCATCAAGAGCCATTCATCCTCCATCGAGGAAGCCCAGGGTGACCGGGTTCGTCGTCGCGCGGAGAAGGACGGACTGAAGCGAGACGTTCAACCCGAAGAGCCGCCCAAGCCGGGTAAGAGGCCGACCAAGAAGGCTGCCGCGGCGGAAGCCGCCGCACCAGCGGAGGTCGTTGGGGCCAAGCCGGTCGTCGCGGCTCCCGCCCCGGTGGTGGTCGTTGCACCGGTCGTCGAGAAGCTTGTCGCTGTTGTCGCGCCCCCGGTCGAGGCGCCAACGCCGCCACCGGCCCCCGTTGCTGAGGCCCCTGTAGCGCCGCCAGCCCCGGTTGTCGCTCCGGTGGTTGACGTTGCGCCGGTAGTCCCCGACGTCGCCGCTGCCGCAGTCGTCGCACCTGCGCCGGTCGAAACTGAAGAGGCTCGCCCAGTCGGTGTCATTTCCAGCGGGCGCGGTGAAGAGACGGCCGCTCCGGTTCGCCCGGCTGGCATGCCGCCACGACCGGCCGGGCCGCCGCCGGGCCGCCCCTTGGCTCCTGTCGCTCGCGAAGGCGCGGTTGCTCCGCCCCGCGCGCCAGCTCCTCCTCGTCCGGCCGGTCCGCCTCCTGGTCGTCCCACGTCTCCCACTGGTCGACCGATCCCGCCGCCTCCGGGTGGTGGCATTCCGTTGTCGCCGACGGGTCGTCCCATTCCGCCGCCTCCCGGTGGCGGCAAGCCCATGGCGCGTCCGTCACCCGCCGGACCCGGTCGTGGTCCCGGTAGTCCGCGCCCGTCCGGCCCCGGTGGTGCGCGTCCTGCGTTCGCCGGTCGCCCGGGTGGACCCGGTGCAGGTGCTGGTCGTCCCGGTGGTCCCGGTGGCGGTTTTGCCGGTCGTCCCGGTGGTCCCGGTGGCGGTTTCGCTGGTCGTCCCGGTGGTCCTGGCGGCGGTCCCGGTGGTGCAGCCCCCGGCGGCGGTACCGGTGGTCCGCCGCGTGGTCCGGGCGGACGCCCGAACTCGCAGCGTCGCGCACCGAAGCGTCGTAGCTCGCGTCGCCGTCGTGGTGGCGATGAGTTAGCACCATCAATGAAGAACTACTCGGCCAGCGATCGTCCCGTACCTGCGGGCACCATCGTGGTCGAGCGTGGTTCATCGGCGCAGGACTTTGCGCCCAAACTGAACCGCACCGCAGCCGACGTTGTTCGGTTCCTTTTGCAGCAGGGCGAAATGGTCACCGCCACCATGGCGTTGTCCGACGATCAGATGGAAGTGTTCGGCCTCGAAATCGGTGCCGAGATTCTGCTGGTCGAGCCAGGCATGCAGGAAGAGCTTGAACTCCAGGCGCTCTTCAACGACGACGATGACGACGATCCCGAGTTGCAGCAGACTCGCCCGCCCATCGTCACCGTCATGGGTCACGTCGACCACGGTAAGACCACGCTGCTCGACAAGATCCGCAAGGCCAACGTCGTGTCCGGTGAATCCGGTGGCATCACGCAGCACATTGGTGCCTACCAGGCCGTCTACGACGGTCACCCGGTGACTTTCATCGACACCCCCGGTCACGCTGCGTTCTCCAAGATGCGTGCCCGCGGTGCCAACGTCACCGACATTGTCGTGCTGATGGTTGCGGCCGACGACGGCGTCATGCCGCAAACGATTGAAGCCATCAACCACGCCAAAGCGGCCGAAGTGCCGATCATTGTTGCCATCAACAAGATCGACAAAGAAAACGCAGACGTGCAGCGCGTTTACGCCGGTCTGGCCGAGCAGGAACTTGTTCCCGAGAGCTGGGGCGGCGACACCATCTGCGTCGAAATGTCGGCTCAGCAGGAACTCGGTATCGATGATCTGCTCGAACAGCTCACCGCCGTTGCCGAGCTTGAAGAACTCACGGCCAACCCGACTGGTCGGGCCAAGGGCACCGTGCTTGAAGCCAACCTCGACACCGGACGTGGGCCCGTTGCCACCGTCTTGGTCGACAAGGGCACCCTTAAGATCGGCGACCCCATCGTTGCCGGTGCCGCATGGGGTTCCGTGCGTGCGCTCATTGACGACAAGGGTCAGCAGGTCAAAGAAGCTGGTCCATCCATGCCCGTGCAGGTGCTCGGTCTTTCGGCCGTGCCTCGCGCCGGTGATGAGTTCCGAACCGCTCCCGACCTCAAGACGGCCAAGACGGTCGCCGAAGCCCGTGAGATTCGCCAGAAGCTCAAGGCCCAGCGCGGTGACGCCCGCGTGCAGGGTGGCGTCAAGCTCGAAGACATCTTCGACCGCATTCAAAAGGGCGAGCAGGCAACGCTTAACCTGGTGGTCAAAGCCGACGTGCAGGGTTCACTCGAAGCCCTCACCGAAGCACTGCGTCGTCTCGAGCGTGACGACGTCAAGTTGGCCTTCGTCCATCGTGGCGTCGGCGGCATCAGTGAGAACGACATCACGCTGGCGGCCACCACCAACGCCACCATCATCGGCTTCAACGTGCGACCCGATCGCAAAGCCCGCGAAATGGCGCAGACCGAACAGGTCGAGATCCGTGCCTACGAAATCATCTACCAGGTCCTTGAAGACATCGAAAAGGCCATGCTCGGTCTGCTCGCTCCCGTCTTCGAAGAAGTGGTTACGGGTGACGCCGAAGTGCGCGAAATCTTCCGGGTTCCCCGCATTGGCGCCATCGCCGGTTGCTACGTGCTCAACGGTGTGATCACCCGCGGTTCCAAGGTTCGCTTCCTCCGAGAGGGCACCATCATTTGGAAGGGTGCCATCCAGACCCTCAAGCGGTTCAAGGACGACGTGCGCGAGGTTCGTGAAGGATTCGAGTGCGGTATCGCGCTCAGCGACTTCCAGGATCTCAAGCCCGGCGACGTCATCGAAACCTACGAAGAAAAAGAAATCCCCCGCACGTAACGAGCTTTCGGCATTCGGAGTTCTGTCGGGACTTCGAATGCCGAAAGCTGATCAACAGGTGGCTGAATTCGGTCGGCAGCGTCGGTCGTTGAGCGGGTAAGTTCTCATTCCCATGTTTGTGTTGGCGCTTCAAGCGGAATTACATCTGAATGATTGTCACTCGTTGAAGGAAAAGCGGGCGGTTATTCGCCCGATCCTTGACGGGGCAAAGCGTCGGTTTGGCGTGTCGTCGGCCGAGGTCGATCATCAGGACACGTGGCAGCGCTGCTCGATGGGCTTTGCTGTGGTTGGTGCGTCGGCTGATCATCTGGCGGACGTGATAGACGAAGTGGAACGGTTTGTGTGGTCGCACCCCGAGGTTGCGGTCCTGTCGATGGAACGGAGCTGGATCGAATGAGTCGAGGCGCACCGAAACGACGACGAACAACGAATGCCACATCCCACAACGTGCCCCGCACGGCCCGATTGAACGAGCTGTTGCGCGAGATCATCGCGGATGAACTTGAACGCATCGAGGACGACCGGCTGGAACTGGTAACTATCACCACGGTCGATGTCGACCAAGACCTCAACCGCGCCATCGTCACCTACGACTCGCTTGCCGGCGAGTCGGGTGACGAGCAGATTCTGGCGGCCTTCACGCAACAGCGAGTGAAGTTGCAAGCTGCGATCGGCAAGCAGATCACTGCTCGCAAGACGCCTATCTTGTCGTTCCAACCCGACAAGGTCATCCGCTCGGCCGCCCGCATCGAAGAGATCCTGCGGGACAACCCGATCCCGGTTCGCCCCGAGGTGCCTCAAGAGGACGAGTCATAGCCAAGCGTCGCCCCGCCACGCTGCACGGCTTATGTGTGGTCGATAAGCCGGCTGGCATGACCAGTCACGACGTGGTCGGTCTGTTGCGCCGTCGGCTGGGAGAGCGTCGTATTGGTCACTCCGGAACGCTCGACCCCGATGCCACCGGCGTGCTGTTGTGCGGTGTGGGAAACCTCACCCGATTCCTGCGCTACCTGACCGATCTGCCCAAGACCTACACGGCTGAGGTTGTGCTCGGCGCCACCACCAACACGCTGGACGATTCAGGTGAAGTGACCGCCACGTTCGACATGACCGGGGTGACCCTTGAGCACGCTCGCGAGCTGGTCGCCGCCCATCTCACCGGCCCGATCATGCAGGTACCACCCATGGTGTCGGCTATCCGTATCGACGGCAAACGTCTGCACGAACTGGCCCGCGAAGGCATCGAAGTCGACCGTGAGGCCCGGCCGGTTACGGTCTACCGCTACGACGTTTCCGAAACCGATGACCCGATGGTGTTCGCGATTGTTGTGCAGTGCTCCAGCGGCACCTACATACGCACCCTGGCCGCCGACCTCGGCGAACTGCTCGGCGGGGGAGCGCACGTTCGCAAGCTGCGCCGCACCGCCATTGGCTCGTTTGCCGTCGCCGAGGCAGCCGCCCCCGACGAGTGCGAAGTCTGGCCGATGGCTCGAGGGCTTCGTGACTATACCGCTGTCACCGTTGAGGACGACCAGGCCCGCATGGTGCGCCACGGCCGCTCGTTGCCGTTGTTCGAAGGTGACGGGCCATGGGCGGTATGCGACGTTGAAGGCAATCTTTTGGCGATGTTCGAAGCGAACGGCGAGGAAGCCAAACCTGCCGTCGTGGTGCCCGAGCTGTTGTAAGGGTTGGTACGCATCGGTTATCTATCGTGCATCGGCTTAGAGTGACTTCACCATGACCGCACCTGTTCTTTC
>JANMCE010000118.1:0-3214 GCA_031360915.1 Actinomycetes bacterium | reverse complement strand
CGGGTCGTAGAACTCGACACGTGGACAATGATCGCGGCCCGCTCGGTCACCAATACGCCCCGCCCGGCTGGAAAGGCCACACCCGGCCGGAGGGTGGCACGCACGCCCGTGACGGCGGTGACATCGCTCGGCCCGGTTGGTTGGAGCAGGAGTTGGCGGCGGATCCGGCGTAGCTCGCCCATCCAGCCCGGCTGATAACCCCCGGCCACAGCACGACTGTCGACCGCGGTGATGAGACGCACCCGGTCGTCCCGCACGATCTTGTCGAGCAGGATCGCCAACTCAGGGTCGTCGAGTCGGTCGGCATCGTCGAGCACCAGCACCATCGCCGGTTCACGGGTCTGCCGACCGGACAGGGCCGCCTGCAGATCATCAACAAGACGCTGGCGTTGCTCATCGCTGCACACCACGCTGACGCCCGGAATGTTGTCGGCGTCAGGCGAAACCATCGCCACATTCGACACGCCTGAGGCGGCCAGACCACGGGCCACCGTCACGGCCGCAGTCGTACGACCAGAACCGGGCGGGCCCGAGATCACGAGATCGCTCGACAAAAGGTCGAGATCGACCACCGACCCCGTGAGATCCTGCAGCCCCAGGGCGACATGCCAGGTTGGTGATCGTTGGCTACGTCGCAAGAGACTGGCAACGAGGCGGGCGCTATCGCATGTTGCACCGTTTGCCTGATCTTGATCCCGCGCTGGCCCGCCAGCTCGTGCATCGCTTTGGTGACCTACCCACCATGCAGAACGCATCCACCAGCGACCTCGAAGAGGTGCAGGGCGTCGACGCCGCTCTTGCGGCCACCATCAAAGACGACCTCAATCATCTCACCGAGGCATCCATCCTCAGCCGCTATTCCTGAGCGCTACGCCGACCTCGAGAGTTGGAAGGACAATGTCAACAATTAAGGGCTTTCAGAGTGGAAATCTGCACACCCCGGCGGCCCATTCAGTCCATGCCGCCTTCGCTATCTCGGGGCCGCTCTGGAGGGCTTGACCTCCCTGTTGTAACAATCGATCCCGCAACGCTCAAACATCATCTGAATCCGCACGGTCGTGGCGGATGCGCGGCAAGATGGTGCGGTGCTCCCGCCCGATCCCGAACCCCGAATACGCCGGGCGCCGATACCCGACGACGCGGTTCTCGTCGTTCGCGGCGACGACCTCCAACTGGACACCGCACGAAGCCAGGCCGAAGCGTTCCGCCGACGATTCCCAGTCTGGCAACGATGGGGCCTATCCGCTTACTACGCAAGATCTGAAGACGAGATCAACGATCTGGCCGAGGATCAGCTCGAACGGTTCCCGTTACTGGTCGTGCTTACTATTGAGCGTTTGATCGAGGCTGGGTTCGAGATCGTACCTACCTTCCGGACTCCGCACGTCACAATCGCGTTCGACGGCGACCTGGACAAAGGCCTGGCCGTGCTCGTTGAACTCGCAGCGGACACTCGTCCGAACCCGTATCATGAATCTGAACCCGGCTAGGAGGTAACCGTGAGCAACGAAGCAGAAAACGACGCTATCGATCTTGTGATCGACCTCAATACGATGGACGATACCGGTCTGCCCTGGGGCTTTCTTGATACTGCACCAAAGCCTGAGCGCGTTGTGCCGGGCGCATACGTCATCGCAGGTTCTGGCGCGGCCAAAGCGGTCGCCCTTGTCGTTGACATCACGGACGGACTCGTTCACGTCCAACCACTACGCGGATCGCTCGCCAGTAATCGTCAGTTTCTGACCAGCCACCGCATCGCTTCGTAACCGACCGGACGTCCTTTCCACCTCGGCGTTCGGCGAACATCGCGGTACCGGTGAAACCGTTCCATTCCGACGTCAAAGCCCATCCCCATCCGGGAAAGGAAACCCGGCCCGCAGCGATGTCACGGCCGCTCGAGAGGGCATGGCGGGTTCCGATGGTCGTCGCCACACGGCGGAGATTTCGAGATCAGCGAACTCAGCGGTCAGGAACCGTTAGCCGTGCGATTTCCCGGGTTGTTCGTATGGCTCGTCAGCGACCCGTTGAAGGTCACCGGGAGTGTGGACGGAGAGGTCAGTGCCCTTCGAGAACTACTGGCACTGCAGGTCGTTGGCGTTCTCGCTTGTGCCACGTTGCCACTCGATCGAGGCTCGCAGAAGTGCTCCGGCACGTCGCTGTGGTGAACTCGTGGAGGCGGGCCATCTCAATGCCCTGATCCGCGTGAGCGAACGACGTACCCTGCGGGGCAGTCTGGCCAAGAAGGGCGCACTACGCGCGACGGGAATTGGTCGTCGTCATAACACGCGTGGCCGCAAGAATTGCCCAATGGAGCAAATGTCAACGTCAACAAAAGCCACGCCGGAATCGCTAGTTTCGATGTCCACCACGCCTTCCCGGCCGATTCTTCCGGCGACCAAAGGGTTCGACTGCTGCCGTATATGCGGCAACGAAGCGGTGATGACGGCCGAGCACGTACCGCCGCGGGCAGCGTTCAACAAAGGCACGGGTCGAAACGTTGGCCTTAACGAGATCCTCGGACCGAAGGCCCTGAACTCGATGGACCTGGGTTCTGGGCCGTCTCAGCAAGGCGGCATCAAGGGGTACACCCTGTGCAGCACGTGCAACAGCCGAACGGGGAAATTGTGGGGGCCCGAATACAAGGAGTGGGCGAACTGGTTTGCAGCCCTGATCCTGCAGACCGAGGAGCTTTACGGCGCATCGGCTCCAGCGGCACACAGTCCAGCGGAGGCTCGGCGAACACCGCCCGGCCCTTTGGCGAAAGCCGCCACTAAGTGGGCCTCCAAACCTTGATGGCCCGCCGGATCGCCAAACGGCTCAACGCCGGGATGGATCGAGATGAACAGCTCGGCCATGACTCATACATGGCAATGGCCGGCACAATAAAATTCCATCTGAATGACCTTTCACCGTCGATGGCTCGTGACGTTAAGAGTCTTCTCCACGAACGGCACTACGAGGCCACAACTCACCCTGAAGCGTTCGCCGCTTTCTCCCATCTCCTGATGGTCAAGAATGGCCTACGCTGAATTCACCCGGTACTACTGACCGCTACGCCGACCTCGAGAGTTGACGGGTCGTAGAACTCGACACGTGGACAATGATCGCGGCCCGCTCGGTCACCAATACGCCCCGCCCGGCTGGAAAGGCCACACCCGGCCGGAGGGTGGCACGCACGCCCGTGACGGCGGTGACATCGCTCGGCCCGGTTGGT
>JANMCE010000388.1:0-13107 GCA_031360915.1 Actinomycetes bacterium | reverse complement strand
TGCTCGCGCCATCACCATCGACGATGACCAAGCCGCAACAAATGCTTCAAGAAGTTCAGGGAATTCAGACGAGTCGCTCGGCGGCACACGGACATTCTGCCCGACCACAGGCAAGGCATCGGCGAGAGCGATCGAAGTCCGACTCTTCGGCGAGTCAAGACCCGCGAACATTTCGTGTACCTCAGCGTGACGGTGAGGCAGACGAGAATCTGATGTTGTAGCGCGCCGCTCACGCGGCTCCAGCCATACTTAACCGACCGCCCAGGAGATGAGCTCGAGCAGGTTTCGGGCGTCGGACTCCATCGCTTCGAACAGGTCGTTGCTGAGGCGTTCGACGATGGCGCCCTCGTCGGGCGAGAGGTCCAGGTGCTTCCGGTACGTGCGGAGCACATTCGAGATCGTGTCCGTCGAGACATAGCGGGAGTCGTCGGCGGCCAGCACCCGTAACGGTACGACGACGACAGCGCGGTCCAATTGAATGTCGATGATGATGCACCTCCTGGCAGCGTCGCCACATCATCGTTGCCCATCGGCCCCACTCGACGCCTCCGAGTTTCGTGCTGCCATCCCGGGGTGACGAGCATTCCGCTCCAGAGATGTCGCAAATCCGTTGCGGGACGTCAGCGTCGTGATCTTCCCCCGACACGGGAACGTCTGGCACGAGGCTCGCGACCTGGACTTTCGCCATCGGGAGTGCCATCCCGCGCTGGGTGGGTGTTGTCGTCTACCGATTGTTCCTCCGGGTCCCGATAGTCGGGATCCGTCATATCAAGGAGGACAACCATGAAGGGTTACGTACGACAACGAGGGGACCGCTACTACGCGGTGATCTACGAAGGCCGCGATCCGGTCACCGGCAAGGAACGGCGAACCTGGCACCCGGCCGACACCGACCGGGTCGCCGCTGAACGTCTCGCCGCCAACTTGCCGCTACCGAGACCAACCGAGTCGACACGATCCGGGCACTGACGTTCGGCGCCTATCTCATCGGGCAATGGCTGCCGACCAAGAAGCTGCACCTCGCCACGAGCACCTACCGCGGGTACGAACGCAACGTGCAACTCCACATCCTGCCGACACTCGGCAAGGTAAGCGTTCGGCGGCTCCGCTACCAGCAGATCGAAGCGCTCTACGACACACTGATGCACCCCGCGACAGGTCGTGGGCTGGCACCCAATACCGTGTACGAGATCCATCTCGTCATCAACGGCGCGCTCACCGACGCCCTGCGGCGCGGGCTGGTGACCCGCAACGTCGCCACCATCGCACGGGTGCCCAAGCAGCGTTCACTGCAACGCACCGAAGGTGTGTCGCTGACCGAGGAGGAGTTGCGCCTGCTGATGCGTACCGCTGCTGGTCACCGGTTGTTCCCGTTGTACTGGTTGGCGGCGATGACCGGGATGCGACGCAGCGAAGTGCCGGACTCAAGTGGCCCGACATCGACTTCACCAAACGGCGCCTACATCTGAACCGGGGTCTGGTCGCCGTCGGCTACGAGGTCCACGAGACCAGAGGCAAAACAAAGACTGCTCGCCGCGCCATTTCGCTTGACGACACCACCTTGCGGATCCTGGCCGGTTGGCAGTCGTTCCAGACGACCCGACACACGAACTGTTGCGTTTTTTTCGATTTGGTGGTTGGATGATTGGCAGGAGACCGCCATTCCAACCGCTACACCCGAACGTACCGTTCTACCGCCGATCGAGTCGCTCGACGCGCTCGTCGCCGCGTTGCGTCAACCCGGAGCGGAACCGGCAACGACGCTGCTTGGACCCAACGGTGAACAACTCGTGCTGCCGCCCGAGGTGCTCGAAGTGCTTCGCGACGTCGTCGAAGCAATGGCGTCCGGCCAGGCCGTCACGATCGCGCCCGTGCATCAGAGGTTGACGACCCAGGAAACCGCCGAGCTGCTCGGTGTGAGCCGACCGACCGTGGTCAAGCTGCTCGAGAGCGGCGAGATCGCGTTCGAGCAACCCGGACGGCATCGCCGTGTCCGCCTCGCAGACGTACTCGTCTACCAGAAGCGTGTATCGCGGGACCGACGCGACGCGCTCGATCGTATGGTCGAGATCGCGCAGGACTCCGGTATGTACGAACTGAACGCGATCCCCACGCGCACACGCTGAGTCGCTCGTGGCGTTTTCCGTCGTGCCTGCGTGCTCTACCCAGCGCACCTTCGCGACAGCCTGCTACGCCTCGCGGAATCCGGACTGTTCACGGTGCTCTGGTCGCCAGACATCCTCGATGAGTTGCACCGGAACCTCGTCGAAGACGGTATCGATGTGAGCGCCGTGGATCGGTTGCTCGTTGAGATGCGCCGGGCGTTCCCCACGCCGAGGTCACGGGCTATCAATCGCTGATCGAGTCGCTCACCTGCGACCCGAAAGACCGTTACGTCCTCGCCGCCGCAGTAGGGCCGACGCCGCGGCAATCGTCACGTTCAACACCCGCGACTTCCCACCAGCCAGCGTCGCCCAGTTCGAGATCGAGATCACCCATCCCAACACGTTCCTGCTCGATCAGCTCGATCTCGCCCCACGCGCCGTCATCGACGAACTCACCCACCAAGCCATGGCGAACCGGCGTGAACCCAGAACGCTCGCCGCTCTCCTCGACACACTCGCCCGAGGCGGAGTACCAGCATTCGCCGACGAAATCCGCCGACGCGCAACCTGACCGAATCGTCAGTACAACGCGTTCGGTGCGGACGTCGGCATCATCAGCGACACGGCGAACCAACCGATGTGTGCAGAACCCGATACAGCCAAGCAGCCCAATCGCAGGCGGCCGACGCCCGCGATTGGCGCGTGACCTTCGGGTTGGCTCCGAACAGGTCACGGCCGATGAGGACGGCTATGCGCCTACATCATTGAACGAAACAACCGCTTCTAGGTCGTCGCATACGACGGTACCGATCCGCTCACCGGACGCGACCACCGAGGCTGGCACCCAGCCGAGAAACTCCTGGTAGACGATTATTTTACCTGATCAGCGGCAATGTTCAACGCCCCGTTGTTCCCCTCTACTCCCTCCTGTTTACCGTGGTGCTGGTACATGGTTGGTACATGACAGCATGTGAACGGCGGTGGCGGGGTGGCAGGCGGTGTGTAAAGCGGGTACCGGGACCTGACAGGGTGGCAGGCGGTGGCAGGCGTCGTAGGCGAACTCGTGCCCGTCCTCGGGCACGGCGCGTGGGTGCTGCAGCCAGCCGATACGATGGGGCGATGGGCGAGCCCCGACCGATCATCAGCGCAGCCGACATGGACCGGATGACACCGCAGGAACGCGCCGACGCGGTCGACGCCAGCGAAGTCAGATCCTGGGACGAGGTGCCTGAGACCGTGAAGGCCAGAGTGTTCGAGACTGCTCGACGGCTGGGCGACAAACGCCGCCAGCGTGCCTGACCGAATCGTTCGGTTCACGGAGCAGTTCTTCAATCGACTCGACCGGCTACTTCCCGAGGAACGGGACGGCGAAGGCACACCATCGATCACGGACTTCATCGTCCATGAACTCCCTCGGGTGCGTGACCGGCTCGCTTCCGAGTACTTCGCGCACACGCTCGCGACCGATGACCCCGACGTTCGTGTCTGGATAGGAGCCGGGATCCTCGTCCACCGCTTCATCGTGTACACCGGGCTCGAAGGCGACGACATCGAAGCGTTCTGGATCACCATCGAGCTGCTCCCCGCCGAGGAGCACGACACCGACGCACCGTTCGAATGACTCGTCGGTCGGTCTCACCAGGGTGCACCCACCGGTCTTGCCGTGGCGTTCCTCATCCGATCACCAGCGCTGACGCTCGGAACGTACGTGATCGTTGGCTCCCCGGCCGATGCAACTCGACGAGCGACGACGTCCATCATCTGCCGAATTGGCTCGGTCGTGTGTTCTGGGGGCTGGTCTGGCGAAGAATCGGACGGTCTTTCGTCTCCTCTACCGACTGCGCGCCGGTCTAGCCATGCTCGCTGCAGTGGTTCGGGACGCTGCGCCGCGAACTGCTCGACCGGACGATTATCTGGAACGAGCCACAGCTACGCAGGCTCATCGATGAATACGTCGCTCGCTACAACCTGTGGGTGCCGAAAATGCCGTCCATGCCTGTTGACCCTGCGGTTTCACGACAGACTCTCGACGATGTGTTCCGCATCCTCTATCGGCTGATCGTTGGTCTCGCCCGTCTGGCCGCATGGACCGGACGAGCGAAGGACCTTGAGATCATGGTGCTCCGCCACCAACTAACCGTGCTCCGGCGCAACACCAAACCACCCAGGCTCTCCGACCTGACCGCGCTAACCCGTTACCGTGACAACCCGCTGCAACGGCCTCGTCCACGAATACCAACAAGCCGCATAACAGGGCGGATGGAGTTTTCGGCACCGACAGGCGTCCGCCCGACGGGGATATGCCCAATGAGGCGGAACACGCCGCCGAGTTTGTCGCGAAACGCAGGGTCAACACGCACGGCCGACATTTCGGCACCCACCGCTCCGCCGGTTAGGAGCTGGCGGGGCGATCGTTCCTAAGAGTGAACTGGTCCGCTCGTTTCGGTCACTACAGGCCCGCGAGGAGTCGCGTCACTTCGGGCACAATGTGCGCCTCGATACTGAAATGACCGAGGCCATCGATGAGAACGAGTTCGGCGTGGGGGACAAGGCCGGCTGTGTGCCTCGCGTGGATGACGTCGACCATTCGGTCCTGTGTTCCGTGGAGCACGGTCACCGGGCACCGGACCTCGGTGACGTCGAAGCTAACCCAGCCGGATCCGTCGGCGATGCGATCATCCGCGTAGCCCTCCATGCCAAAGGTAAACATCGCAGGAAAGCCGCGCATCGCGTTGGCCATCCAGTCGCTGTCAGCGAACAGTTCCTTGTCGGAGTCAGCAAGAGCAGCTTCCATACCCCCACCAATCATCTTCGAGCCGTTCACGCCATGAGCTTCTACCGCTGCGGCGATCGCCGCGTCACGGTCCGTTGCATCCCAGACAGCATGCGCGTGCAACGGGCTCATTGTGGCGCGACCCAACGGCCATGACATGTCGGTCACCGAACAACAAGCAACCACGCCCGAGACCCTGTCCGGTGCAAGCGCCGCGAGTGCGATGGCATAGGCACCGCCGGTGGACACGCCGACCGTCATGAAACGGCCCAGCGAAAGACGGTCCGCTACGGCGACCATGTCCGCGACCACATCAGCAATCGTGCGGCCAGGGTGTGGTTCCGACTGGCCGTAGCCCGGCCGATCCATTCCCACGATCCTCAATCCAGCCGAGGCCGCGACCCGGTCGAGCCACATCGGCTCTAGGCGACTCCCCGGTCCCCCGTGACACCACAACACCGGCGCGCCCTTCGAATCGCCGAACTCGGCCGCGCCCAACACCCGCCCATCACTCGCACGGAACTCGAAGTCCATCCAGGGAACCGTAGCCTCCGCCGAATCGGCGAGGCCGACCGGTATCCGACCGAACCTCTGACGATCTTTCCGCACGCTTGTATCCGCGGCCGACCTTGGGCTCGGGGGCTCGCGAACTCGTGCGCGTTCCAGCCGCAGATCGCCAATCGTCGGGGTCCCGTCCATCTCGCTCACTACGGCACTCGTGGGCTGGTCGTCGGTGCGTCGTCGACGTGGTGGACTCACAACTCCTGGTCGCTGGCAGGTTTCTCCGTCGCAGCCCAGAAGTCTTCGACGCGATCGGGTTCGGAGAGGAAGACCTGCCCGTCGGCGACCTTGCCGTCGACGAATCGGAAGGCGTAGCAGTTCTCGGTGTTCAGTCGGTGTGCGCCTCGTTCGGCGGTGACTCGGGCGCGTGCGATCAGGTTTTCGTCGTCGGCGAGCACGGCCACGGGCTCGAGGTGGATCGTCCCTGCTGATGCTTCGCGTAGGCGCGTGAGGGCCTCGATGAAGCCGTCGATGCCTCGGAACTCGCCGGCAATGCTGGAGCGACCCGGGATTCGGTACACGAAGTCCGGTCGCACGTACTCGCCGACCGCGGCCACGTCGTTGCGGTTGAAGGCATCGATCGCTGCGAGGTAGGTGAGCAGGTTCGGATGAGGCTCTTCGGGCATGGTGTGCTGCTCCTCTCGTCACTCCCGCCCAGCGGCGGTCCCATCGGTTGATTGACTGGCGTCCTGCGGGTCCACGTCGGAGGGCACCTGATCCGCCGGATCCTGGTGGTCGATCCCGCTGCCGACGGGCTCATCGCAGCATGGGTGCCTCGGCGGCGTGGCGGGCGCGTAGCTCGGCGTCCCACCCGCCGTTGCAGTAGCCGGTGACGTCGACGATGCGACCGTTGCGGACCTCGCAGAGCCACACCCGCCGGGCGACGATCTCGCTATCGCCGACATCCTGGTGCTCCTCGTGCTCGGTGAGGAAGCCTGTCTCGGTGGCAAGGGTCCGGATGATCTTCACCGTCGCCGGACCCTCGGCGATCGAGCGGAGCTGATCGGTGAACGCCCGGCCGCCGCCCTGGAACTGGAACCGCCACAGCGGAGGCAGGAGGTCGAAGAAAGTGTCGTCGGCGAACAGGTCGTCGCCGGCGTCGAAGGATTCGAAGCAGCGGTTGAACCGCTCGCTCAACCGGTGGATGTCGGGTGTCGTCATGGCATTCGTTCCTTGGTCAGAAGACGGTGAGGTCGGGTTCCTGGCCGGCCATGACGGCGCCGCAGGTGGTGAGGGTGTCGGGCTTGAGGAGGAAGTGCTGGTTCACGGCGTTCACGTCGCGCAACCGACGCTGGAGCGGGCTGGTGGTGTACAGCGAACTACCGCCGCCGGCGCGGTACGCGGTGTCGACCACCGCAGCCGCCGTGGTCACCGCGAGCACGGCCGCGGAACGGAGCCGGGCTCGGAACGGGGCCGTGAACTCCTCACCCGCGACCGCCCACGCCCACGCTTCGTCGGCCTCTGCGTAGAGCAGCGAGCGTGCCGCCCGCAGCTTCACATCGGCCTCGGCGAGCTGGTAGTGGAACAACGGGTTGGTCGCCAACGTGCCCGGCGACAGCAACGGCACCTTGTCGGTTGCCAGCGCCACGATGTCGTCGAGCGCGCCTTGGGCGATGCCGATCGGCACGACAGCCAGGCTGAGGGCGAGCACCGCGGGGATGGGTATCCGAACCAGGGGGGTGTCGACGCACGGCTCGTCCGCGAACACGTTGAACGTGCGCTCGGCGGGCACGACAACGTCGCGAACCGAGAAGTGGTGGCTCCCGCTCCCGCACAGGCCCGACACCGTCCACGTGTCCTCGATCTCAACCTCGGACGGGTCGAACACCGCGATGCGCAGCTGCGGTTCGCCGCTCGACGTGTCGACGCAGTTGCCGTACAGCCAGTCGGCGTGCTCGCAGCCGCTCGCGAAGGACCACCGGCCGTTCACGAGGTAGCCGCCGTCGACGGGCACCGCGACGCCGGTCGGGTTGAACACGCCTGCTGCGATGGTGTTGCCGCCAGCTGGGTACATCGAGTCGAACGTCGCCCTCGGCAACCCTGCCAGGTCGATCCAGTTCCCACTTCCGAGGAGGACGATCCAGCCCACCGAGGCGTCGGCCCGGCTAAGCTCCTCACCGACCTGCATCGCCGCGCCGAGGTCGCATTCGGCCCCGCCGTGGCTGGTCGGCAGCTGCATCCGGAAGCAGCCGGCCGCCTTCAGGCTTTCGAGCAGGTCGATCGGCACCCGGCGAGCCCCTTCGATCTCGGCCGACCGGGCGGCGATTTCAGTAAGCATTGACCTCACATGGTCAAGGACATCGGCCGCACGCGGCGGTGAGTCGAGGGTGATCGTCATGGTGCACCTCCAGCTGTCGGGGCCGGGTTCGGCCTCTCAGCTAAAGGTACGGAAACGGCTCCGGGTCGGCATCGCCTATACGTACCAAACGCGCAGGTTGAAGCCGTGGTCCATTCGTACCACGCTCGTCCGCTAGAGGTTCAGACGAGGCCGTGGGTGAAGGCGTACGCTGTCGCCGCGGACCGGGAGGTCACCCCGATCTTGGCGAAGATGTTCTGCAGATGGCGGCGCACGGTGTGGTCGCTGAGCACCAGCAACTCAGCGATCTGGTGATTCGTCCAGCCAGCCGCGACGAGCGCGAGGACCTCGGCTTCGCGGGCGGTGAGGCGGCCCGGTCGCGCTGCGGGAGTCGGGTCGGCGAAGGGCGCCAGGCGGGCCAGGTCGGGAGCCGCGCCCAGCGACTCGAACACCGCCCGCGCCGCTTCGAGCTCCATCTCGGCTGCGTCGTCGTCACCGAGGATGCGGCACGCGACTCCGATGAACGCCCGCACCCGTGCCGACTCGTACGGCGCGCCGACGTCCTGCCAGGTCGACCACGCGGCTCGGAGGGCGTCGAGCGCGCCGCGGGTGTCGCCGCCCGCCATGAGCACCGCTCCGCGTGCCTGGTTCGCGAGCGCCCGCAGCAGCGGCGCATCGAGTCGGGCGGCGATCGCGGCGAGCTCGTCGGCCGCGATGTGGGCGGCGTCGCCGTCGCCTGTGGCGAGCATGATCTCGACGTAGGCCGCCAGCAGGGTCGAGCGTCCCGAGGGGTCGCGGGCCTCCTCCGCCACCCGCCGGATGGACGCCACCGCGGAGGCGACATCGCCCTGCACCAGCCGAAGCAGGGCGAATCCGGGATGGGGCTCCCGCCCGAAGCGGCTGGCGCCGCGATAGGCGGCGTCAGCCTCGACGTACTCACCCCGAAAGCGATGCATCTCTGCCTGCTGGTAGTAGGCGTCACCGATCGCTGGATGGCCAACCAAGGCATCGCACGCTCGGCGAGCCGCATCGAGCGCGCTCGCCCACTCGCCTCGGAGCTGCAACACCTCGGAGCGGTGGATGAGGCACTGACCTCGGTAAGGCACCAGGTCGGGTTGCGCGTCACACCACCGCGTAAGGGCGTCGGTCCACTCGCGCGCTCGGCGGGCGTCGAAAGCATTGTGGCACTCGAGCAAGACCGCGCAGTACACGACTCCGGCGATGGGAGCAGTGACCTCGCCGGCGGTGACCGCCACCATCGCCTCGTCGAGCGATGCGGTCCCGGTCGCTAGCTCGCCCTGCGCGATGAGCGCCTGCCCGCAGCCGAGGCGGCTGAGCGCGAACAGGTCCCGATCGCCGAAGCGGTCGCCATAGTCGCCGACGGTCGCGAACGTCGTGAAGGCCGCGGCGGGGTCCTCGACGAGCTGGAAGAGGGCCTCGCGGACGAGGAGGAAGCCGCGCTCCGCGCAATCGTGGTCGCCATCGACGAGCAGCGTGTTGGCGCGGGCCAGCCATCCGCCGGCACGCGCCATGTCGCCCCGGATCATGAGGTTCCAGCTCAGCCATCCCGCGCTCCGACCTGCGCCGATCTCGTCGCCCGCTTCCTCGCAGGCGTGGTGAGCGAGCATCCAGGCATCGTCGCTCGCTTCGTCATGTCCGGTCAGGTACGCAGCCACGGCTAGGAGCTCAAGGTCCGCCGCGTCGAGCACCACGCGCTTTCTCGCATCCTCGAGACGCCGGAACGCCTCACCCCACTCCCGACGGTCGAAACACTCCCGCGCCGAGGCCACCGATTCCTCGACATTCGCGTCGGAACTGGCAGCACCCATAGCCAGAATCTAGATGATTGGCTCCAAGGGGTTCGCGCGTTCCGCGCGATAATCCACCACTACCAGCGCGAGAGCGTCCATGATCAGCGATACAACGCCTGCTCTTGGAGGAAAAAGGTATGAACGCTGACCTGGACGCCCTCGCGACACGACTTTACGTCACCATCGATGACCTGTTGGATGATCAATCCCGACTGGCGGCCCGAACGCCCCAAGATCGGTATCGCTGCACAACTCTCCGACGCGGAACTCGTCACGCTCGCCGTCATGCAAGCCCTTCTCGGCTACACATTCGAACGCCATTTCATTCGTTACCCTAAAGCCAACCTGACACCGTGGTTCCGGTACCTGCCGCAGTGTGCCGCCTACAACAAACGGCTCCGTGCCGCCGGCACCACGATGCAACACATCATCAGTGTCCTCGCCCGTGACTGCCCCAGCTACAACGATGACCTGTGGCTCGCCGATTCGACACCGGTCGAATGCGGCCGCAGCAGGGAGACCGCGAAACGATCCGACATGGTCGGCTACGCCAGCTACGGCTACTGCGCCAGCCACACCCGATACTTCTGGGGCTTACGCCTCCACCTCATCGCCACACCCTCCGGACTACCCGTCGCTTATGCGTTGACCAGCGCAAACACTGATGAACGCGACACCACGCTTGCCATGCTGTCACTCGACCCAGACCTCTTGGACCGCGACGGTCAGATCCTGATGGGCGACAAGGGTTACCGGTCCACCCCGTTCGAGATCGAGCTGAACAATGCGGGCATCACCCTGATCCGTCCAGCATTGAAGTCCGAAAAGCAGGGGCGGCCAGGCGCCCGGTTCCTGAGACCGTTCCGGCAGATCATCGAGTCCGTCAACCAGACCTTCAAAGCCCAACTCGATCTGGAACGCCACGGCGGCCGCAAACCAGCCGGTGTCTGCGCACGCGTCCTGCAACGAATCCTCGCACTCACCGCCGCGATCTGGCACAACGAAACCACCGACAGAACAGGACCGGCACGATCACTCATCACCTACGACCACTAACCCCGATCAATACCGTTTAGTTAGGGCGCGGGACTGTCAGATGCTTTGTGTAAGCGGGCTTCGTGACGTTGATATTTTAGTGGGCGATCCTGTCGCCGTAGTGGATGGTGAGAGCGTTGAGGATGGATTTCCAGTCGGCGATTTGGCCGGTCGGGTTGGCCCGGTTTTTCCGTCGTTCGATCGCGACGAGGTAGAGGACTTTCAACGCGGATTGCTCGGTCGGGAAATGCGCCCGGTGCCGTGCGGCTTTGCGGAACCGGGCGTTCAGTGACTCGATCGAATTCGTCGTGTAGACGAGCCGGCGGAGCTCAACAGGGAAATCGAGGAACGGGATGAACTCGCCCCAGGCGTCTTCCCACGTCTTCACCATTGCTGGGCACTTCTCTTTCCAGGTGTCGCAGAACTCGACGAACCGGTCCTCTGCCGCAGCCAACGTGGGGGCGGTGTAGATCTCGCGGAGGTCCCGACACACCTTCCCCCAATACTTCTTCGACGTATACCTCAACGCGGATCTGACCAAGTGAACGACGCATAATTGGACATCAGCTTGAGGCCACACCGCCCGGATCGAGTCCGGCAAACCTTTCAAACCGATTCCCCTATGGATGTCAAGCCGCAAGTAGCAGGTTGTTCATCGTGTCTGAGGCTGCGTCGGCGCTGCCGATCTGCGCGATTCAGACCTCGCCGCAAACCTGCTGGGTCCGTTCGCACTCGAAGCGTTCACACCCGGCGACGCGCCAAATCTGCTCACAGCCATCGAACGGTACGGGCAGTCGTGGTTCGACGAGCGGCTCGGCACGTGGACGCGAGAACCCGGATTCGGCCGTCGACCGGCACTGCCGAACCGTGTCGCCTGGACAGCAGGACTCGATGCGTTCTGCACCGGCCTGCTCCACGGCACCGCGCCAACTGAGGTCCGAGCCGGCGCAGCCCACGCCGTAACGACAGCGATCTGGTCTTGGCTTCAACGAACGATCCGAGCGTCCAACGACATCGCTCAGCCATCGGCACGGCGTGCCGCGCTCGTCTCACTCGGCCCACCACTTCTAGCCGTGCTCCACGCGACCTCAATGACCGCAGCCGATGACGTTCGGCGCGACATCCTCGACACCGTGCGTACGCCCGCCGCCGATCTGACACCACTGCTACTCGCAACCATGCCAGCAGCCTTGCGACTCACCCCTGCCGAACTTGCCCTCGTCGACCTCGAACCAATCGCTCGACACGCCGCGACGACGCTGCGGAGTGAACTGGCCCGTCCTGAACGCCAGGAAGGCGACTGGACGATCATCGGGTTCCAACAGTCGGGATGCTGTCAGGATTGCGCCGAACTCGCCACGTTCCTCGCCGACCCTGTCCGCAAGCAGCACATCTGGCCGATGGCCAAACCGAGGCGCGAACACATCCACCGACGCTGCGACGACGCCGAACTCCCCGTCACCCACCAGACCCGCCGCGAAGGCAGCCCACACAAGCTCGTGCTCACCAAGACCGCCGAAGTCTTCCGCCGCGACGCCGAACGCCGCACAGCTGCCAAGGTGGAACGGGACACCGTCGAACGATTCCTCCAAGCCATCGGGGCCGACCCGAGCTGACGGCGTGTCCCGTTATAAGTCACTCACCGAGGACGAATTGCACCTTCTCATGCGTACCGCTGCTGGTCACCGGTTGTTCCCGTTGTACTGGTTGGCGGCGATGACCGGGATGCGACGCAGCGAAGTGCTCGGACTCAAGTCGCCCGACATCGACTTCACCAAACAGCGCCTCCACCTCAACCGCGGCCTGGTCGCGGTCGGGTACGAGGTCCACGAGACCAGAGGCAAACAAAGACCGCTCGCCGCGCCATCTCGCTCGACGACACGACCTTGATGATCCTGGCCGGTTGGCGGGCGTTCCAGACCGCGGAGTTCGTTGCGGTCGGCATCACCAACAGCGAAAGGTGGGTGTTCACCGACGGCGAAGGCCACACAATCCATCCCCACGCCGTCTACGAAGCGTTCGTGCGGATAGTTCACAACGCCGGTATCCCGCCGATCCGATCTCCGCCCCACCCACGGCAGCTTGCTGATCAAAGATGGCATCCCCGTGAAAGTCGTCAGCGAACGACTCGGCCACGCCAACATCGCGTTCACGATGCAGACCTACCAACACATTCTTCCCGGCATGCAAGCCGACGCCGCCAGAGCTGCCGAGCGGCTCACCCGCCCCGTTCCCCCGCCCGAAACCGCCTCGGGGGAACACCGGAGGAACCGAAGGAGGAACACCGCGTAAACCGGAGGAAGCCCTATCTCAATGTGAAAGGCCCAGGTCGCTGACCTGGGCCTTTGCACTATCTTTGGTGGCGGGGACAGGATTTGAACCTGTGACCTTCGGGTTATGAGCCCGACGAGCTACCAGACTGCTCCACCCCGCGGCGGAGATCACATGGTACCCGGCCCTGGCCGATTCTCCAACCCGGTTTACGCGTTGGCGGTCGTGGACGGGCTGGAGGGCACCGTAGAGGGC
>JANMCE010000111.1:0-3600 GCA_031360915.1 Actinomycetes bacterium | reverse complement strand
CACGATGTCCTCGTGCTCGCGCACCGAGTTCTCCAGTGCAACCAGATCGATGCGACCACCGTTGTCGAGCTGCAACGGATAGGTGATGTGATGGCCACCGTGGTGAATGGCTTCGGCCGTGGCGTGCGACGGGTACGTGGGGTTCGGGCCGATCACCCGAGCGGTTGTTCGCAGGGTGGAGAAAATCTTGTTGATGGCGTCACCCAAGCCGTTGAAAAAAATAATGTCCTCAATGCCACAGATGCGAGCATCGCTGTAGTGGTCGAGCACGAACTGCCGAGCAGCCAGGTCACCCTTGGTCGGCGAGTAGGCATAGACGCGGTCGTCATAGGCGGCTTCGGCCACGATGTCCTTCATCCATGCGGGCAGAATCTCGCCCTTGGCGACGGGGTCACCGATGTTCTCCCAGATCATGGGCACGCCGAGCGGCACGATCTGATTGGCGATTTCGACAATCTCCCGAATCTCGTACTTCAGGTGTTCGTCGCCCTCTTTGATCAGGTTCTGTCGCATGGCCTTCCAGGCTATGCGACCGCTCCTAAATCACCGAGTTATTAACGCGCAGACGGCTTAGCCAGCGGCGACTTGGAGGACTGCTTTGACGATGCCGTCATACCCGGTGCAGCGGCAGAGGTTGCCCGACAACCCAATGCGGACTTCTTCTTCGGTCGGGTGCGGGTTGGAAGCGAGCAGGGCAGTGGCGGAGATCAGCATGCCGGGCGTGCAAAAGCCGCATTGCACACCGCCTGCGGTGAGGAAAGCCTGCTGCAGTGGCGTGAGGTCCTCCCCCGACGACAAACCTTCAACCGTGGTAAGTGAGCGGCCGACGGCTTGCATGGCCAGATACGAGCAGGAGTTCACAGGCTTGCCGTCGATCAGCATCATGCAGGCACCGCACTCGGAATCGTCGCAGCCTTCCTTGGTGCCGGTGAGGCCGATGTCGTCGCGCACGACGCGCAGCAGCGTGGCGTGGGCATCAATGGCGACCGGGTAGGCCATGCCGTTGACGTTGAGTGATGTTTCGTTCTTCATGTTCGTTTCCTCAGCTCGCGCCGTGAAGCGCCGGGCTCGCGGGGATGGGGACGGTGCCACCGGTGGCACGAGTGACGGCTGCTTCAATGGCTCGGCGGGCAATGACGCCAACCATGGCTCGGCGATAGGTCTCCGAGCCACGCACGTCGCTGATGGGAGCGCACGCTTCGCTGACCGCTCTACCCGCGGCATCAGCGGCGACGCGATCACCCGAGGTACCAACCAGCGCCTGCTCGGCCGCTGCGACGCGGCGGATCGTGGCCGAGACCGCGGTCATGGCAACTCGGGCGTCGGTAATGACACCGTCGACGATGGTGACCTGAGCTCCGGCGCCGACGATGGCGATCTCCATCTGCCGGCGATACTCAAGGCGCACGTAGCAAGAACTGGTACCGGGCGCCAAGGCGGGAAGCTCGATGGCCACCAGCAGTTCGTGAGGCTCAGCAACGGTGCGGCCCGGGCCCGTCCACAACCCGTCCATCGGTACCGACCGGGTACCCGATGCAGACTGCAAGATGGCAATGGCGCCGAAGCAAATCAAAGGTGAGCCGGTATCCATTGCGGGGGAAGCGGTCATCACGTTGCCGCCAAGCGTGCCGTGCGCACGGGTGGCGTGCGAGCCGACGATGGCTGAGGCGTCGGCCAGCGCAGGGTATGTCGCCCGGATAGTTGCATCTGCAATGATTTGCTCGTGCGAAACCAATGCGCCGATCCGCACGCCCGTGGTGGTGAGTGTGATCTCCCGCAGCTCATCGAGCTGATGGATGGCGACCAACGATAGCGGCAACGGCTTCTTGCCCTGTCGGGCGCCGACCACAAGGTCGGTGCCGCCCGCGACGGGTCGAGCGCCAGCGGCCATGGCGGCCAGCACTTCGGCCAATGTAGTGGGAGCGACAAACGTAGCGGTCACTGGGCACCGCCATGGCTGGTTTCCCACACGCGCTCGGGTGTCATGGGTAACGCGCACACCGGCGAACCAATGACGAGGGCGATCGCATTCGCAATCGCTCCAGCGGTCGGAACGCTTGGTGGTTCGCCGATACCTTTCGAGCCACGGGGCCCGGCATCGGGCGTGAAGCGACCGACCCACTCGATATCGATGGGTGGAGCATCCGAGCAGGTCACGAGCTTGTAGTCGAGCAAACCCGGGTTGCGCTGCCTGCCATCCTTATCGAGAATGGTGCCTTCGGACAGCGCCTGCCCAATACCCATCACCACACCGCCGTACACCTGGCCGTTGGCGCCAATCGGGTTGAGCACCGCACCCGAATCGTGCGCGGCCGCAACCTGCACGATGCGAACAACGCCCGTGTCACGGTCGACCTTCACCCGAACGGCATGGGTGAACACCTGCGGCGCGAGGAACGACTCCATTCCGAGCCGACCAACGCAACCCTCGGCCTGCACCGCGGGCGACTCGGGCAGTGGGCCGGAGCCCTTTCCGTGGAACGTGCCGGCAGCTGCCAACTCGGCGATGGTGACCGCCTTTGATGGCGTGCCCTTTACGCTCACCGAACCACCGACCAGTTCAAGATCTTCACGAGCCGCTTCGAGTGCTTCGGCGGCAGCATCAAGCAGTTGCTCACGCACTTCGGCCGCTGCGGCCAGAACGGCGCGAACGCTGTTAAAGGTGGTTTGCGAACCGCTGGAGCCCATGTCCCACGGGGCGGCGTCGGTGTCCTGGTAGAGGATGGAAATGTCTTTCGGGTCCATGCCCAACTCTTCGGCCACGAACTTCGGCATGGCCATGACCGAGCCGGTGCCGTTCTCCTGCGCACCCGTCACGATGGTGCCAGTGCCGTCGTGATTGAGCTTGAAGTACGCGCCAGACTCGACCGCGAAACACGGCCACCAGCCACACGCTATGCCGATGGCCTCGTCGTCCGGAAGGGTCTGGCCGTAACCAATCATCTCAACGGCTTTGGTCAAGCTGTCCTTCATGCCGATGTAGTCGAACACCTGGCGGGTCGGGCCCTCGGCACCCTCTTCGATCAGCGTCTTCATGCGCAGCGCAACCGGGTCCATACCGATGGTGCGAGCAACGGCATCCATGTGCTGCTCCAGAGCCCAGCACACCTGCGGTGCCGTTGGGGCCCGAATTGATGATGACGGCTGGTTGTTCGAGTAGTTCAGGAACGAGTGCACGTTCACGGTATCGAGCACATACGGGCCACACGCGTGCATGGCGGCCATCTGGGCGAAGAAGCCGCCCTCACCGCAATAGGCGCCCTTGTCGAGCACGAGGCGGGCGCGACGGGCCACGAGTGTGCCGTCGTTCATAACGCCCGTTTCCAGCTCGATGAGCATTCCTTCACGGCGATGGCCGATGGCGAAGAACTCTTCGTGCCGGGTAAACACCAGCTTCACTGGGCGCTTGGCCGCACGAGCCAGGGCAGCGATGTGGCCCTCGAAATGAAAGTCACACTTGGCACCAAAGCCGCCACCCAGCAACGGCACCACAACGCGGACGTCAGACTGTGGGATCTGCAGCGTGGTGGCCACTCCGGCGCGAGCCGCGTAGGGAACTTGGGTGGAGCTCCACACCGTGACCTTGTTGCCCTGCCACTG
>JANMCE010000088.1:0-37238 GCA_031360915.1 Actinomycetes bacterium | reverse complement strand
GCTCGGACGCCGCGCTGCGCGAGGTCGGCGAGGAAGGCAGTGGTGTCGATGCGCGCATCGCCCAGTGCCACAGTTCCGGGATGCGTGTTGGGCACCGCCAAGCGGAGGGCCGCCACCGCGGCGACCGCCCCGGCGGCGACTGCGGGACGGTCGATGGCGCCAAGCACTTCGGCTTGGCGCTGGCCATCACGCATACCGCGGATTTCCACCCGGAGGGCACCGAGCGCCCCCTCGACATGCGGCTTTCGCAGCATCGGCAGGCGCGAGGTGAGACGGTCGCGGCGGGTGGCGCTGAGGCGGGCTGAGATCCGGCCGACATCAGGAAACGCTCGCAGCAGCACGAACGGATCGGGGAGCTCCGCGTTGTAGCAGTCGTGCGCGCCGATCGGATCAGGAAACCAGCCGAGCTCACGTCCCGATCCGCCTGCACGGCTGCGCCAGTCCCCGTCACGCCAGATCTGCGCCGTTGATCGCAGCGCTTTGTGATGCTGGCGGGCGCACGCTGGTCCACCGGTGCCGTGTTTGCACACGTGCAACTCGTCCACCGACGCAAACGACGAGGCGGCGTGTCGGGCGAGCAGGCACGACAGACCGGGGGCGAACCCGGCGCCGACCACCACCGTGACGCCACGTTCCTTGGCCAGGTCGTCGATCCCCCAAAGACGCCACACGTCGTCGCGGTCATCAGACGTGGACACGACGGAGGTTCCGGCCAGCACGAACCGTTCGGCCAGTGCCACCTGGGGAACGGGCGTCGCGAGCACCACGGCATCGAGGCCGAGTTCATCGTGCATGGCTTCAACCACGGTCACCGACGCGCCGATGCTGGTAGCCACCCGAGCCGATGTTCCGCCGGGATAGTCGGCCAGCAGCACGTGTACCCCGGGGGTTCCGGCCAGCTGCCGTGCCGCTCGGCTGCCGACGGCGCCGGTGCCGACGATACCGATACGAAGATCGGTCACGGCTTCTGATCGAACGACAACTCTTCCCAGCCGCCCTGCTGGGCCGGTGCGCCGCCTTTGCCCCGCACCCGCAGGACCGCCGCAACGAGCCCTGCCACAAGGAGGGCGAGGCCGAGGCGACGCACAGCGAGGAAGACAGATCGTCGTGCCAAGTGGGGCTAACAGGAGTCGGACCTGTGACCTCTGCATTATCAGTGCAGCGCTCTAACCAACTGAGCTATAGCCCCGTTACGCGCCGAGGCGCGCTAGGAAGCTGTCAGGTTATCGCTTGCATCGGTGTCCGCGTCAATCGATTCTGCCACCGGCCCGCCGCGCAGTCGTTCGCGCAGGATGACTTCCTCTTCCAACACCGTGACCCGCACGCCGCCGACCAGGTCGGCAATCAGGTTGAACAGCACAGCAAGCGTCACGTGCAGCCCGGTTCCGGCGATAGCCAGGAACAGGCCGAGGCCACGGGATGCATTAAACAGCTTCTTGCCGTTGATAGTGAAGGTCTTCAGCCCGAAGAGTTCTTTGATGAAGCCTTGGATGTTGTCGACGGTGCCGGTGGTGTAGGCGAGGTGCCAGAGCAGTACGCCGGCGATGAGCAGCACGACGTACAGCAGCATGTACAACACCAGCGAGATCTTGAACACGGTCCAGCCGTCGATGCGGCGCACCACCCGGGAGACCTTGCGGACACGGGGGCGGCGGCCGAAGATCCGGCGGCGGCCAACGGTCTTGGTCAGCACCCGGGCCGGACGCTCGGATTCGTCGTTAAACGGCATGGCCGGCGAACTGGGCGCGGGACTGACGGGCACCGACCGGGCCTCAACCGCAGGGATTGCCTCGGTCGGTGGCTCAGTAGCAGGTTCGCTGGCCGGCTCGTTGGGCTCAACCTTGACCGGAATCAGTTCGGTGGGGGAAACGACCGGGGCGTCCGAGGGCTCGGCCGGCTCACCTTCGCGAGCTGCCGGCAGGAGTCCCGGTGGTGGCGTCGCAGGGTTTAACACGATGGCCGCGCTGGCCACCGCCAAGGCCGATGGGTTGGGCATCATGGGCGGAGGCGGTGGAATCGGACGCGGCACGACCTCGACCGAACCCGAAGGCGTGAGGTCGTCGGTCGGCCAGCCGTCAGGAGTGACGTTCGATTCGTCAGCGACGGGCTCCGATGGGCGTTTCGGCAGCAAGCCAGCCGCTTCCAGCGCCGTCCATGACTGACCGACGAGCGGATCCTGAGGGGGACGCCGACGCGACAGCGATGGGGCGACGTCGATGTCATCAGACACGGCGGCACCCTTCGGAGTCCGCGAGGATGTGTCCTCGAAGGGATCAAGCGACGTCACGCTGTGCACTGTAGTTGGCCCTGTCCGACGAGTGGCGGTCACTGGTCATCCGGCGTCGACCAGCGTGGCCGCCGCCGTGGCGGACATCGCGCCGACTTGCACCGTGACCCGCACCACTCCCCTGTCGGAGCTCAGCGCCGTGAGCGTGGCGTGATTGGCGGCCGCGACGCGTCGGCCGGCCTCGAATCCGCCCGATGCGGCTGCCAGTGCTACGGCGTCCGCGGCTGTTCGGGCCCGGGACTGGTCGGCGGCGCGAACGCCCAATTCGGCCAGGCCAACGGATATCAGCATCAGCACCGTCAGCACCACCACAACCAGCGCCAGCGCGTGACCGTGTTCGTTTTCGGATTGCATCAATCTCTCCTCCACAACCATGACATGGGAGGGAGAGCGAATCTCCGAGACGCCAGTACTGTAGCGAGATATTGCGGATGTGGCGATAGCGTTCTCGACTGTGACTGCAATCGACTTCTACTTCGACCCTGCCTGCCCGTGGACCTGGATTACCGCCGAGTGGGTGCGAGAGGTAGCGCCACACCGTGACCTTGATGTCACCTGGAAGACGTACAGCCTCGTGGTGAAGAACGGTGCTGGCATGTCGGACCAGTACCGCATCCCCCTTGAGGCGCAGTGGCCTGGTCTGCGGGTCATCGAGCAGGCCCGCCTCGACTACGGGAACGATGCGGTCTCGGCGCTCTATCGTTCATTCGGGACCGCAATTCACCACGACGGCGACAACATGCTGGAAACGTTGGGAGAATGCGTGAAGGCCGCCGGCGTCGATGTGGCGGTGCTGTCAGCCACCGAGGACGAATCGTTGGATGCTGGCATTCACGCATCGACCGCCGCCGGGGTGGCGCTGACAGGCGCCGATGTCGGCGTACCGATCATCGCGGTGGAAAACCTTCCCATGACCTACTTCGGGCCCGTCATGTCCCCCGCACCGACGGGTGATGACGCACTGCGCCTGTGGGATGCGTACGTCACGTTGGCGTCGATCGACGGTGTGTACGAGATCAAGCGCACCCGCACCGTCGGCCCCACCTTTGGGCCCCGCCCCAACATCTGACAACCGCAAACGCCCGGACCATCGGTCCGGGCGTTCGGCGTCTCTATTGGGCGTCGTCTTCGCCGTCGCCGCTGCCAAGGATGGGGGCTACCGATGCCACGACGGTGCCGGCGTCGAGACTCATGATGCGTACGCCGGTAGCGTCGCGGCCTTGCTCGGAGATGTCTCGGACAGGTACACGAAGCGTGACGCCGCCGGAAGAGATGGCGACGATCTCGTCGTCTTCGCCCACCATGAACGCGGCCACCACGTAACCGCGGTTGCCGGTGAGTTTCATGCCGATCACACCTTGGCCGCCGCGACCTTGCTGGTTGAACTTCGACAGCTGTGTGCGCTTGCCGTAACCAGAGTCGGTCATGATCAGAATCGACACGTCATCGCGGGCAACGTCGCATGACACCAGTTCGTCTTCGGCCCGAAGTTTCATGCCTCGCACCCCGGCCGCAGCGCGGCCCATGGGCCGTACGTCGTCTTCGTTGAACCGGATGTTCATGCCCTTACGGCTCACCATGAACACGTCGTCGGAGCCACTGGTTTCGATGACCTTTACCAGCTCGTCACCGTCGTTCAGATTGATGGCGATAAGCCCGTCACGACGGCTGGAGTCGTAGGCGTGGAACTCAGTCTTCTTCACCGTGCCCTTCTTCGTGGCGAAGAATAGGAACCGATCAGCGTCGTACGAGCGGGTATCGATGATGGTCTGAATATGCTCGTTTGGTTGCAACGGCAACAAGTTGATGATGGGGATGCCCTTGGCGGTGCGTTCCCGCTCGGGAATCTCGTGTGCCTTCAGGCGATACACCTTGCCGCGGTTGGAGAAGAACAGCAGGAACGCGTGAGCACTTGAATAGATGACGTGACGCACGATGTCGTCTTGCTTGAGCGTGCTTCCGGCCTTGCCACGGCCGCCACGGGCCTGGGTGCGGAAGGCGGCGCCCTCCACCGTCTTGATGTAGCCGGCCTGGGTCATGACGACGACCAGTTCCTTGTCGTCGATGAGATCCTCGGTGGACATATCACCCGGGTCGTGGGTGAGTTTGGCCTTGCGGGGCTCAGCGAACTTGTCACGGATGGCGGTGAGTTCGGCGGTGATCACCTCACGCTTGCGAGCATCGGACTCAAGGATGGCGTCGAGTTCCTCGATGGTCTTGCGCAGCGTTTCGAGTTCGGTGTCGAGGTCGATACGCGAGAGGCGGGTAAGGCGAGCCAGCGTCATGTCGAGGATCGACTCGGCCTGAATCTCCGAGAAGCCAAAAGTTGACATCAAACCCTCTCGGGCGGCCTGCTTGTCTTCGCTGGCCCGGATGAGGGCGATGACCTCATCGATCACGTTCAGGGCCTTGACCAAACCCTCGATCACATGCGCGCGCGCCGCGGCCTTGCGGCGGCGGAACTCTGAGCGTTTGGTGATGACTTCGATTTGGTGTTCGACGTAGTAGTGCAGGCAGTCACGCAGATTGAGCTGGCGCGGCACACCGTCAACCAGGGCCACAATGTTGCAGCTAAAACTGGTCTGCATTGGTGTGTACTTGTAGAGGTTGTTCAAGATGACGCTGGCGTTGGCGTCCCGCTTGAGCGAGATGACGAGACGGGTGAAGTCTTCGGCTGATTCGTCGTTGATGTCGCGAATGCCTTCGAGTTCTTTCGAGTCGGCCAGTTCCTTCACGCGGCTGGCGATAGAGGAACACGACGTCTGGTACGGCAGTTCGGTGACCACAATCTGGAGGCCACCCTTGGCTGTTTCTTCAATGCCGGCCGCAGCGCGCATCTTCACCGAACCCTTGCCGGTGCGGTAGGCCTCCATGATGCCGGTGCGCCCGAGAATGAAACCTCCGGTGGGGAAGTCTGGGCCTTTTACGAACTCCATGAGGTCATCGGGGGTGGCGTCGGGGTGAGCGATGAGATGGATGGTTGCGTCGCAGATTTCGCCCAGGTTGTGGGGCGGAATGTTGGTGGCCATGCCGACCGCGATGCCCTGCACGCCGTTCACCAACAGGTTCGGGAAACGAGCCGGCAAGACCTTGGGTTCTTCGAGGGTGCCGTCGTAGTTGGCCTGCATCTCGACGGTCTCTTCATCGATCCCGTCGAGCAATGCCATGGCGAGCGGACTAAGCCTGCACTCGGTGTATCGCGACGCAGCCGCACCGAAGTCGGGGGAGCCGTAGTTGCCGTGGAAGTCGACGAGAGGATGCCGCAGCGAGAAGGGTTGGGCCATGCGCACGAGCGCGTCGTAAATGGAGGAGTCACCATGCGGGTGATACTTCGCGGAGGTGTCACCACTCACGCGGGCGCACTTCACGAACGGACGGTCGGGCCGGAAGTTTTGCTGCTCCATGTCCCACAAGATGCGGCGATGCACTGGCTTCAAACCGTCGCGCACGTCGGGGAGCGCACGAGAAACGATGACCGACATGGCGTATTCGAGGAACGAGCGCTCCATCTCATCTTGAATCTCAATCGGTTCAATACTGCCCATCGTCGGTTCTTCCGGCGGTGGCGTCGTGGTATTACTCACAAATTTTCCTTAGTTCTCAGATGTCGAGGAAACGGACGTCTTTGGCATTCGTCGTAATGAAGTTTTTTCGTTGCTCGACGTCGTCGCCCATGAGCACGCTGGTGACCTCATCGGCCAGCGCGGCTTGCTCGACGGTGACCTGCAGCAAGGTGCGGCGTGAGGCTTGCATGGTGGTCTCTTTGAGTTCTTGCCAGTCCATTTCGCCGAGGCCCTTCAGGCGTTGGAACTCTTTTTTGTGGTTCGGGTGCTTCTCCAAAAACGCGGTCTTCGCGATGTCGTCCTTCAAGTAGATCTTCTCTTTGCCGATCTCGGTTGAGTAGAGCGGCGGCTGGGCGATATAGCAGTAGCCCTGTTCCACCAGCGGCTTCATCTGGCGGAAGAAGAACGTCATCAGCAAGGTGCGGATGTGGCTGCCGTCGACGTCGGCGTCGCAGAGCGCAATGACCTTGTGATAGCGGGCTTTTCCGATGTCGAACTCCTCGCCCACTCCCCCGCCGATGGCCGAGATGAGCGCCTGCACTTCGGTGTTCTTCAACATCTTGTCGAGCCGAGCTCGTTCAACGTTCAAAATTTTTCCACGAATGGGCAAAATCGCCTGCGTGAGCGGGTTACGCGCCGACACCGCTGATCCACCGGCGGAATCGCCCTCCACGATGAACAGTTCGCTCTCGCGCGGGTCACGCGAGTTGCAGTCCTTCAACTTGTCGGGCATCCCCGCACCTTCGAGTGAGGACTTGCGGCGAATAGCGTTACGCGCCTCTTTGGCCGCAAGTCGGGCACGGGCCGCAGCAATGCCCTTCTTCACGATGGCCGCTGCCTCGGCGGGATTTTCTTCTAGCCATTCCGCGAACTTTTCGTTCACTGCTTTTTGCACCATGGAGCGGGCGGGCACATTGCCGAGCTTGCCCTTGGTCTGGCCCTCGAACTGGGGCTCACGCAATTTGATGGCCACGATGGCGGTGAGACCTTCGCGGATGTCTTCGCCGAGCAGGTTGTCGTCTTTTTCCTTCAGCAGGTTGCGGCCCTTGGCGTACTTGTTGATCAGGGCGGTAAGGGCGGTTTTGAAGCCCTCGATGTGCATGCCGCCTTCTGTCGTGGAGATGCCGTTGGCGTAGCCGAAGATGCCTTCGTAGTAGCCGGTGTTCCACTGCATAGCGACTTCGACAGCCATGTCGTCTTCCTGCGCCTCGATCTGGGCGACCTTCCGGAACAGCGCTTCCTTCGAAGAGTTCAGGTGGCGCACATAGTCGGCGATGCCGTTCGGGTACTGGAACGTCTGGATCTGTTCGTGACCGGGACGCTCGTCGACAAAGTTCATCTGCAGGCCCTTGTTGAGGAACGCCATGATCTGCAGACGTTCGAGCACCGTGCGCGACAGGAACTCGGTACCTTCGACGGTGAAAATAGTGGTGTCGGGCCAGAATGTGATGGCGGTGCCATGGTGACCGGCAGGCGCCTTTCCCTCGATTTCGAGGCCGCCAACCGGCAAACCACCGCTCTTGTATTCCTGGATGTAGTGGTTGCCGTTCTTATCGATCTCAAGCATCAGGCGTTCGGACAGCGCGTTGACCACGGAAACACCCACACCGTGGAGGCCGCCCGACACCTTGTAGCCGTCTCCCCCACCGAACTTACCGCCGGCGCCGAGCACCGTGAGCACCACTTCGGCCGCGCTCTTACCCTTGTGTTGACCTGACGGATACGGGTCGACCGGGATACCGCGGCCGTTATCTTCCACCCGGCAACCACCGTCGGGCAGCAAAACCACCTTGATGGTGTCACAAAACCCGGCCATAGCTTCGTCAACAGAGTTATCGACCACTTCCCAGATCAGGTGGTGCAGGCCGTTGAGGCCGGTAGAGCCGATGTACATACCGGGCCGTCTGCGGACGTGAGCCAGACCTTCAAGGACCTGAATGTCCTTTGCGCTGTAGTTTTCGCTGCCGCTGGTGTTACTTGCGGTCGCATCGCCGCTCGCGCTGGACTGGATTTTTTCGGTGTCGCTGTCGTTCGTCGCCGTCACGGCGCGTCTCCGTCTCGTTGGTGCTGCGTCAGGGAGGCGGCGCCAAGGAACCCCCTCGACCGACCCGCGATTTCTGTTCCTCAGTCTACCAGGATGGGTGTTACAACGTTCGTTTTTGCCCCTCCGCTAGTCCCCTCCGCGAACACCTTCTGCGCCCATCTTCGAGCCTCGTGAGCCACACTGGAAAGAAATTCACAGGGCAATGCCAACGACGAGCACCGATTCTCGTCTCGCCAGTGCGGTCGCGAGCCCCGTGGCGATCGGGCATTTCCAATCTCGCCGCCTCAGCGGCGGGCGACGCGGATTTCTATGGCGTGGAGGTCGGCGCCGCCGAGGTGGGGGCGAAGGCGGTCCAACAGCTCTTGTTCGAGGTAGCGGAGCTGAGTGGCCCAGCCGGGTTGGTCGACTTCGACCAAAAGGCGTCCGTTGTCGAGCAAGACCGGTTTCGCGTGGGCGGCGATGGCTTCGCCGACGGCTTCTTCCCAGTGTCCGAACACGCCGGCCACCGCGGAAGCACCGTCGCCTTTCAATGAACGGATGACAGCGTCGAGACTTTCCGAGAGCGGCACGCCGTGGTCGGTCATACGACGGCACCATCGACGATGCGCATGACCTTGTCGGGCGATGCTCCCTCGGGCAGGACAGAGGCGGTTGTGATCACAACCTGGCCGTTCGGCAGATTGGCCAACAGCGCCCGGCTCCGGTCGGGGTCGAGTTCACTGAAGACGTCGTCGAGCACCAGCACCGGGGCTTCGTTGTGATGCTCGGTCACCAACTGATGGGCGGCCAACCGCAACGCCAACGCCATGGTGCGTTGCTCGCCCTGGCTTGCCTGGGTGCGGGGGGCCAAGCCATTGAGCGTGACATCAAGATCGTCACGGTGGGGCCCGACCGTGGTGGACATGCGACGCACATCGTCGGCACGACTGGCGACGAGAGCAGGCGCGAGCCCGCCGTCCGCCAACCAGGCTGGCGCGTATGACATCGACACCGGTTGAACCTCGCCGGCCAATGCTGCGTAGGACTTGACCACGAGTGGTTCAAGTTGCGCGACCAACGCGGCGCGTTCGCGGCCAAGCGTATCGGCAATTTCAGCCAGCTTGGTGTCCCACACATCGAGCGTGAACGCCATGTCACTCGACAGTCGCCCGCCGGCTTGCTTCAACAGACTGGCCCGTTGTTTCAACACGCGATCGAGGTCGGTGCGCAAACGGTCGTGCCGCGCCGACAACGCCACCAAGGTGTCATCGAGATAACTGCGGCGCTGCGAAGGGCCGCCCTTCACCATCACCAGATCATCGGGCGAAAACACGCTCACCCGCAGCACACCGAGCAGATCGCGGGCGCGCGCCAGACGTTGCCGGTTTACCTGTACCCGGCTGCGCCCCGCGGTGACGATCTGCGCTTCGATCAACATCTCGCGGCCGTCGTCGTGCACGACTGTTGCCCGCACGAACGCTTCGGTCGCGCCGGTGCGCACCAATGCGTCACTCGGCGCCCCTCGGAACGACAAAAGACTGGCGAGGTACGACAATGCCTCGGCGATATTGGTTTTGCCCTGCCCGTTCGCACCGACAATGGCTGTACAACGGGCAGCAAACTCCAGGTCAGCCTGGACGTAGTTACGGAAGTCGGTCAGCGCGAGGGTACGAACGAGCACGATCGCTACGGAACGCGGACCGGCATCAACAGATACAGGAACGCGCTGGCGTCGGAACCCTTCACCACTGCCGGCTTCAATGCGTCGAGGGTTTCGAGAACAACATCGTCACCGCCGACCGCGTCGATGCCGTCGGAAAGGTAGTCGGGGTTGAACGCGACGGTCATGTCACTGCCGTCGAAGGACGCATCCAACGACTCGGTGGCCTGTCCAACGTCTTGCGTAGTGGCCGCAAGGTCAAGACGATCAGCCGTAAACGACATACGAATCGGCGTGGCATCACGAGCCAACAACTTCACCCGCTTGATGGCGGCGAGCAACGCCTCACGATTCACGGTGAGGCGATTGGGGTGGGTATTCGGGATGAGCTGGCGGTAGTTCGGAAACTCGCCCTCGATCAAACGGGTGGTCAGACGCACGCCGCCGGCTTCGAACGTGGCATCGCGCTCACCAAGTCTCAGAGTGACCTGGTCGCTTCCGCCGACAACGCGGGCGAACTCATGCAGCGCACGAGACGGCACCAGCACTTTTTGGTCAGCGCCGAGGACCGCGGCGCCGGGAAGGTCACGCACGGCCAGGCGATAGGAGTCGGTGGCCACCAGTCGTAGGCCGCCAGCTTCAGCAGCGAGTAACACGCCGGTGAGCAGCGGGCGACTTTCGTCCTTGCTGGCCGCGCGCACCACCTGCTTGACCGCTTCAGCCAGCGCGGCCGCGGGAAGTTGCACCGCGTTCTCGGCCGGCGCGGCCAAACGGGGGAAGTCATCGACGGCCATGGTGCGCACACCGAACGCCGATCGGCCCGCACTGATGCGGGCTTCCTCGGTGGTGACATCAAACACGACGGCACCGGCGGGAAGGGAGCGCACGATGTCGCCAGCGAGACGAGCCGGAACCACGCACGATCCACTGGTCTCCCCCGCCACCGTGAGCACGACCTGGATGGTGAGCTCCAGGTCGGTGCCGGTGACGGTGAGTTGGTCACCATCGAGGTCTAGACGCACGCCCGACAAAACGGGTAGGGCGCCGGTGCGGCCAGTAGCGGCTCGTCCGGCAGTACCTAGTGCTTCAGCAAGTACATCTCGTTCGCAACGGAACTTCACGACCGTCTCATCCTTTACTTGTCGGGTCCCGGGGCCCCAGCCCCGTTTCGCAACATTGGTTGTCTATCTATCTAATAATGGTAATAAGACCTGTGGATTGGGGATGACGTGGCGTTTCCCCTGGTCACGGCTCACTTGGCTGTGCACACGGTCATCCCCAATCCCCACACCTTTCAGATCTGTAACGGTGGGTCGGTGGACAAACCGTAGTTGTCCACGGCCTCGTCCCCACGAGTCCACAACCTTGTACACACTGTTATGCCTTGACATGCCTCGGTCCCAGCGCTCCACTCGTTCCTCACTCCCGCTGTAGGGACGCTCGGACTCGCTTCGCTCAGACAATGCTTCGCGCGCGAGGTTGCTTGCAGGACGTGTACTCGCTTGCACGATTGTTCGAGCGCAGCGAGTCTGAGCGCCGTGGAGCGGGAGGCGAGGAACGAGCCGGAGCGCAACAAGTGAGGCATTACGCGGGGCCTTTGATGACTTGGATGAGGTCGGTGACCTGGTCGTAGACCTGGTGACGTTCTTTCATCAGTTTCTGCACCTTGTCGACGGCATGAATCACCGTCGTGTGATCACGACCACCGAAGTGACGGGCAATGGCAGGGAACGACAGATCGGTGAGTTCGCGGAATACATACATGCCGATCTGCCGGGCGATCACCAATGGGCGCTGACGACTCTTGCCGCATAACGCTTCGATGGAGAACCCGAAAAACTTGGCAATCGTTTCGAGCATGGCTTCAGGTGTCATGGCTCGTGGTTGATGACCGGCAACAATGTCACCGAGGAGGCGCTCGGCCAGGTTCACCGAGATGGCGACCCGGTTGAGGCTGGCGTACGCAGTGACGCGAATGAGGGCGCCTTCGAGTTCGCGAATGTTGTTGGTGATGTGGGTGGCGATGAACTCGAGCACGTCGGGCGCAACCGGGGCGGCGTCCTGCTCGGCCTTGTTGCGCAGGATGGCGAGGCGGGTTTCGAGGTCGGGCGCCTGGATGTCGGTGATGAGTCCCCACTTGAACCGGCCGCGCAACCGATCTTCGAGTGTTGGGATGGCGTCGGGCACCCGGTCAGACGAGATGACGATCTGCTTGTTGGCCCCGTGCAAGGAGTTGAAGGTGTGAAAGAACTCCTCCTGGAGCCCTTCTTTGCCTTCCATGAACTGGATGTCGTCGATCAGCAGGACATCAACATCGCGGTAGCGACGCTTGAAGTCGGCAGTGGAGTTGGTTCGGATGGCGTCGACGTACTCGTTGAGAAACGTCTCAGTGGATACGTAGAGCACCTGGTGATGCACGTAGTTCTGATTGACGTAGTGGCCAATGGCGTGGAGAAGGTGGGTTTTACCGAGACCAGCGGCTCCGTAGATGAAGAGCGGGTTGTAACTGCGTGCTGGTGTTTCGGCCACCCGTAAGGCTGCGGCGAGGGCGAACTGGTTTGATGCGCCCTTTACGAAGGTTTCGAACGTGTAGCGGGGATTCAAGCCGGCGGCCTGGTTCCGGCCTGTATCCACCACCTGGGTCGATACGCTCTCAGGCACGACATGGGTGTCGTGGCTGGCCACCGACGCGCTGCGATCAGCGGTAACAAGGAAGCGGAGATCGGTGTCCTCAGCCCCCGCTTCGCCGAGAGCATCACGCACCAGGGCCAGATAGCGGCTTTCGATACGGTCGCGGACATGGGCACTGGGTACGGCCACGACGAGAACGTCGTCGTCGAAACCAATGGCGCGCACGTCCTGGAACGTGGAGAGCCAGACAGCCTCGGATACCTGCTCGCGCAAATGCACGCTCGCCGCCGTCCACAGGTCTTCGACCTCACTCACCAGGCACGCTGCACATTTTGCTCGATCCCATCCACACATACATCCACAGACTGTGGATAACTCGACTCGGGGCACGGTGCCCCCGTGCTCGTTTGCGGAAGGCGAACCGTAGCAGTTCCCCTGTGGATATCGCGCAAAAAGGTGCTCCAGTTGTGATTCGGGGCGCGCGCGGCCTAGCCTTTCTCCGTTTCCCTCGGGGACGTCTTTCGGCGTGTCCCTGGGTAATCAACTTGTTGTGCAGGCGCGCCAGCCCAAACGGGGGCGGGCTCGTCGCCGCACCTGCATCGAGGAGGCACGGATGAAACGAACTTTTCAACCAAACAATCGCAAGCGTTCGAAGAAGCACGGGTTCCGACACCGGATGTCCACCCGCGCCGGTCGTGCCATTCTGAAGGCTCGTCGGGCCAAGGGTCGTCTCCGGCTGTCGGCCTGATCTGGTCAATTCAGGATCGCAGTGCTTTCGCCGAGCTGTCAGCCTCGACATCAAAGGCACGCATCGGACCCATTTGGGTGCGCTGGGTGGCTGATCCGTCACAAATACCACCCAGAGTGGCATTTGCGATTGGTGTGGCGGTAGGTCCGGCCGTGGTTCGCAATCGGCTTCGCCGCCAACTTCGTGCGATCCTGCGTAACGCCGACCTCCCGGGCGGCCTCTACTTGTTCGGGGCAACGCCAGCCGCGGCGTCGCTCGGCTTCCCCGAGTTGCACAACATCATTTCCAAGATTCAGTTTCGCATTGGCGGGCCTTCCGTATGACGAACGCGCTGGTGGCGCTGGTGCGCTGGTACCAAAACGTAAGAGAGGGACGCCCCTCCCCTTGCCGCTTCACACCGTCGTGTTCGAGTTACACCATTGAAGCCCTGCAGACCCGCGGTGCGGTCGTTGGCCTCGTCCTTGCGGCTCGTCGTCTCAGCCGGTGCCGTCCGTTTGGAGGACGTGGCTGGGATCCTGTTCCCCCGAAGAAAGCAACGCCATGATCGCAACCTCCTTTATCGACAAAGCCCTCGCCCCGTTCATCCAGGGAGTGGCCTGGCTTCTGTCGTTGTTGTACGGCTACACGCATAGCTATGCCGTCTCTATCGCCATCGTCACCATGGTGATGATGATGGCCCTGCTCCCTCTTACCCTTAAGAGCACGAAGTCGATGCTCGAGATGCAAAAAGTCCAGCCGTTAGTCAAGCAGATCCAGCAGGACTTCAAGAACGATGTCGCCGGGCGCAACGAAGCCATGATGGCGCTCTACAAAGAGCACAAAATCAACCCGGCCGGCGGTTGCCTTCCCATGCTGCTCCAGATGCCGTTCTTCATGACCATGTGGCGGGTGCTGTTCGGCCTGACTCGTGAATGTGGTGCGGACGGATTGAACAACGGTGTGGCCTGCACCCCGAAAACCTTCATTCCAAAGTACCTGGACCACTCATCGGAGCTTTACAAGTCCCTGCTCGGCAAGAAGCAAATGCTCTCCGTCGGCCTCGATCTTTCTGAGAAGGCCTACCGCATCATTCAGCAGAACGTGGTACGTGGCCTCCCCTACCTAGCCCTCGTTATCATCGTTGGTCTGCTGAGCTACTACCAGCAGCGCCAAATGACGGCTCGTCAGAGCAGCGCTTCGGTCAATCCGCAACAGCAGATGATCATGAACCTAATGCCGATCTTCTTCGGCTTTATCTCGCTGACGTTCGCATCTGGCCTGATCATCTACTTCCTGATCCAGAACATCTTCCGCATCGCTCAGAACGCCTACATCACCCGCAAGTTCTACGGCGACAGTGATGACAGTGAGCAGGACGCTCCCGAGATAATGCGCAAGCCGAAGTCGAAGGGTCCACAGGGTGTTATCGACACCTCCGAGACCACCTCCGCGCGACCGAAGCCGAAGGTGAACAATGCGACGCCGGCGAAAGCGGTGACGCCACCGAAGGCCAAACCGACACCGGTGACCAAGCAGAAGCCGGCCGCCTCAACCCCCGGCGCTCGTCCCAAGCCGCCGGTGAAGGACCAAGGGTCTCGCCCGCAGCGCCCGCTGCCGAAAAAGAAGTAACTCCACCAACGAAAGAGATTTGCTCATGGAATGGGTAGAAACCACCGGCCGCACTATCGATGAGGCCAAGAGTCTTGCACTCGACCAACTCGGCGTCGCGGAAGATGAAGCCGAATTCGAGATCCTGGACGAACCGAAGGCCGGTCTGTTCGGTCGTATGCGTGGCGAGGCCCGTGTTCGGGGCCGGGTACGCCCCGTGCAGCCCCGGCAGAAGGCCGAACGCCGCGACCGGCGCCCGAAGGGAGCCAAGGAAGACGCGCCGACACCGACAACGGACGTCGCCGCACTTCATGCTTCGACCAGAGTTCCTCGTGCTCCTCGCGCCCCGAAAGCTACGAAGGAACTCGCTACGAAGGAACTCGCTATGAACGGGAGCGCCCCGGCCGATGGCTCCGAAGCCGACTCGGCCGCAGCGTTCCTGTCCGGATTGGCGACGGCCTTCGGTTATGACAGCACCACCGAAACCGTCCACGGTGAGGGTGGTGACGTTGAGGTCCGTCTCCAGGGAGCAGAACTCGGACCGCTGATCGGGCCCCGTGGGCAGACACTGCAGGCGGTGCAGGAACTGACTCGTCTGGTGGCCCAGCCCTATGGCCGTGAACGCCAGGGACGTTTGCACGTCGATATCGGCGGTTACCGCGAGCGTCGGCGGGAAGCGCTGGCTCGTTTCACGACGCAGGTTGCCGACGAAGTGCGAACGACGGGACAGAGTCGGATGCTGGAACCGATGAGCGCTCCGGATCGCAAGGTTGTCCATGACACGGCCGCCGCCATCATTGGCGTCACCAGTCGATCCGAGGGTGAGGATCCCCAGCGTCGGGTCGTGCTCGATCCCGACAATGGCTGACGATACCCTCTTGATCGAGGTCTTGCAGGAAAGCCACCGCTTTGGTGCGCTGGGCGAGACTCCTGAGGTTGCGATACAGCATTCGGAACGCTTTCTGGCCGCCCTCGGGGCGGCCAGTTCCGTTTTGGACCTCGGTTCTGGCGGCGGCATACCCGGATTGGTGCTGGCGGTACGGCGCCCGGACCTTCGCGTGACGCTGTTAGATCGTCGGACAGCCCGCACCGATCTACTCCGCCGACTGGTCCACCGCCTGGGTGTCAGTAGTCGGGTAACGGTGCTGGCCGGCGAAGCCGAGGTATTCGGAAGACAGGCTCAGTACCAAGGTTCGTTCGATGTGGTCGTCTGTCGGAGTTTCGGCACACCCGCCGTAGCCACACGCATGGCCAGACCTTTTCTGCGAAACGGTGGCCTGTTGATCGTGAGTGAACCACCAGACTCCCCCGGACGATGGACGACAGATCAGTTCGTTCAAGGTGGATTTGTGACCTGCGACAGCCCAGGAGGTTTGCAGGTGCTGCAACGCCTCTAGCGTTGAGGCGGCGAACTCGTTGAGAGTTCCACGTGGAACCCGCTGCAGTAGATGCCGTGCCAATCCAGCCGAACGGTGCGGTAGCACCCAGAGGCACCGAAAAGCGCTCGAAACTGTCGACGTCTTGTTCCACGTGAAACAAACCGCCACTCGCCAGTCGACAATGCTTGACCTTGGTTCGTGACCGCGTCACTATAGGCGGGCTGCCGAAGGTTGTTGGAGTATTGGACCCCACCTTTCCGGCGTAAGGAGTCTCATGTCCTCTCCGCACGTCCCGTCCGATGATGGAATAGTGGAATCTATCGTTCACCAAACCCCCGCTGAGCAGCAGCATGAGCGCGTTTCCGGGGTGATGGGTGCCTTACCGGACCAGTTGGGTGACGGCAGTTCACCCTCCGGCCCCTCCGACCCTGAGGCTCCTCAGCCGTTTGGGGCGCCCCAGTACGCGTCGGCTCGCCCCGTCCCACGGGTGCTCGCAGTCGCGAACCAGAAAGGCGGCGTTGGCAAGACCACCACGGCCGTCAATCTTGGTGCGAGCCTTGCGGACCTCGGCTTCCGGACCCTGGTCGTGGACTTGGATCCTCAGGGCAACGCCACCACCGGTCTCGGTATCAACGCCCGCGATGTTGCCAGCTCGATTTATGATGTCCTGCTGAACGACGCGTCGATGGAAGACACCATCGAGCCCACATCGCTGAAGAATCTTTTCGTTGCCCCAGCAAATCTTGATCTGGCCGGTGCCGAGATCGAACTGGTTGCCGCTTTCAGTCGTGAAATGAGGCTGAAACGGGCCATCGATTCGGTTCAGGCCGATTACGACTTCGTGCTCATTGACTGTCCGCCGTCCCTGGGCTTGCTAACGATCAACGCCTTTGCCGCGGCCACCGAAGTGCTGGTGCCAATTCAGTGTGAGTATTACGCACTGGAAGGACTGGGGCAGCTCATTCGGAACGTGGAGTTGGTACGCAAAAGCCTCAACCCCGCCCTGGAGCTCACCACGTTGATCTTGACCATGTATGACGCCCGGACCAAGCTGGCGGACCAGGTGGTGGACGAAGTGCAGTCCCACTTCGGGAACAAGGTTTGTCGTCAGATCGTTCCCCGCAACGTTCGACTGTCGGAGGCTCCATCATTCGGGCAACCGATCATTGTGTTTGACCCCTTGTCCAGGGGCGCACAGGCATATCAGGCACTAGCAGTGGAGGTCAGCGGTGGAACAGCGGCGTAGCGGTTTAGGCAAGGGTTTGGCGGCCCTACTGCCGACGGAGAATGTCGGAACGGTGGGGGAGTCGCCGACAACCGGCGCCTACCTCCGCGAAGTACCAGTGGGGAACATCTTGCCTAACCCGAACCAGCCTCGCGGACGTTTCGATGAAGAGGGTCTGGTAGAGCTCGCCCAGTCCATTCGTGAGCTTGGCGTTCTGCAGCCGATCCTTGTCCGGCCGATGCCGGACGGTCAGTTCCAGCTCATTGCCGGTGAACGCCGATGGCGTGCCGCGAAACGTTGTGGGCTCGACAGCATTCCATGCGTCGTGCGTACCACCGACGATGTTGCTTCGGTGGAGCAGGCGTTGGTGGAGAACCTGCACCGCCAGGATCTGACCGCGCTCGAGGAAGCGGCGGCCTACCTGCAACTCATCGAGGAGTTCCACCTCACCCACGAGGAACTGGCAAAGAAGGTAGCGAAGAGTCGCGCCGCCATCTCGAACACCCTGCGCCTGTTGCAATTGCCGGCGTCGATTCAACACCTGCTGTCCGACGGACGGATCAGTGCCGGGCACGCCCGTGCATTGCTCGGAACGCCGGACCGTTCGTTCCAGGAGGCTTTAGCTCACCGGATCGTGGAGGAAGGGTTGTCGGTTCGGTTGGTCGAGGAGCTCATCCGCCGTCCTCAACAGCCGGTGGAGGCCCCGCAATCAGAGATTCACTCCCGTGCCCAGGGGGGCCCGACCCGCCAGTTGCGGCCGCCTGGACTCCTTGAGCTGGAGGAGCTGTTAAGCGAGCACCTCAACACGCGCGTGAGTGTTTCGATGGGCGGAAAACGGGGGAAGATGGTCATTGAGTTTGCCACGCTGGAAGACCTTGAGCGCATCTACAGAGTTATGACTGAACCACAGGCCTCCGATCGGGCCCAACGCTCGAGTTGAGCGTCCTCACAGGCTGTGGATATCGCTGTTGACAAACTCTCAATTGAGGGTTTGGAGCAGCCAGGAACACAGGCCCGTGGCCAGAGCGGACGCCGCGCTGGGCACCATGCGTTGGTCCAGCTCGTCAAGCTGGTACACCACGGCCGGCATGCGGGTCTCGCGCAGAATGGGCAGCCGCATGCCCCGTCGGTCGCCACACGTGAGCATGGGCGCCTCGCGTAGCGCCGTCTGCACCCGTGCAGCCAGGTTGCGACCACGGATCGACTCAAAGCCCTCGGTGGCGTAGTAGGAGATCATGGGGGGAGTGCCGCCGGTGAGGCCGAGGTAGGCGACCGCACCGAAGCGGTTGGCCTCACGAGCCTGCTCAGAGGCATCGGGGAGGTCGAGGGTGAGCACTTCGGCGCCGGTTTGGCGCAGCGTGCGGCTGACGGCTCGGGCGAGTTGGTGGAACGATCCGAGGTTACCGATGGCAAGACGATGCCCGTCGAGCGAGGTAAAGCCCGCGCTACGGGAGGCTTCGTCCTCTCGGATCTCGGTGATCGAGGGGCCGTCATGGCGTTTTGCTGACAGACGGCGCAGGGAGCGGTACGTAGCGTGGCCACAGATGCCATCCATGGGCGTGAGTCCGACATTGAGCTGGAAGTCTTTGACGGCCTGGGCCGTCTCGGTGCCGAAAATGCCGTCAACTCGACCGGCATCAAAGCCGAGCTGGCCGAGTCGCCGCTGGAGTTCGGTCACGTCGTCGCCCCGAAGATGCGGGGCGCGCAAGTAGAGGTGCCGGTCACCCAGGCGCCAGCTCGCTTCCACCAGCACGGTCCAGGTCATCTCATCGCAAATGCCGTGAGATATGAGACCCCGCGCCTGTTGGAAGGCGCAGACCGCTGCCTGGGTCGACACGCCGTACACACCGGGATCAGTTCCTGCTGGTTGAAATCCGGCGGCGCCGAGCCTTCTTTGCAGGTCTCGGACAGCCTCGCCGGTAGTGCCAGGGATCAGTGGGAGGTGCCCAAGAATTCCGAAAGCTCCTGAAGCATTTGGCCCTTGCCTTTTGCACCGACCATGCGCTTGGCCAGCGTGCCGTTCTGGAAAACCAAAAGCGTAGGAATGCTTTGGACTCCGAAACGCATGCCCATCTCGGGGTTCTCATCGACGTTGAGCTTCGCGACCGTGATGCTGTCCGCGTGCTCGACCGCAATTTCACTCAGAATGGGGGCAATCATCTTGCAGGGTCCACACCAGTCGGCCCAGAAGTCGACGATAATCGGCTTGTCAGAAGCCTGGATGGTTTCGTCGAACGTTGCGTCGGTGAGGTTCACAATTCCTGCGGCCACGATGGGGGTCCTTTCGAGATGACTCCACAGCGTACCGGCGGAACGCCTCAGTGATGCGCTTCTAGCCAACGTTCGGCATCGATAGCGGCCATGCAGCCCGAACCGGCCGCGGTGATGGCCTGGCGGTAGGTGTGATCCTGCACATCGCCGCAAGCGAACACACCGTCGATGTTGGTATATGTGGAACCGGGCCGGGTGATGAGGTAGCCGCTGTCTTCCATATCGAGAATGCCGCTGAAAAGCCCGGTGCTCGGCACGTGGCCAATAGCAATGAAAATGCCGGTGATATCGAGGTTGGATTGCTCGCCGGTCAAGGTGCTTTGCACGACGGCGCCCTCAAGCTTGTCCTGGCCTTTGAGGTCGACCACCTGATGGTTCCACAGGAACTTCATCTTTGGATTGGCCATGGCGCGGTCCTGCATGATCTTTGAGGCCCGAAGGACATCGCGGCGCACCACGAGGGTGACCGTGCTGGCGAACTTGGTGAGGAACAGGGCCTCTTCGAGCGCTGAATCGCCACCACCGACCACGGCGATGTCCTGGCCGCGAAAGAAGAACCCGTCGCAGGTGGCGCAGGTGGATAAACCGTGGCCAAGCAGGCGCGATTCGGCTTCAAGGCCCAACATGAGCGATTGTGCGCCCGTTGCGACGATGACGGCATCGGCGGTGTACACCTCGTCGTGAGTGTGGACGACGAAGGGGCGTTGGCTGGTTTCGATCTTGGTGACCTTGGTGGTGACGTAGGTGGCACCGAAGCGGGAGGCCTGCTCGCGGAATTTCATCATGAGTTCGGGGCCCATGATGCCGTCGGGGAAGCCCGGGAAGTTCTCGACCTCGGTGGTGAGCATGAGTTGCCCGCCCGGCTGATCAGATGTGGACGATGGCTCACCTTCGATGACGAGGGGCGCCAGATTGGCACGGGCCGTGTAGATGGCCGCGGTGAGGCCGGCGGGACCTGAACCAATGATGAGAACGTGGTGGTGCGACATGGTCAGACAGCTTCCTTCGTGTGCCGCATGCGGAGCAGCACGAACCCGATGATGAGAAACAGCAGGCCCGTGATGCCATGCGCGATCCAGACCCGGCGACCGGTGGCGACCACGATCAGGCGCACCGCCATGACGGCCAGGAGCGCAAACGCGAACAGGGCGATGATGGCGGCCATCAGGCCGAACACGATGGTGCGCATAACCGTGATCACGCGGTTGGTTGCGGTATCACGAACAAGGCCCACGCCCTGCTCCAACTTCGCCGTGAGCGCGGTGATCCAGTCGTCGGTGGTTGACTCGTCAGACATATGCCCACCTTATCGGTGCGGACAACCCCGCTCAGCTTTGCGCCAAATCCTTTATCGGGATGGTCGCGACGGGGGCGCAGCCGTTCACTGCGAGCACGACCAGCGTCTGGTTGATCTGGTCGATGAAGACAATGGCCGGCTGACCGTTCCAGAGGATCTGTACCGACAGGCGAGGCACACCGCGAGGGTCAGGGCAGACGAGCGTGGATTGGGCGGCCGGGTTCGCCGCAGAGGCCACCACAAGGTCTCTCAACTCCTGCAAGGTGAGCAACGGCAGCGCGGCACCGGCCGCGGTTGTGGCGGGGGCACCCGTGGCCGGTGCGGAAGTGGTGGCGGTGGTATCGGCAGCCGCCGGTGCTGCAGTCGTCGCACTGGACGCGGCAGCCGTGGTTGCTGCCGCTGCCGTGGTTGCTGCTGCTGCTGCGGCCGGCGCTGTGGTGGTTGCCGCGGCTGCTGCCGTGGTCGCTGCTCCGGCTCGCGCTGGCAAGGCAGCTGGTGCGGCGGTCGTGGCTGCCGCGGCCTCAACGGTCGGCACGGCGTTGGCGCCGGTCGATTGATCCTGCGTGACCTTTGCGGCGCCCGCCGCCGTGGTCGCCGCACCCGAGGTTGTCTTAAGGCTGTCACCCGAGCCTGAGCGAAGAGCGAAACCGATGCCCATCACCGTGAGGAGCGCCGCGGCCAGCAGCATCGGAGCCTTCCAGAACGCAGCGCGACGAGAGCGAACGGCAGAGATCGACGTGACCGGTGCAGCGGCGTGCGGCGGTTCCAACTCGCCACCCAGTCGTCCGCTGCCGGCGACCCGGTCGTCGACGCCACCGTCGACGCCACCGTCGACCGTACCGGCGAGTGCGGCGGTGATCATGGCGTCGCGATCGATGGCGGCGGGGGACTGTGCCGCCACGGACGATTGCATGGAACGTAGGTCGGCGACGAGCCCCATCAATGCCGGCGATGCCTCCACTTGGGCGCGCTCAGCGGACGTGGCCTCGTTGTCGAGGTACGCGCTGGCCAACTCCCAGTCGGCATCGTCAAAAGCAAGGAATTCGTTCATGATCCGTCCGTCTGACGTTCGGGCGGCGGCAGTTGGTTCCCGTGGCGTGTGTCACCCTCGCCTGAACCGCCACCAGAACTATCGCCAAGGGCGCGCGCCAGCGCCATGCGGCCGCGAGCGATACGCGACCGCACGGTGCCGGGGGGAATCCCCAGAACGGTGGCGATTTCGGCGTAGTCCAGGTCTCCAACATCGCGCAGCACGACCGGTACCCGAAATTCCTCGGGCAGTGCGGCGAGCGCGGCGTCGAGCCGGAGACGATCAGCCAGCGAGTCATCAGCGGCCGGACCTTCCTCGGTGACATCGAATCGATCGAGCTCGGGGAGGCCGACGACCGGTCGACGTTTGCGGCGTCGGAGTTCGTCGAGACAGGCGTTGGTGGTGACCCGGTAGAGCCAGGTGGTGATGGACGATCGACCGTCGAAGCGCGGGAGACCTCGCACGATGGCGAGCATGGCCTCCTGGGCGGCGTCAGCTGCGTCGGTGTCGTTGCCGGTGATGCGCCGACAGACCGTGAAGACACGATCGAAATGAACGCGCAAAAAGGCGTCCATGGCTTCCTTGTCCCCGCGTTGTGCGGCGGCCAGGAGAAGGTCGGGATCGCGGCCGTCGATGGCCAGAGGTTACCTAGCGGCTCGCTTCACGACGCGCACCTCCGAGACGCGCATCTGGAACGGCAGCTTGCAGGTGTTCGAGCGGCCGAGATGGGTGAACCACACCAGCACGTAGCGACCGGGATTGTTGCCGAGCGAGAAGCTGGCGCTGCCGGCCGGAATGCCGCTGCCGATCGAGACCGGTTCCCCCCAGTCCGCAAGCACGTTTCCGACGTTGGGCGCAACGTAGACCGTGGCTGCCCATCCGTTGGTTTTGGAAAACACTTCGATGTCGTTGCCCGCTGACGGATTGACCAGTTCGAACACCAACCCGACACCGATCTTGGGTCGCATCTGGTCGCTGTCGTAGCAGACTGTCGTCCATTCGGTGGACAGGTCGTTGTCGGTGAGAAAGTTCAGTAGGGCCGGGTTTTCGGTGCCATCGCCGGGGGGAGGATCGAACGCGCCCTTGGCCGTGACTCGGTTGGGTCCGGTGGTGATCGCAGTCGTGCTGACGACAGAGCCACCGGCGAGCGTGATCTCGGGTGAGGTGCTGGCGACGGGTGGCCCATCAGGGGTCGTTGTGGTGATGTCGGTGGAACCCCGCGCGACGCGGGGGAGTGCGTTGGCTGGCCCCCGCAGGAGAGCGCCGGCGATGACCCCGGCAATACCGAGCAGCACCACTAGGCCGACCAGCACGAACCAGCGCCCCGGTGTGGCGCCGCGCCCGTACGACGTGGACGTCCCGACCGGTTCGGCGGCGGCAAGGGCCCCGGGCCGCGGTGAGTTGGACGGCGTAGGGTCCCGCGACACGATGACCTTGCCGTCGTCGGTCACGGTGCCCTCTAACCGCACCAGCGTGTCGCGAACCGCCGCGGCCGACGCGGGCCGACCGTCGGGACTACGGGTGAGACAGCTGGCGATGAGATCGTCGAGCACGCGCGGTACACCGGGGCGAAGGGTGCGTACCGGGCGAACGTTTTTCTGCAGGCGGGCTAGCGCGGTGGCCGCGTCGGTTTCGGCGTCGAACGGAACCTGACCGGTGAGGCATTCGTACAACACGATGCCGAGCGAATACAGGTCACTACGCGGTTCGGTGGGCACGCCGAGAACCTGTTCGGGGGACAGGTACTTCGCGGTGCCGACCATGACGTTGTCGAGCGTGATGTCGTCGGTACGCCCGACCGCGGTGGCGATGCCGAAGTCGGTGAGCAGCACGCGGTGCGCCGGCGTGATCAAGACGTTGGCCGGCTTCACATCACGGTGCACCAGCCCGCCGCGGTGCGCGGCATCGAGCGCGTCCGACAACGCAATACCGATGTGCACAGTGTCGGCGATGGATAGGCGGCCTTCGTCGTCGAGAAGCTGGCGCAACGTGCGGCCGGGCACGAGCTCCATAATGACGGCCTCGAGCCCGTGGTCGTTCACCGAGTCGAACACGTTCACGATGTTCGGATGGTTGAGGCGGGCGGCGGCGACGGCTTCGCGGCGGAAGCGTTCTACTACCAGCGGATCGGCGGCGAATTCGGCGCGCAGGAGCTTTACGGCAACCTTGCGATCGAGCACGATGTCGGTGGCGGTCCAGACCTCGGCCACGCCGCCAAACGCGAGGGGCCGTTCGAGTCGATAGCGGCCACCGAGAACGCGTGAGACGACGGTCGGGTCCTCGTTCACACCGAACCGCCGATCGGGTCGAACATTAGGAAGCCGGGACCTGGAAGACGACCGCGATCGTGCCGGTACCGGCATGACTTCCGATAACGGGACCGATGTCGCCGATCACGATGGGATGAGGGTAGATCGCCTGCAACTGCGTCACGAGTGTGTTGACGTCGGTGGTGGCGGCGTGGACGACGGCCAGGTTCTCGATGGATCCATGTAAAGCGATTTCGCTGCGCACTTTCTCCACCAGGAACGCCATGGCCTTGCTGCGCGTGCGCTGCTTGCCACCTTCTTCCACCTTGCCGTGGCGGATTTCGATGATCGGCTTGATGGACAGCACCGAGGCGAGCAGCGCTTTGGCGTTGCCGATGCGGCCACCCTTCTTGAGGTTTTCAAGGGTGTCGAGCGCACCCCATACCTGGGTGCGTTCGGCCAACGACGTGACCAATGCGGCGACCTCGGCCTCGGATGCTCCCTGCGCGGCGCGGCGCGCGGCAGCAACCGCGATCATGCCCTGGCCAATGGTGACCGACCGCGAATCGACGACGGTGACGCTGATGTCATCGGCGACGGAGCGAGCGGCGAGTTGCGCCGACTGAATGGTGGCCGACAGTTCGCCCGACAGTGAAACCACCACGACACCCGTGGCACCCTCCTCTTTCAGCGTGCGGTACGCGACCTCGAATGCGCCGGGGGACGGCGCCGCGGTGGAGGGCAGAACGGCTGACGCTTTCGAGCGCCGCCAGAATTCCGCGACACTGAGATCCTGGCGATCGACAAACTCCTCCGCCCCAAAACGAATCGAGAGTGGCACGATAACGATGCCGAGTTCGTCGGCTAACGCTTGGGGAAGATCACACGCGGAATCAGTAACGATGCGGACAGGCACACAAGAAAACTAACCGGTCGCAGCCCGCGAAGGGTGCCGCAGCGCATCCGCCAGCGCCCGTTTTCGCCTTCGAGTGCGGCGGGCGTGCGATATCCACCATGTGACCAGCACCAGGCCCGCCCCGGCCGAGAGCGCGAGACCGAGGCCTCCGTAGGCGATGGCCTGCACGTCGTAGACGCCGGTTGCGAGCAACTGATCACCGACCGGGGTGAGCACTTCGAGCTTGACCGGATAGAGACCGTCACGAGTCTCTATCGGCATGTCATCTTTCTGGAACAGCCCATCAACGATAGTGACGATCTGGTCGTTGGGCACAAAGTCGGCCCGGGCACTGCTGAAGTGCAATTTGACGTTGATGGGAGCCGACAGTTTGCTAGTAATGCGGATGGGGATGGCGCCCTTTCCGGCCGCCACGGAAAAGGTCTGCTTCTCGAGAGGGTCGATGGCGGTCTGCATCGCGTCGGTCGGCGCTTTGGCCGCCGCGATGTAGGCAGCCCGTTGGATGTCGGTGAGCGCAGTTGATGATGCGACGTTCAGCAGAGCGTTTGTTTCAGGCGGTGGCGTGGGCATCATCGATGTCAGCGCGCCGATACCAAGGTTGACTAGAGCCAACTGGCCGCCGACATCGACGGGCGCTACCGGTGGAACCTCCCGAAACGTTCGTAGAGTCTTCACCGTTGGCACGTCGCGCCGGAACTGCTGCACCGTCACCGGGCGTAGGCCGCCACTACCGCCAAGGCGTGCCACCAGCGTGTCGAGTGGACCACCGGCCTCGGCCGACCAGTCGAGGGGAGCCACGAGCACAACGCCGGGAAGGGTCGCGCTGGGCGCAGGGCTGAGCGCCTGGAGTTGGGCAACGAAGCCGTTCACCGCGTTCAGCGGATCACTTCGGGAGCGGATCAGTGTTGCGAAGTCATTGGCACCGACAACGCCCGGCAGCACGTCAGCACTTGCGCTGGGGGAGACCGTGATCGACACCGGCCCGAGCGGTCCGATGTCGTCGCTACCCACGCGGGTAACCACAGCGGGCAGGGTTAGCAGCGTGGTCAGACCACCGGCTCGGGCGAGTTTCAAACCGTCGCGATCAATACCGACCGAAGAAAACCGGGTGCCGGAGTCGGCAATTTCGGACCCAACCCAGTCGGACAGAATGCGCTTTCCCTGGGCCACCTGCTGCTTGTAGATGTCGGATAGACCGCTGCGGGCGGCCAGCGACGGATCGATGGTGATGGCAGTGTCCACGATCACCTCACCGCGTTTGGCGATGGTCGCCAGCCGCCCCGCGAGAGCGCGATCATCCGCGGTGGAGTGCACAAGGGTGTCGATGATGTCGGGTCGGATGGCGAGGGTGAGTGGCACGGTCGGTGCGGTTGCGCCGATGCGGTCGATGGTATTGAGACGACTGCGCGTGGCCTCATCCAGAATGCGTGAGCCATCGGGCTGCAACACCGGCGCCCGATCCACGGGAAACACCATGGCGACCTCTACCGGCCGACTGGTCGGGTCGACCCGAACGAGAAACGTCGTCAGGCGGGCGAGGGTGACCGACCCCTTCTGCACGCTGATCAGCACCGGGTACAGCCCGGCGGTCTTGAGGCGAAAGGTGCCGTCGTGTCCGTCGCTGCTGGTGGGCACGGTCAGCGTCACCCGATGGTCGGGTCCGAGTGTGGTGTCGGCCGGAAGTCGCAGCCCGGGAAAGAACTGTTGGCCCCGAACCTTTCCTTGCATTGCCGCGGCGACGGCGGCCCGATCACCATTCACGGGCAGGTACACATCGAGCGCAATGACGGCGTCGGGTGGCGCATCGGTCACCTCAATGCTGAACGTCGCCGACCCGTCCGTCGCCACCGTCGCCGACTCACCCACCAGCCTGATGACCGTGTCGACCGCCGCCGCCGCCGGCCGAGCCGGCACCAGCCCCAAGCAGATCGTGGCAACAGCAACTAAACCTGGACAGATCCGTCGGATCGAGATAGTCATGGCGTATCGACGGCCCTCGCGGGATTGTCCGAGCGAAGCGAGTCCGAGAGAGACGGAGCGGTAGCTGAGCGAAAAGGAGCGGTAGCGACCAAGCGAAGCCATCAGCGAGCGACCGAACGAGGCAACGAAGGGTATGACACATTCCAGCCGACGACGCCGAGCCGCTCGGGCTGGACGGCGAAGCCGTGGCGCTCGTACAGGGCGCGGGCGCGGTGGTTGTCGGTTTGGGTATTGATGGTGACGCTGGTCGCGCCTCGGCGGCCGAGCCAACCAAGGCTGTCGCGCAGGAGCGCGCCTGCGTAGCCTCGGCCTTGATGGACCGGATCCACGGCGAGGCGCTGGATGAACCCGCGCGAGCCGTTGGCGCCACTGATGAGGTAGCCGACCGGTTCGTCGTTCACCATCACGGCGCGGAGTCGACTGATACTCGTGGCGGCCATTGCATCGGCCAACGCCACCGCGTCGAAATGCCAGAATCCGCCGAACGCCCGATAGTCGAGGTGCTCGATGCGATGGTCGGGGCGGTGCCGCTGCACCATGCCCGCACCACGGTTCCAGATTCGGTGCGGTGCCGGGTCGTGCAGGCTTAACAGCAGCAGTTCCTGCACCAGCGTGCCGCCCGCGGAGAGGAACGGGGCGTAGTCGCAGGGCCGCAGGGCCTGGCTGATGGCCGATGGAATACCACGGGCGTGACACACATCGAGAGCGCGTCGCATGAGGTCGGGTCCGGGCGCGTCTCGGTCAGCGAGTAGCGCAAGGGTGGCGGGACGCTCGGTATTGACCGGCGGAATGACTTTGACGGCGCGCCAACCGGCCCGAAGCACAAGCGGCGCCGAGACCCGCGTGCCACGGTGGCCGCTCGATGAAAAAGAGCGCGGCGCAAGTTTCACTGGAGGTGAACGGTAGTGGCGCTGCGCCCGATCCGACCACCACGCCCCGTTCGCGCATAGAACAGGGGGGTGAAACCGATCCGATTCCGCGCCGTTGCCGGCTGCGTGCTCGTGCTGCTCAGTGCTGTGAGCTGCGGTTCCTCCACGCCCAAGGCCGCATCGTCGGACCCGTCGGTACCGGTTGGTAAGCCGCTCACACTCGCCCAGGCCGAGGTGTTGGCGTCGGTGCTCACCAAGAACTTTGACGAGGGTGGCGCGGTGTTCACGGTGACGGTTCCCTATAGCGCCCAGACCACCTACTCGCTGAACGGTTCCATCGACTACACCAAGGGCACCGCCCAGTCGACGCTGCGCATCATCTCCGAAGGTAAGGAGCCGGCAGACAGTGAACTGCTGTGGACGAAGCAGGAGGTGCTCGAGCAGTTCCCGGGCCTCACGGAGGCGGTGGCCGCGAAGGGTCGGCCCGGCGTGACGTTCGTATCCCGACCGCTTACGACCGCTTCTCCGCAGGATGTCGTGCTCAACTTGCTGCTCGGCACCGCGTCGCAGCAGCGCGAGAACCCGGCCCTCATCCAGCAGGGAACGGCCCAGGGTGACACCGCGTTTCTGCGCACCGACACGTTGCGCAACACGCCCGTCGACGTGTACCGGTTTGGCAAGAAGACCACCTACTGGGTCGGCCACGACGACGGCGTGCTCATGCGCTTTGAAGCGACCCTGGCGATCGCTCCGGGCGTAACAGTGATCGACTTCCTCGAACACAAACCCGTCAGCATCCCCGGCCCCAAAGCCAGTGAAGTTGTTTTCGCATCCGAGATTCCCGACGTCATGAAATCCTTGACCGGAAACGCTATTCCGCCGGCCGCCAAACCGCCGGTTGTGGTGACCACCAAACCCTGACCCAACGAGTCGCCGCGCGAGAGGTCAAAGCAGACGACCTCAAGATGAATGACTCTGGTCCGTAACGATTACGTGTCTGGATTGTTCGATGTTCTGCTAGCGGAGGTCAAGATCCCGCTCTAGCCATTGTCACGGTGCGCGGTTGCGAGCGATAACGGTTTCACTTCTCGAACGAAGGCGGAGTTCTTATGGCGTTCTTTACTTATCTTCCTCGGCGACGCGCAGCAGCGGTCGGCGTGCTGTCGTTGCTGGCATTCGGCTTGTCCGGTGCCAACCTCGTCGGCGGATCTCAAACTGGTCGGGCCTCGGCCGCCGGGGTAGACCCCGCCTCGGTGGCCTCCATCGTGAGCGGCCTCGACAAGGGCGGCGCGGGACCGAGGTTTGAGACCACGGTGTTCGGCTACCAGGAAGACACCCTTCCGGTTCCCGAGGTTGACGCGGTGGTTTCCTTCGGGGACGAAAAGCCCGACCCGGCCGGTCCCTACCCCACCCCCCAGGCGGTGGTGTGGCAGAACCACGCTGCCCACGCCACCGTCCAACAAACCGGCGCGGTGTACGGGATCGCTCACAGCGAAGGCAACCCCGACGCCACGTCGGCGGCGGCAAAGGCACCCCGCTCGTTCTACGGCGCGTACCTGAAGTCGCAAACCCGTTTCGGTCCAAGTGGACCCGGCGGTATCTATGTTCGTAGCGGTACTGCGGTGGCCCCATACGTCACCATCCCCAACGCCGGCGGCGACGCGTCACCACTCGGTGGCCTGCACGCTGCCACCGGTACCGACATCACCACCAAGGTTGGCAAGGCCAGCCTCGGTGACCTGGAGATCGACGCCGAGGAACACTTCCTCTACGTCACCAACCTCTTCGACGGACGCGTGTACCAGGTGGACACCTGGACCAACACCGTGATCGGCGCCCTGGCGAAGTCGCCCAACACCTGCGCTGACGCGGCCGACCAGCACCCCTTCGGTCTGAAGGTGAAGGGTTCCACGGTGTACCTCGGCACGGTGTGTTCGGCCGAAGCCAGCCACGACCCGGCCAAGCTCGGCGCTGACGTGTGGGCCTACAACACGGCCTCCAAGACCTGGGCCGCAACCGCAGTCATGCACGCCGTCCCGGTCAACGGTTCGTTCGGTGGCTTCGCGCCGTGGAGTGACGACATCTCGGGTGACGTTGTTGGTAACCGGGGCGCCATGCTCACCGGCATCGACATTGATCCCAGCGGATCGATGGTGCTCGGCCTGCGCAACCGCGCCGGCGACATCGGCACCACGAGCGCTACCTACCGGCAGATCGACGGCAGTGGCGCCGTCACCATCACGCCACCAAACGGAGCAGGCGGATGGACGAGCTTCATCGAGGTCGATCCCAACCTCGCCAACGTCAACGCCGCTCCGGTCGCTCCTCTAGTCACCCCCCGTACCTTTGAGTCGGGTTCAAGTGCGTTTGGTGCGGTGGCCAGTGTGCCGTTCACCCATGCTGGCCTGCCGGGTTCTGAGATCGCCGCAACCCAGCGTGACCTGTTTGCCTGGGATGCTCAGGGCGTCCTGTGGTTCGACGTTGCGAATCCGGGTCCGCTCACCTCCACCGGTGGCGAAGAAGCCAATCGTCTTGGTTCATTCTCCAAGGCCTCCGCGCTTGGTGACCTCGAACTGCTGGCAACCTGGCGTGCCTTCGGTGACCGGGTGTGGCTCGACGCCAACGGCGACGGCCTGCAGACCAGCGGCGAAAACGGCATCGCGGGCGTGAAGCTCAATCTGAAGAGCACGTGCACGTCGGCCACACTCAAGTCGGTTACCACCGATGCTCAGGGCCACTACTCGTTCTACGTGAAACCGTTTGAGGCGTACACAGTCGTTGCTGATGCAACGAACTTTACCGCCGGTGGAGCGTTGCTGAACCACACCTACACCCAGCAGAGCGCGGGCGACGGCACCAACAATTCCAAGGTCGACATCGGCACCGGATGTGTCACTGTGGCCAAGGGCAGCCGCGAAGACGTGAACCTCACCTACGACATCGGTGTGCGACCACTGCCGAAGGTGACGTACGCGGTTGGCGATCGGGTGTGGCTGGACGCGAACGGCAACGGTTCGTTCGACGACACCGAAAAGGGCCTCAAGGACGTCTGCGTGCAGGCCTTTGTAGGCAACCAGCCGGCGAGCGCCAAGGTGCTCACCAACGCGGAGGGCTACTACGTCATCGGCGCACTCTCGGCCAGCGACTACACCCTGGCTTTCACCTGTCTGCCTGACGGCTACACCTTCACCACCACCACGGCTGCCGGAGTGGCTGACGACCGCAACTCCGATGCATCCGCAACCGGCGTGACCCGGGTGGTGAAGTTGGATGCCACGGCTCCGGCCACCACCGCCGCCGACCGAGCGGTGCTTGGTACCTTTGTGGGCGACAAGATCATTCTGACGATCGACGCCGGCCTCAAAGCGCCGGTTGAAACACGCTTCGCCGTGGGCGACAAGGTGTGGCTCGACGCCAATCACAACGGACGCCAGGACAGTGGTGAGAGCCCGGTTGGCAACGTTTCGGTGACGCTGTTCGCCTCCGGTAGCACCACCCCGCTGTCGGTGACGACCACCAACAAGGACGGCTTTTACATCTTCGACAACCTGGCCAAGGGCAGCTACACCGTGAAGTTCGCGACGCCCGCCGGGTATCGCCTCACCACGTCTAACGCCGGTGGTATTTCCGCTGACGTCAACTCCGATGCCACCGCTGATGGCACCACTGCGGCGTTCGTCCTGGACGTGCCGAGCAACCCGCAGGCCATCAACATGACGACTCACGTCCCGCAGGGTTACGTCGGTAACTACATCAACGCAACCGTCGACGCCGGCCTGTACGTGCCATTGGCGATTGGTGATGTGGTGTGGTCCGACACCAACGGCGACGGCATCCAGAACGCCGGTGAGCCGGGCGTGCCGGGCGTGAAAGTTACGCTTACCAGCGACGGTGCAGCGGCCAAGGATGCCAACGGCGCTCCGGTTGGGCCGGTCGTCACGGCCGCCGACGGGAGCTATCACTTCGACAATCTTCTGTCCGGCACCTACGTGGTGACGTTCACCGACACGCCCGCGGGTCTGTCGTTCGTCGCCCCCAAGGTACCCAATTCCAACCCCTCGAACGACTCCGACGTGGACCCGGCTACGGGATCGGCCACGGTCGTGCTTCCCGCAACGGGTGGGGCCCTCGTGTTGACCACGCCGGCCGACGGTGCCTTGACTGCAACGTTCATCGATAAAACGGTGGACGCTGGCTTGGTCGCCCCCGCCTACAGCATCGGCAACCGCGTCTGGTTCGACGAGAACGACAACGGCATCGTTGATGCGGGCGAGTGGGGCATTGGTGCCGTCATCGTTCGCCTCTACACCGCAGCAGCCGGCGGAGGCACGGGTGATTTCATCGCCGGTCAAGACACGGACACCAACGGTTTCTACCGGTTCACCGGTCTGAAAGCCGGCAACTACGTGGTGCGAGTCGAAGCCGTGAACTTCGCCGACGGTGGTCAGCTGGTTGGCTTCTTCAGCTCGTTCGTCGACGAGGAGAACCCGAACAGTGACACGGACCTGAACGACAACGGTCTGGGTGAGCTCGGCGGTCCGAACCCGATCACGTCGGGTGTCATTACACTAGGCCCCGGTGCCTCGGAACCGACGGGCGAGGTTGACCTCGGCCCTGGTGGTCAGGGTGCGAGTGATGCGCAGGCCAACATGACGGTCGACTTCGGTTTCACGGTCATCGTTGACCTCGGTATCACCAAGACGCTGGTTTCGAAAGAACTCGGCAAAGGAAGCACCATCACGTGGAAGATTGTAGTTGCCAACAACAGCAGCGTGGCTATTGACGGTGCCAAGGTGGTCGACCTGCTTCCGATCAGTGTGAAGCCGGGTAAGGCCGGTGGCGCTGGATGGTCTTGCGCCTTCGCCGGTCAGGAACTGACCTGCGTCCACGACGGCCCGATTGCGGCAGGAGCGGAAAGCAGCTTTGAGGTCGATGGCGTTGTGTTGATCTCGAATGGCAGCATCGTGAACAGTGCAACGGTCAGCAACCCTCGTGGTCCCGATATCTTCACCCCCAACGACGCCGATCAGGTGAGTGCAACGGTTGCCACCAAGGTGTTGGTCAACGCACTGCCCCGCACCGGTTCCGGCTTGTGGAAGAAGGCGGCAGTCATCGCCGATTTGCTGGCAACACTCGGTGCCGTCCTAGTGATCCACGACACCGCCACCCGCCGTCGTCGGGCCGTGGGGTTCGTCTCTCGCTAGAAGTCGGTAACTCTTGACGCAGTTGCTGCGTCATCACGATTGAAGAAACCGGTCGGGCTGGGCGTGAGCCCGACCGGTAACCTCCTTCCCGTGACACCTGATCGTTTTGCGCCTGTGCTGGCTGAGATTGCTCCGTTGTCGGATCGGTTTCGGGCGGCTGGGCATGAGATCTACCTAGTCGGCGGCGCGGTGCGGGACTTGCTGGTCGGGGGAGTGGACTCGGTTGACCTTGATCTCACCTCGCCCGCACGGCCCGATGAGATCAAGCGACTGGTCGCCGGATGGGCCGACGATGTGTGGACCCAGGGCGAGAAGTTCGGCACCATCGGCGCTCGCAAAGACGGGGTGGCTTTTGAGATCACCACGCACCGGGCCGACAGCTACGAGCCCGATACTCGCAAGCCGATCGTTGCGTTTGGTGACTCGATTGAAGATGACCTCGCTCGACGGGACTTCACGATCAACGCCATGGCGCTGCGGTTGGGTGACAACCCCGAGTTGATCGACCCGTACGGAGGCATTGCCGACCTAGCCGCCAAGGTGCTGCGCACGCCGCTGTCTCCCGAGATCAGCTTCACGGATGATCCGTTGCGCATGTTGCGCGCCGCTCGTTTCATCCCCCGGTTCAACCTCACGCCAATGCCCGAGCTGATCGCCGCATGCCGCGAGATGGCGCCGCGTCTTGAGATCGTGTCGGCCGAACGCGTGCGTGACGAACTGGACAAGCTACTGACGTTGCCCAAGCCGGGCGATGGGTTGCGGTTCCTGGTGGGCACCGGGCTGGCCGATCACTTCCTGCCCGAGTTGCCGCAGATGCGGTTGGAGCAGGACCCGATCCATCGCCACAAGGATGTTTTCGCCCACACCATCGCGGTGGTGGAAAACGTGCAGCCCGAGGCGCGGCCCGGGCTGGACTTTCGCGTCACCCGTCTGGCCGCCTTGTTTCACGATGTCGGCAAGCCGAAGACTCGGTCGTTCAAGAAGGGCACCGGCGTCACGTTTCACCATCACGATGTCGTTGGCGCGCGCATGACGAAGGACCGCATGCAGGCCCTGAAGTATTCATCGGCCGATGTCGAAGCGGTGTCGCAGCTCGTCGACCTGCATCTGCGTTTCCACACCTACAAGATGGGTTGGACCGACGCGGCTGTGCGTCGCTACGTGCGTGACGCCGGTCCGTTGCTCACCGAGCTCAACGTGCTGACCCGATGTGACTGCACCACCCGCAACGAGAAGAGGGCGGCCATGCTCGGCGGGCGCATGGACGAGCTTGAAGCTCGCATTGTGGAACTGAACGAGGCTGAAGAACTGGCGTCCATCCGCCCCGAGATGGACGGCCAAGCAGTGATGGTTCACCTGGGCATCACGCCCGGACGCGAGATCGGCCAAGCCCTCGCGTTCCTGCTCGAGGTCCGCATGGAAGAAGGCCTGCTTGGCGACGTGGCCATCCGCCAACGCCTCGACACCTGGTGGTCGGCCCGCAGCTGAACCTGAGGGCGTTCACCGTTTTCTAGCCGGATGTCCACTTGGTCGGGCACGAGTCACGTCTGGTTTCAGCTGGTGAAATTTGGCGTGACTGGTGTGCCAAGGGCTTAGCCGTCCGAATCTGGTTGATACGCTTGATGACGTTGCATCGCTGCGCGTTCGTCGGCCGTTATGTCGGAGAGAAAGCGTGCGCCACATGCTCGGCGCTGATCGAGTTGCTGCATCGTCTGCTCGATCACGGCAGCAGTCGGTGCTGCATCGTCTGCTCGGTGAGAATGTCCCGCAGCGGTCGACCTGTTGGAGCACCGCTGACTGGCTCGATCAATCCCTCGCTCACAAGCTACGCCTCCACCGACTGGCGGGTGATCGTCGACCTGCAGGCCGACGATCAACTAGCGCAAGCTGTTGCACGGAAGAAGGCCCGCTCCTGCCGAGGCGGGCCTTCGCCGTTTTGGGGCAAACCTTCGAGGCCCAAGTTCATCACCGACGGCTTCGTTGCTCCTTACGCGGGCACAACGCGATCACCGCATGCACCGTTGTGGCAATACCGGGCGGAGTAACCGCGACTTTCACCGATGGCGAGCGTCTTCTGGTGCACGCGTCCGTCGCAGAAAATCGAACAGTTTGGCTTCAGATATAAACCACGCAAGAATGTGGTCTCTCCACCGCGGGCAGTTTTTCTTGATTATTCCTTACCGAATCTTCAGGACCAGATGGATTTTGGTGACCTATGGCCGAAGTACGAGTTCTTATCGCCGAGCCCGATGAAACGTTGCGGAGCGCCTTGGGTGCCGAGCTTCGTCGGGAAGGCTTCGGCGTGGCCGAGTTCTCAACCGAGCGTGAATTGCCAGGAATGGTGGCGTTCCAACCGACCCTCGCCGTCCTTTCGGTCACCCCGAACGTGTGCGACGGGTTGGCCATCGCGCGCACCCTCGGTGCCACAGGCGAAACCAAGCTGATCTTCCTGTCATCGCTGGCTGATGTGAACGACCGACTCGCCGGATTCGATCTCGGCGCTGAGGATTACGTGATCAAGCCGATCGCATTGCCAGAGCTGATGGCCCGGATCCGGGTGATTCTGCGACGCTCGGTTGCTTCGGCGCACGCGGAGATCATCGTGGGCGACGTGGTGATCGACCTCGAAGCCGCGGTTGTGAAGCGTGGTCGACACATCGTTGAGCTGACCGGTACCGAGTTCAAGCTTCTCACCTACCTCGCTCGCCACGCTGGGCGTGTGGTGGCGAAATCGCAGCTGCTGAACCACGTGTGGGCGTCGGACATTTACGACCCCAACCTGGTCGAAGTACACATGAGCGCGTTGCGTCGCAAGGTTGACGCGCACGGGCCGCGATTCATTCGCACCGTGCGCGGTGCCGGCTATCGGCTCGACCCGCCGCTCGTGGAGGAGTGCGTAGACACCGTCGTGGCGGATCCGGCCGGACTACGTGAACGCGAATACCACGAGCTTGCCTCCGGCACTCACCGGCTGAGCGACCTCGTGCACGATCTTCTTGAGCGTGACCGGGCCAATCAACTGCTCCCCGAGCACGAGTTCGGCCCGGTCGATTTGGCCAAGGTTGTCGACAGCCTTCTGGCCACCGTGCCTCCGGACCGTTCGGTGAAACTGAATCAACTCGGCCTCACCATCGCGCCGGTTCTGGGCGATCAGGCCCGTGTTGGTGTGCTGTTGGGAAACCTTGTCGACAACGCGGTCCGCTCTTCCCCGACGGGTGGTGAGGTGACCGTCACCATCGAGGTCGCCATCCACGAGATTCTGGCCAAGGTGCAGGATCAGGGCGTCGGCGTGCCTCCCGCTGATCGGGAACGCATCTTCGACCGGTTCGTGCGTCTCGACACGGCGAAGCTGAGCGACAACGAGGGTCTCGGCCTCGGTCTCGCCATCAGCCGAGCCATCGCGACCGAACACGGCGGCACCCTCACCTGTGACGATTCGCCCGCGGGCATCGGCGCCCTCTTCACTCTTCGCCTCCCGGCCCCGCAGATCGGCATCCCCGTCTAGCCCCAATACCGTTATCTTAGTGTTACACGGGTGTAGTTTGGGGTATGCCTCGTTCTGGTTGGAAGAAGCCTGAGTCGGATCGCCGGTTGGCGGATTTGGTGTCGGTTGGTGTGTTGATGAGGGTGTTCCCGGCGGGGTTGGTTGATGGGGTGATCGCGGAGTGCGGCCGGACTGAGCAGCGGCGTCGGTCGTTGCCGGCGAGATCGATGGCGTATTTCGCGATGGGGATGGCGTTGCATTCGGAGGGCTCGTATGAGGATGTGTTGGCTCTGATTTCTGATGGGGTGGCGTGGGCGGATCGTGAGGATCGTCCGGCGCGGTTGGCGAGTAAACCGGCGATCTTTCACGCCAGGGAACGTCTCGGGTTCGCACCGATGGCGTTGCTGTTCGAACGGGTCGCGCGTCCGTTGGCTTCGAAGATGACGCCGGGTTGTTGGCTGGCGGGTCGTCGTTTGGTGGCAATTGATGGGACCTGTCTTGATTTGGCTGACACGCCAGCGAACGACGGGTTCTTCGGTCGGCCTGGGGTGATGAAGGGGGAACGCTCGGCGTTCCCTCAGGCCAGGGTGGTTGCTTTGGCGGAGTGTGGCACTCACGCCATGTTCGAAGCGGTCATCGGGCCGTACACCACCTCGGAGAACGCTCTGTCGCGAGAGTTGCTTGGCCGGCTCACGAAAGAGATGTTGTGTCTGGCTGACCGAGGGTTCTACAGCTTCGAAGCCTGGCAGAAAGCAGCTACGACCGGGGCGGATCTGTTGTGGCGGATGAAGGACAACATCGGTCTCGAATCGGTCGAGGATCTCCCCGACGGGTC